>JAFGFL010000066.1 GCA_016931055.1 Candidatus Omnitrophota bacterium | reverse complement strand
TGGATCGAGCTTCAGTTTAAAATCATTCAATCAGTACAGTGTAATGGCTTTTAATTATCAACCAAATTTCCGTGTCATAACCAATTATTTAGGGAACGTTACGAATAATATATAACCTATGGGAGCTTGTGAAACGCTTTTTGCTTAACCGTATTAGGGCGAATCATCGGAAAAGAGGGATTTAATGAACCTTGTTGTTTTAGGTGCTCAATGGGGCGATGAAGGAAAAGGTAAGCTTATTGATATCGTTTCCAGAGATGCAGATATAACGGTTAGGTATCAAGGGGGGAACAATGCCGGCCATACTGTTGTGGTCAGCAATAAAGAGTATATTTTCCATTTGCTTCCGTCCGCGATCTTGCATAAGGGAAAGGTGTGTGTGATCGGCAATGGTGTGGTTGTTGATCCGCGCGCTCTGCTTGAAGAAATGGCCGCCCTGAAAAAGAGGGGGTTGAATGTGACGCCCCGTTGCTTGAAAATCTCCGACCGCTGCCATGTGGTCATGCCGTACCATCGCGTTTTGGACGGATTGCGAGAAACGAAACGAAAAAATAAGATCGGGACGACGGGACGGGGAATCGGCCCTTGTTATGCGGACAAAGTGACCCGCTGTGGTATCCGGATGGTCGACCTGCTCAACCCCAAGGTTCTTAAGGAAAAATTGCAGGATAATCTGAATGAAAAAAACGAAGTTTTTAATAAGGTTTTTCACCATAAAGCATATTCTTTTATTGGTATTTATAACGAATATCTGGGTTATGGAAAAAAACTGGGGTCATATATTTGCGATACGATGTTATATCTGAACAAAGCGATCGGTCAGAAAAAGTCTGTTCTTTTTGAAGGGGCTCAAGGAACTTTTCTGGATATTGATTTCGGGACGTATCCGTTTGTCACATCATCGAATTCTACGGTCGGGGGTGTCTGCGTGGGCAGTGGAGTCGCGCCGACAAAGATCGATAAGGTGATTGCATGTGTTAAGGCCTATACGACGCGTGTTGGGGAAGGGCCTTTTCCTACAGAATTTTCAAAACGTCTTATGGAAGAGATCCGCACGAAAGGCAATGAGTTTGGCGCAACGACAGGAAGGCCGCGTCGATGCGGTTGGTTTGACAGTGTTTTAGTCAGGTATGCTGTCATTGTTAACGGTGTTTCTGATCTTGCGATCATGAAGTTAGATGTCCTCGATGACCTTAGAAAGATCAAAATTTGCACGGCCTATCGGTACCGTGGAAAAGTTTATAAAGAGTTCCCAACGGATTTTGAGGTGCTGAGTCATGCGGAACCGGTCTATGAGGAAATGGATGGATGGATGATGCCGACAAGCGGGATACGCTCATATCGCCGGCTCCCGCGAAATGCGCGAAAATATATCGAACGTCTTGAACAGCTTCTGAAAGTTGGGGTTAAATACATCTCAATTGGGACCAAACGGGATGAAATCATTGTCCGTTAGGAACATATCTTATTGTGGGGCATTAGGTTGGTATAAATATCTTGACTTTAAATTATGGCTATGATACTGTGAGGTATTCTAAAAGGAGGAGTGAATATGCACAAACATTTTTTAAAGTTCCTTTCAATGTGTTTAGTTGTAACCATCATCATGGCATTGAGCGGATGCACGCTGATATTTCAAAAAGGAAGACGTTCGGATGTTGAGAAGATTTCTCAATTAAAGAGCCAATTATCCGATTTGGAACGGGCCAAAGCGGAACTGGAAACTCGACTTAAGTCTGAAATTGATGATAAAGAAGTTAAAGTGGATATGTTGGACAGAGGGCTGGTCATTACATTTGTTTCCGAAGTCCTATTTTCTTCCGGAAAAGCTGATCTTCGTCCCGAATCGCTAAGCAAATTACAAAAAGTAGCCTCAGTCTTGAAAACGACTGTTTCTGACCTGAATGTCGGGATTGAAGGGCATACGGATAATGTGCCGATTAAAGTCTCCGGTTGGAAATCGAATTGGGAGTTGTCAACGGCCAGGGCGTTAAGCGTTTTGCATCATCTGGAGGATAAAGAAGGAATTGACCCTACACGTTTATCGGCAACCGGATACGGCGAATTTCGTCCTGTGGCATCAAACGCAACAAACGAAGGAAAGCAAAAAAACCGACGTGTTGAAATTGTGATATTGCCTAAGACTATGGCTCAGGGCAGGGAAGAATAATCATTTATATGTTTAATCGGCTAGAATGAGGTGGGGTAAAAATGAGAACCGTGTTGATTGGGTTTGTGATTGTTTTGCTGATTTTAAGTTGCGGGTTGGCTATACGTTACGGTTATATAGCGCGCGATGCAGAAAAACAGCTCAATAATGAACGTTACCAGCGGTTGGTTTCTGAAGAGAATTTGCAGAAAGCGAATGAGCGGGTTGATTCATTGAAAGCTGAGTTGAGTAAAGTTCAGGAAAAAGTTGCCCAGGTTGAGGGCGTTCTTGAGAAGACCAAGGCAATAAACGAAGACCTGAGGGTGCGATTAGATAAAGCGGCCGAAATCAAATTAAATTTAGATAAAAGAATCGAGGAACTGCAACGGCTTGTGCTGCCGATGTAATATGCCGTTTCAAGATATGCCCTAGCCCTAATCCTCGATATTGAGGAAAAAGGGGATAAAAATGATGAATTGAGCGATTCGCATTTATCGTTTGGAACGGATGTTGAATGGGGGATAGGCAATCCCCCATTTTATTTAATGGATGCAGATTAGAAACTTATGAAGTCACAGATTGATAAAACAAAAATCCCAAAGCACGTTGCCATCATTATGGATGGTAACGGCCGTTGGGCAGAGGGACAGTCGCTTCCGCGGGCAAAGGGGCATATTGAAGGCGTCCGAAGGGTTGAAGAAATCATAGACATGGCCCAGGAAATCGGCATTAAAGTCATTACATTGTTTACATTTTCTTCCGAGAATTGGGAACGCCCGGAACATGAGGTCTCCCTGATCATGAATATTCTGATGACAGTTCTGGAGAAGAAACTCCAAAAACTAAAGAATGAAAATATCCAGTTAAGGATGATTGGCCAAAAGGAGAGGGTTCCCAACGCCCTCATTGAAGCCATTACAAAAGTTATTGATGAAACAAAAAATAATACCGGATTGATTGTTAATTTGGCCTTTAATTACGGCGCGCGTAATGAAATGATTGATGCGATTAAGCGTATTGTGAAACTTGTTCAATCCGGGCGACTTGGCATTGAGGATATAGGCGAGGAAACGGTCAATCAATCGCTTTATACAAGCGGACTGCCAGATCCGGATCTCCTGATCCGAACGTCAGGTGAACAAAGGATCAGTAACTTCCTTTTGTGGCAACTGTCCTATTCGGAATTTTATTTCACGAAAAAAATGTGGCCGGATTTTAATGCCGAAGAATTTAAAAAAGCGATCCTTGATTACCAAAGGCGGGAAAGACGTTTCGGAAAATTGGGCATAGGGGTACGATAGTATGACTAAAGACCGTTTTATAAGTTCAACCATCATGATCTTCTTGAGCCTTTTTGCTGTGTTAAATCAATGGGTGTTTATTTTTGTGCTTTTAGCTTTAACGGTTGGCGGGCTTTATGAGTTCTTCTATCTCATCAAGAAAAAAGGCATTCCGATTTATAGCTATACGGGAATTCTCTTCGGGATATTAATCCCGTTATCCATATTTTTCCAGTTTGAACCGACAAAAAAGTGGGAATTGCTTTTTATCGTTCTTGTTCTTCTTCTCATCTTTATACTGCAGCTTAACCGGAAAGATAATACCAATGCGATCATCGGGATTTCGACAACACTTTTCGGCGTTCTGTATGTCTCGTGGTTTTTCAGCTTTTTGATTAAAATCAGATTCTTGCTTCCTGGAGCGGGGGGCGTGAAGCTTCTCGGTTTTATACTCTTAGTCACGAAGTGCGGGGACATGGGAGCATTGCTGGTCGGGAGTAAAATAGGGAAGCATCCTTTGTTGCCCAGGGTCAGCCCTAATAAGACGATCGAAGGCAGCATTGGAAGTTTTGTGTTCAGCTCGGTCGCGGCCGTGGCATCGAGATCTTTGCTTCCGGCTGAACTCCATTTTTCCCTTATCCATATTATTTTGATAGGTTTCTTTTTTGGCGGAATCGGGCAGTTGGGCGATATGTCCGAGTCGCTCATCAAACGTGATTGCAATGTAAAAGATTCCGGAAAATTGTTGCCGGCTTTGGGCGGCGTCTTGGATGCCATTGACAGTATTTTATTTTCGGCACCAGCGTTTTATTTTTATATGGCACAGATGTTAATGCAATAAATATGAGGCCAAAAAACGTTGTTATTCTCGGATCAACGGGGTCCATTGGGATCAATACCTTGAAAGTTATTGAGCGTTTACCCGACAAATTCAACGTTGTTGGTTTAACCGCTTATAATAATTTTAGGTTGCTCGAACGGCAGATCAGAAAATATTCTCCGTCCCATGTGGCTGTCAGCGCGAAAGGGGTTTCCTATCTTAAGAGGCATGTCTCAACGCTTAGGACCCGCATCTTAAATGTTGAAGAAGGCCTAGAACGGATTGTTACGTTAAAATCCGTTGATATTGTCGTTATTGCCATGAGGGGAAGCGCTGCGTTAAACCCGTTCTTAAGCGCAGTGCGTGCTGGAAAGACGATTGCCCCAGCAAATAAAGAAGCCCTTGTTATGGCTGGGGATATTATTATTAAGGAAGCGAGACGGTATCAGGCCAAGATCATTCCCATTGATAGCGAGCAGAGCGCCATATTCCAATGCTTGGAAGGCAGGAAACGGATAGATCTGCGCAAGATTATATTGACGGCTTCCGGAGGGGTATTGTTAAACGTGTCGAAGTCAAGATTCGATTGTTTAACGGTTCGTCAGATTTTGAATCACCCGCGTTGGAAAATGGGAAAGAAGATCACAGTGGATTCGGCAACATTGATGAACAAGGGGTTTGAAATTATTGAAGCGAAAGTCTTGTTTCGGCTTTCGATGGATCAGATCCAGGTGGTTATTCATCCCGAAGCGATCATTCACTCCATGGCGGAATTCAATGACGGATCGATTATCGCCCAGTTGAGCGTAACGGACATGCGCTTGCCGATACAATACGCGTTGACGTATCCTGAACGGCTAGGACCTGGATTACGGTCTGTTAATTTTATTGAATTGGGACAGTTTCATTTTATGAAACCGGACGTCAATAAATTTCCGTCGTTAGCTTTGGCCATTTATGCTGGGAGGTGTGGGGGGACATTGCCAAGTGTTTTAAACGCGGCGGATGAAGTAGCGGTCGAGGCTTTTCTTAACCATAGAATCAAATTTTCGGATATCTATCGGATTGCGGAGAGGGTTGTCTATCGGCATAAGGCAGTAAAAGACCCTCTTCTTAGGCAGATCTGGCAGGCGGATCAATGGGCCCGTCGGGAAACAGAACAATTAATTCTCCAATAGAACGATGATCGGTCAATTTGTCACAAATCTTCAAAGCGCGGCTATCTTTATAGCTGTATTAAGCGTGCTGATCCTTGTCCATGAATGGGGACATTTCATTACGGCAAAACGACTTGGCATTGATGTCAATCGCTTTGCGTTAGGTTTTGGCCCAACACTTTTTTCAAGGGATTTTCATCGAACGACCTATATGATCAATGCCATTCCTCTGGGCGGATATGTCAAGATGGCAGGGGATGAGCGCGCGGAGTGTAAGGGCGCTCCTGGAGAGTTTTATTCAAAATCGGTTGGGCATCGTTCCATCGTTGTCTTAAATGGTCCCGTTGTTAATTTTTTGCTCGCTTATATCAGCTTCGTTCTCGTGTTTACGATCGGCTATCCGGGGCAATCCACAACGATTATGGATATCACAAACGGCGGGCCTGCAGAAGCGGCGGGTCTGAAAGCGGGAGATAAAATAGTTGCCGTTAATGCTCGAAGGATTTATGGATGGCTAAATTTTGAGGAGAGGCTCAAAGGGAATAAACCTGGCGCGATTGAGATAACGGTCCTGCGCGAGGGGCAGGAATTGAAAAGGACGGTTATCCCTGACATCATCGTGAAACCTGATTTAGTTGGTCGCCAACGGATGGTACGGGATATTGGCATCGACAATCTCCCTAATATTATAGGAGGTTTTATAGATGGGTATCCCGCTCAAGACGTGGGATTGAAAGGAGGCGACAGGGTCCTTGCCGTTGACAATCAGGAGGTCGGCAGTTGGAACGATTTAAAAAATGCCATTATAGATTCAACGGGCAAGCAAATTGTCCTGAAATTGGAACGTAGTGGGGAAACCCTTGTTAAGGCTGTTACGCCCGAAATTGATGTTCAAACGGACGAAAACGGACAGGAATTCAGAATTCGGAAAATCGGTATCGGTCCGCAACAGACCCTTGATCTATATAAATTTGGATTTGTCGGTTCATTAGGCTATGCGGCCGAAGAACTTGTTTATATTACGAAATTGACCTGTGAATCGCTGTTTCGGATCGTCACAGGGGCGATGTCTGCCAAGGATTCCGTGACGGGACCCGTCGGTATATTTTATATTGTTAAGGGTGCCGCGGAAGAAGGCATATCGCATTTACTTTTTATTCTTGGTGTTATCAGCGCAAGCCTGGCCATTTTCAATTTGTTGCCGTTAATTCCATTAGATGGAGGGCACATCTTTTTGTTCGGTATTGAGAAAATCAGGGGGAAGGCGTTGCCTTTAAAAATTGAAGATTATATTGCCCGGTTCGGATTCACTTTAATTGTTTTGCTAGCATTGTTCGTGTTTTACAGTGATTTTGCCCGTTTCGGTTGGATTGATCAAATGAGCGTTTGGTTCGGCCGCGTGAAAGAGATGTTTCATTAAATTTTAATTAAACCTTTAACAAGGTGAAATGGAAATGAGCGAAGATGACATTAGAGCGAGAATAAACCGGCATCTTATTAAGGAGACGGAATTCCTTAAAGTCAAAGACACCATGACTGAAGACCAATTGAGAAGTTTTGTCGATCAGTCCATCACAGATGTCTGCCAACAACATAATTTTAATTTGGATGACGAAACGCGCATAGAAATCATCCGAACGCTTGTCAGTGCGGTCAGGAGTATGGGGCCCTTACGCCCCCTGATGGAAGATCCGACGATATCTGAGATCATGGTCAATGGCGCAAAACAAGTTTATATCCAACGCGATGGCCGTATTTATAAATCGGACATAAAATTTGAAAGCAATCATGAGCTTTTTCATACCGTCCAAAAAATCCTTTCCGGTTCCGGATCCAATAAACGCGTTGATGAATCTTCGCCGTATGTCGATTTTTCATTGGCCGATGGCTCGCGGGTGAATATTATTATTGCGCCGTGCTCATTGATGGGGCCGGTGATGACCATCCGAAAGTTCAGTAATAAGATCGGGACCGTAGACGATTTGTTGAATTTAAAAACGATTGATAAGAAAATCGCGACTCTCCTGATTGCGGCCATGAAGGCCAAATTCAATGTCATTTTTTGCGGTTCGACGGGAGCTGGAAAAACAACGATGTTAAATGTGTTCTCGCGCCATATCCCTTCCCACGAACGTATTATCACCATCGAAGATACTCCTGAGTTGCGGCTGGTCCAAGAGCATGTTGTCAGCCTGGTGTCCAAACCCGCGAATATTGAAGGGAAGGGCGAGATCTCCATGCGGGATCTTTTTATCAATTCTCTGCGGATGCGTCCTGACCGCATTATCATCGGTGAAATCCGCGGTGATGAATTGCTGGATTTGATTCAATCAATCAGCAGCGGGCATAGCGGTTCTTTGGCGATCGTTCACTCGGAAACAACAGAAGATTGTTTTAACCGCATGCTGACCATTATGCTGATGACGGGAATTCAGCTTGAAACCAGTGAAATACAAAAGATTATCGCAAAGGCCATTGACCTGATCGTTCATGTGGAGTTATTTATGGATGGAATCCGCCGGGTAACAGCGATCTCCGATATTTATTATAATGATGAAACGGGCAAAGTGGTGATGAATGATATTTTCAAATTTAAGCAAACGGGAATGAGCGATAAGGGGGAAGTGCTTGGAGAATGGGTTCTTAATAAACAGCCGCCAACCTGCATGGCCAAGTTCCATAAACATATGGTCAAACTGCCGGATGGTTTTTTTAACGAATAGGTGACTAGACATATGAGGTGGTCAAAATATTTCATTCCGACATTAAAAGAAACGCCGATTGGGGCAGAAGCCGTTAGCCATCAGCTTTCGTTGCGGGCAGGATTGGTTCACATGCTTACTTCGGGCGTTTATTCATATCTTCCGCTGGGTTTAAGGGTCCTAAGGCGCATCGAGAATATCATCCGCGAAGAGATGAACGCGGTTGGCGCCAATGAATTGTTTCTCCCTTGTCTCCATCCGCTTGATCTTTGGAAACAGACCGGCCGGGACAAGGTGTTAGCCGATGTTATGATCACGTTTTTAGATAAGCGCAAGCGGCCGATGTGTCTGGGCCCGACTCATGAGGAAGTTATCACGAATTTAGTCAAGGATTATGTCCAGTCCTATCGGCAGCTTCCGGTTGTCCTTTATCAGATCCAAACGAAATTCCGCGATGAATTGAGGACGCGTTTTGGCATTGTCCGGGCCTGCGAGTTTATCATGAAGGATGCTTATAGTTTTGACCGTGATCAGATAGGCCTTAAGAAGAACTATGACCTGATGTATGGGGCATACAAAAATGTTTTTCAGCGCTGCGGCCTGGAAACAGTCATTTTAGAGGCGGATTCTGGTGCGATGGGCGGCGACGTGTCCCATGAATTTATGGTCCCGGCTTCGATCGGAGAAGATTTGATTGTCAGTTGTTCAGCGTGCGGCTATAAAGAAGGAGCGGCTGAGGAAAAGGCAAAAGAGAAGCCGTGTCCAAAATGTAAGAAAAAGAAACTCGCATCACAGGTCGCCATTGAATTGGGCCATATCTTTCAATTAGGGACAAAGTACAGCCAAGCTCAAGGGGCCCTGTTCATTGATGAGGACGGGAAACAGAAGCCGATCATTATGGGATGTTACGGGATCGGTGTCAGCCGCGTGATCGCGGCCATCATTGAAAAACATAATGATGACAAGGGGATCATTTGGCCGCCTCAGGTAGCGCCTTTCGATGTGGAAATCTTGCCGATTCAAGGAGCCGAGGAAGATCGAGAGATAAGAAATCTTACGGATCGGTGTGACGCGGATTTGACTGCGGCAGGGCTTGAGGTGCTTGTTGATGACCGGGAAGAAACGGCGGGACGGAAGTTTAATGATGCTGATCTGATCGGCATTCCGCTACGTGTGACGATCGGAAGGCGTAATCTCGCGGAAGGGAAGGTCGAGATCAAAGTCCGTAGCACCAATGAGATTGTGCTGGTAAATAAGGATCAGTTAGCCCAAAAAGTTTTGGAAATGACAAAAGCGGCATGTGTGACAAATTGACAGAACAGGTCAGAGCTCTTATAATGCCATATATTGACGAGGTTGCCGCGGAACTCGTTGAGCTGCGCCTCAAGCATAGAGGGAAGACGGTTGTCGTTGATATTATTGCGGATCGGCCGAACGGGATTACCATTGGCGATTGTGCGTTTGTCAATAAAAAAGTTGATCGTGCATTGGAAAAACGGCAGTGGTTCGGGGAAGATTATGTGGTTGAGGTGGCATCCCCCGGGTTGGACAGGCCGCTTGAAACCCCCAAGGATTTCTCTCGCGTTATTGGCAGAAAGGTGAGGATTCATCTTCTGGAAGCAGTTGAAGGGAAAGTGGAGCATCATGGTGATATCATGGAAGTTAAAGAGGACAAAATTTCGATCAAAACGAAGGACAAAACCATCTCAATACCGTTAAAGATTATTTCAACAGCGGTACAAATGATTGAATAGAGACAGAGGAAGGAAGCAGTTATGGAAAGTATGGAATTATTAGGGATTTTGGAGCAGCTGGAACGCGATAAGGGCATCAAGAAAGAAGTGCTTATTGAAGCTGTCGAGGCGGCGGTTGCATCAGCTGCTAAAAAGCTGTGGACGGTCGATAAAGATGAAGAAATTCGCGTCGTCTTAGATGTCAAGACCGGAAAACTGACGGCTTACGCCGGAAGCGAAGAAATCCGCTCCAGTGAATTTGGCCGCATTGCAGCCCAAACGGCCAAACAGGTTGTTATCCAGAGGATCCGCGAAGCGGAAAAGAATGTTGTTTTTGATGAATATCAGCAGAGGATAGGCGAGATTGTTAACGGTGCGGTATATCGGTTTGAGAAAGGCAATATTATCGTGGATTTGGGCAAGGCAGAAGCATATATTCCAAGGAAAGAACAATCTCCCAAGGAAGAATTCCGTCAAGGGGACCGCATCCGGGCTTATGTCTTGGATGTGCGCCGCGAAAACAGAGGGCCGCAGATCGTTCTATCCAGGGCGCATCCGAATTTCATTAAGCGCCTGTTTCAATTGGAGGTTCCGGAGATCTTTGAAGGGATTGTCGAAATTAAGGCGATCTCCCGGGATGTCGGGGAAAGGACAAAGATCGCCGTTTATTCAAAAGATGAAAAAGTCGATTGTGTGGGGGCCTGCGTTGGGATGCGCGGTTCGCGCGTCAAAAATATCGTTTCGGAACTTCAAGGCGAGAAAATTGACATTGTCCGCTTTTCTTCGGATATAAAAGAATATATCCAAGCGGCGCTTTCTCCGGCGGAAATATCCCAAATCCAGCTGGATTATGAAGAAAAAAAAGCTAATATTATCGTGGCGGATGATCAGTTGTCTCTGGCCATCGGCAAGCACGGCCAAAATGTGCGTTTAGCCAGCCAGCTCGTGGAGTGGGAATTGAATTTATTCTCGTTCGAACAGTGGAAGAAGCTCCAAGAAGAACAGGAAGAAGAGGAGAAAGAGGCCGAGACAGAAGAAAGTGAAGAGGTTTCGATTGCTGATCTTCCCGGGGTTGGGGCAAAAGCGATTGAGCAGTTAACTCAGGCCGGATTTGATATGTTGGAGAAGATTGCCGAGGCCAGTGTTGAGGATTTAACCAAAGTCAAAGGGATTGGCCAGGTCAAAGCAACAAAGATGATCAAAGAAGCCAAGGCGTTGCTTAAGGGATAGGGATTTATGAAAGTATCAGAATTAGCCAAAGAACTTGAAATAACCAGCGATGCCGTCCTGAAAGCGTTACGGTCATTAAAGCTGAAAGCAAAGGACAGTGAACAGGAACTGAGTGCGGCTGTTGTTTCTGTGATTAAAAGCGAACTAAAAACAGAAAAGAAAACGGCTGCAGCTAAATCGGGAACGGCGGCACGCAAGGCGGCCAAATCCGAGGGCTCAGAACAAAAAGTGGTGAAGAAAAAGGAATTCAATGAACCGGTAACAACACGAAAGCCCATCAAAACTGAGGTAGTTCCCGAAACAAAAAGCAAAAAAGCAAAAGAGATCAAGAAAGAAGCGGTTGCGGAAAAAGAAAAAGCGGTGGCGCCCAGGACAAAAAAGGTTATTTCAAAGCCTGTCAGGACATCTGAGAAGGGAAAGGCCGTAAAAAAGAAAACCATCATCCAGCAAGCGCCTGTCAAAGAAACGGCCAAACCCCACCCAAAAATCAGCAAAGCGCCGGTCATTACGCTTAAACCATTGGTTCGAAAACATAAAAAGCCTGTCCCAACTGCAAAAGGTGAAACGGGGGCTTCTGTTATAGAAAAGAAGGACGAATTGAAAGAAACGCGTCCTTTAGCAGGTATGGAAGAGCTTGTGCAGCCGAGTATAACGCCTGTTGCTGAAACAGTGAAAGCAGTGTCACGCGATGAATCCCTTCCGGATATTGAGGTTCAAGTGCCTATCACGGTCAAAGATCTGAGTGTCAAACTTCAGGAAAAGCCGAGCATTGTTCTTAAGCACTTGATGAAAATGGGGGTTCTATGCCACATTAATCAGGCGCTTGACTCGGATATCGTCAGTCATATTGTCAGGGATTTTGGTTTTAACCTCACGAAAATCCGGACCCAAGAGGAGCAGGTGATCGAAGCGCATAAGAAGGAAGAAGAGGATGAGAGCCTGCTGAAGCCAAGGGCCCCTGTGGTAACCTTTATGGGGCATGTTGATCATGGGAAGACGACGCTTCTGGATCAAATACGCAAAAGTAAAGTCGCCGATCAAGAACACGGCGGTATTACGCAACATATAGGGGCCTATTCGGTTTTTGTCCCAAAAGGGCGTATTACCTTCCTGGATACGCCGGGGCATGAGGCGTTTACCGCAATGCGTGCCCGCGGGGCGCATATTACAGACATTGTCGTATTGGTTGTCGCTGCCGATGAGGGAATTATGCCGCAGACCTTGGAAGCTATTGACCACGCACGTGCGGCCAATGTCCCGATTGTTGT
The DNA here is from genome assembly GCA_016931055.1 of Candidatus Omnitrophota bacterium. Taxonomy (GTDB): domain Bacteria; phylum Omnitrophota; class Gorgyraeia; order Zapsychrales; family Zapsychraceae; genus 2-02-FULL-52-10. Next base: position 39,752 of record JAFGFL010000066.1, on the reverse strand, counting down.
GGCTCTGACGAAAATTGACAAGAAGAATGCTGAACCTGATCGTGTCAAGAAACAACTGTCAGAACATAATTTAATGGCCGAAGATTGGGGGGGCAAAACGGTTGTTGCGGGTGTATCCGGCGTCACCGGCGAAGGCGTTGATCAATTGCTTGAAATGATTCTGCTGGAAGCGGAAATGCTTGAGTTAAAGGCAAATGACCAAAAAAAGGCATCAGGGATTGTTGTCGAAGCTCATTTAAGCCACGGGAAAGGCGCTGTGACGACATTGATCATCCAAAGCGGAACGCTCCATGAAGGGGATATTGTCGTTTTGGGACCTTTATACGGTAAGATCCGCGCGGTATTTGATGATCATGGCCGCCCGATTAAAAGCGCCGGCCCTTCCATGCCAGTTGAGATATTGGGACTTTCCAGCGTGCCTGAAGCCGGCGAATTATTTTATACAGTTGAGAATGAAAAGCAGGCGAAAGAAATAACGCAAAGGCGCCAGGATCTGGTAAAGAATAAGAAAATGCGGGCCATGCCAAGGATTACACTTGAAGACTTGCATTCGCAACTGCAGGAAGGGGCGATTAAAGAATTAAATGTTATTTTAAAGTCCGACGTTCAAGGGTCGTTGGAGGCCCTGAAGGATTCTCTGGAGAAAATCCCGAGTGACAAGGTGAAGGTGAAATTTATCCATTTGGCGGTGGGGGATGTCAATGCTTCCGACGTTCTTTTGGCGGTCGCGTCCAACGCGATTATTATCGCGTTTCATGTCAGTGTTGATCCAAGGGCAAAAGAGGAAATTGAAAAAACATTTGTGGATGTCCGGGAGTACCGGATTATTTATGATGCCGTTAACGATATGAAAAAAGCGCTTGAGGGGCTGCTCGAGGCGAAAATCAAGAAGCATTTCTTAAGCCGCGTTGAAATCCGGGAAGTGTTTAAACTCTCAAAACAGGGCACCGTGGCAGGGTGTTATGTCCAGAAAGGGAAGGTGAACCGGAAGGCCAAATTGGATGTGGTGCGCGATGGTGAGATCATCTTTTCGGGAAGCATCGGGTCGCTCAAGCGGTTTAAGGATGATGTCCGGGACGTCTCGGAAGGCATGGAATGCGGGATCACGATTAACGGTTTTGACAAATATCAGCAAGGCGATATTATCGAGGTTTATGAAACAGAATCAATCGCTCAGACATTATGAAAAAAACAGTATTTAGCGGCATGCGCCCGACCGGGAAATTGCACTTGGGACATTTGGTCGGGGCGTTGAATAATTGGATCGACCTCCAAAATAAATATGACTGCATTTTCGGGATTGTCGATTGGCATGCGCTCATGGGGGAGTATGAGCAGAGCAAGGAGATCAAGGAAAATATCATTGATATGGCGATCGATTGGGTCGCCTGCGGGATAGACGTTTCGAAGTCCATTGTCTTTGTCCAATCCCACGTTCCAGAGCACCTGGAGCTTCAAATGATTTTCTCCTGCATCACGCCTCTGGGTTGGCTGGAACGCAATCCGATCTACAAGGAGCAATTGCGCGAAATCAAATCGAGGGATCTGCAAACGTACGGTTTTCTCGGGTATCCTGTCCTCCAGGCCGCGGATATTCTGTTATACAAGGCCAATGCGGTCCCGATTGGTGAAGATCAGCTGCCCCATATTGAATTGGCGCGTGAGATCCTCCGCCGGTTCAACCATATCTATAAAACGAATTTCTTCAATGATTGTGAAGCCATCCTAACTAAGATGCCGCGCCTTTTGGGCCTTGACGGCCGCAAAATGAGCAAAAGTTACCAAAATGCGGTTAATCTTGGGGATTCCGAGAAAGAGATCAAGAGCAAAGTGAAGAAGATGTTCACGGACCCGAAAAGAATCAAATTCACGGATCCCGGTCATCCGGATGAATGCAATGTCCATATGTATTATGAGGTATTCGCGCCTGCCAAAAAAAAGGAAGTGGATGAGTGGTGCACAAAGGCTCAAAAAGGGTGCACAGAATGCAAATCGATTTTAGGGGATATTTTGGCTGATTACCTGGCACCCATCCGGGAAAAACGGACGGAACTCGAGAAAGATAAAGACCGCATCTGGGACATCCTGGATGAGGGGCGTCAGAAAGCACAAAAAATCGCGCGCAAGACGATTACCGAAATCAAAGAGGTCATTTTCTAATGGGATATAAACTGAAATTGGATATCTTCGAAGGGCCTTTGGACCTCCTGCTTTACTTGATCAAGAAAAATGATATCGATATTTATGATATCCCGATTGCCAAGATCACCGAGCAATATATGGAATACATCAAGATGATGGAAATGCTGGACCTGGATATCGTCGGGGATTTTCTTGTGATGGCGGCGACCCTGATGCAGATCAAGTCCAAGATGCTTCTTCCTCCGGATCCCACCCAAGAGGAAGCGGAAGAGGAAGACCCCCGCGATGAATTGGTCCGCCGGCTCCAAGAATACAAGAAATTCAAAGAGATCGCGGACGCTCTCAAAGAGAAAGAACTTAGGCGGAAAGACTTTTTTTCGCGGGCTGTTGACGAAGAAATCAAGAATCAGCTTAAGGAAGACGCAAAGGAGGTTTATTTTGAAGCAAGCCTTTTTGATTTGATCAATGCGCTTTCGGAGGCTCTTCATAAGGTGCCGGAAGAGGTCATTCATGAGATTGTGGCTGAAGAGTTCACGGTTGAGCAAAAAATCCATGATATTTTACATTGCTTGCTTAATGAAACAAAAATTTCGCTGAACCGTTTGTTTGGGACCGCACGCAGCAAGATTGAAATGGTTGTCATGTTCATGGCGATCCTTGAGCTGATCCGGTTAAAAGAAATTAAGGCCATACAGACGCGCATGTTTGAGGATATCGAGATCATGCGCAATACGGACAATATGGTGCCGGTTGAAGCCCATGAGGATGACAAAACATCGCAAGAGGGGCCGTAATGGACGAGAAACGAAAGATCGTATTTAATCAGGAGACGGAAGAGGACCAGGTTTACAGTTTATCTTTACGGCCTTCCTCCATGAGCGAATTTGTCGGGCAGAAGGATGTTGTAAAAAATCTAAGGGTTTCCATCTTGGCGGCAAGACAGCGAAAAGAGCCCATTGAACATATGCTTTTTTCCGGGCCGCCAGGTCTTGGGAAAACGTCCCTGGCGAATATCGTGGCTCATGAAATGGGCGCCCGGATCACGGTCACGTCCGGACCAGCCATCGACCGCGCGGGGGATCTCATCGGGATTCTCACGAATCTGGAAGCCGGAGATATCCTTTTTATCGATGAAATTCACCGATTATCCAAAGTCGTTGAGGAATTCCTGTATCCGGCCATGGAAAGTTTTAAGATTGATTTTACGGTAGATAAGGGGCCGTATGCCAAGACCATCAATTTCAATTTAAAGCCTTTTACGTTGATCGGGGCAACGACGCGCAGCGGATTGTTGTCTTCGCCTTTGCGCGACCGCTTCGGGATTTTCCATCACCTGGACTTTTACAATCCTGAGGAATTGAGCGAGATCGTGATGCGCTCGGCGAAAAAACTCAATGTTGTGATTGACCAATCCTCGGCGCAGGAGATATCCTTGAGAGCGCGTGGGACCCCGCGGATCGCCAACCGGCTTCTTCGCCGCGTACGGGATTATGCTCAAGTCAAGACGCCTGATGCGCAAATCACGAAGGCAATTGTCCAGGAAGCCATGCAAACGCTTCGGATTGATCAAACTGGGTTAGACGATGTGGACAGGAAATTGTTAAACGTAATCCAAAACAGTTACAACGGAGGGCCGGTCGGCATCGAAACTCTGGCGGCTACCTTAAATGAAGAAGTGGACACGTTGGTAGATGTCGTTGAACCGTATCTCTTGAAGATCGGATTTTTAAAAAGAACGCCTCGCGGACGAGAACTCACGGATATTTCCATCAAGCACATCAAAAGCGCGTCCTGCCAAGACTTACCACAGAAAATATAATAACATGACGGATATAGCGAAAGTCCTTATTATTGTCGGTGTTGCTTTGATTATCAGCGGTCTATGCCTGCACATGTTGGGAAAGTTCCCTGGCATCGGGAGATTGCCAGGTGATATCCTGATAAAGAAGGAAAATTTCACGTTGTATGTCCCCATTACAACGTGTTTTTTGATCAGTGCCGTCTTAAGTCTGATGTTTTTTTTATGGAGCCGAAAATAATCCGATATTTCCTTATTTCGCTGGGCCTATTTATTGTTGCCGCAAGCAGCTTTGCCTTTTCAAGAACGCCTGGCCAGAAATACGTCGTCCGCGTGGCCATACTATCCGATGTAAACAACTTCGATTTATCCATCCGGGGAAAATACGAGATTATTGATCCCATGACCAATGGATGGATCGATCATGGGAAACGTCTGGCGCGCTGTACCGTTACTGTCCAGAAAAGTGGCATAGCTATTGGCGAACATGAATATGGCGTTCGCAGTTTGCGGATTACGACCCCAAAAGACACGGCCATCTATCAAGGTGAAAAAAAACGTCAATATCGCGACCAGATCGATATCCTCCTGACCAAAGAAAACAAGCTCCTTGTCATTAACATGCTTGATTTAGAATCTTATGTTAAAGGCGTTTTATATCATGAAGTGCCTCACCGTTGGCCGATGAACGCTCTTAAGGCCCAGGCCGTAGCGACCCGCACCTATGCGCTTTACCAAACAAAGGAAAGGAAAGGGCAGCTGTACGATGTCGTGAGCAGTGTCTATTCTCAAGTTTATGGCGGGCGCAGCGCCGAGCGCCATCGGACGAATCTTGCGGTCGACCGAACGCGCTTTGAAGTCCTGATGTACAACGGCAAAGTCTTGCCCGCTTATTTTCATTCTAATTGCGGCGGGCATACCGAAGACGCCGCCGAGTTATGGAAACATGATTTGCCGCCCTTAAAAGGTGTTTCATGCGGTTTTTGTGAAGGATTGCCTAGTTACCGATGGAAGAAAAATTTCCGTTCCAAGGATGTTCAGGATTTGTTGAACAAAAACGGATATTCCGTTGGGTCCATCAAAGAAATCAGCGTGATCGATCGAACAAACAGCGGCCGGGTCAGAAAATTGAAAATAATTGGCCGTGACGGCAAATCCGCAACAATCACAGGTACAAAGTTCAGGCAGATCCTCGGGTCTGATACAGTTAAGAGCAACCTGTTTGATGTTGAAATGAAAGGATATTATTTTGATGTGATCGGCCACGGCTGGGGGCATGGGGTCGGGATGTGCCAATGGGGCGCTTATCAAATGGCGAAAAACCGTTATCAGTATGCGAGCATTTTGGAACATTATTATCCCGGGGCAAAGATCGTCAAGATATCGGAACTATGAAACTGGAAGAATTCAATTATATCTTGCCGGAGCATTTGATCGCCCAGTATCCGCTAAGGCGGAGGGACCAGGCGCGCTTGATGGTTGTTGACAGAAAAAAAGGAAGCATTATCCATGAGCGCTTTTCTAGAATCCGGAAATATTTGCCGCAACGGTCCTGCATCATCCTTAATGACAGCAAGGTTATTCCCGCACGGCTTTTAGGCCGGCGTCAACGCGGCGGCGGGCGTGTTGAAGTATTCCTTTTAAAAAGGCTTTCGGATGGCTATTCTTATAAAACGCTCCTGCGCCCTTTGCGGCGTCTTAAGGATCATGACCGGCTTGTTTTTAAGGGGGGGGATCTCATCGCCAAGGTTGAAGATTGGAGAAACAGGATTGTCCGGTTCAACAAACGGAATATTTCAAAACAGCTTGAGAGGATTGGGCATGTTCCGTTGCCGCCGTATATCAAAAGGCCGGATTGTTCGTTTGACCGCAAGTATTATCAGACGGTTTATGCGCAAAAGCCCGGATCAGTCGCCTCACCGACAGCCGGATTGCATTTCACGAACCGGCTGCTGAAATGCCTTCAGGGAGACGGACATACTCTTGAAAAGGTGACATTGCATATTAATTATGCGACGTTCAAGCCTGTGGAAGAACGGGACATTGCGAAGCACAAAATGTATTTTGAGGATTATGCCCTCACCAAGAAAACGTGGGGCCATATCAAACGAGCGAAAGAAGAGGGGCGTAAGGTAGTTGCGGTGGGGACAACGAGCTGCCGCGTCCTTGAAACCATTGCAAAAAAAGAGGCGGTCGGCATCGCCGCACTGCGTGGAGGCACCGACATTTTCATCTATCCGGGTTTCCAATTCCGCATGGTGGATATCCTATTAACGAATTTTCATCTGCCACTGAGCACGCTTTTAATGTTGGTGTACGCTTTTGGGTCAAAAGACCTTATGACAAGCGCTTATAGGGAAGCCGTGAAGGAGAAGTACCGGTTTTTCAGTTACGGTGATGCCATGCTCATTCTTTAAAAGGAGGGAATATGAAAGACGGAAGAAACGACTTTTGGATAGCGGTCATAGTGACGCTTGGCTTTTTTACAATTTTATCCATTCGTTTTGGCTCTGCAAAGGAGGGGAATATGTCATTGTCCATAAAATCCACTGCTTTTGTTCACGAAGGGGAAATACCTTCAAAGTATACCTGCCAGGGTAAAGACATTGCGCCGGATTTAGCATGGGAAGGCGTGCCCGAAGATGCGGCGAGTTTGGCTCTCATTGTTGATGATCCCGATGCCCCGGACCCGGCAGCCCCCAGGATGACATGGGTCCATTGGGTCCTGTACAATATTCCACCGGATGCAATTGGGTTGCCGGAGGGGGCAGAATCGGAAGATCTTCCGAACGGAACGCAAGAAGGTCTTAATGATTGGAATAGGACCGGTTATGGGGGCCCGTGCCCGCCCATTGGCAGGCACCGTTATTATTTTAAACTGTACGCGTTGGATGCGGTTTTAGAGGGTGATGACAATCTCACAAAAGCCGAAATTGAGGCAGCTATGCAAGGGCATATTCTCGGGCAAGCTGTGTTGATGGGCACATATAAGAAGTCCAGATAAATGAGAACGGACTTCCGGGAACTCATTCGTTATTGATACTCATGCAAAACAAAAAGGCAACCGTTATTATCAACATCGTTCTCATATATTCTTAATGGTAAAAAGGAGGAAGAAATGATCATTGACCACATTGGATTAGCTGTTTCAGACCAAGCAAAAAGCAAAAAGTTTTATATCAAGGCACTGGCGCCTTTGGGGATCAGTGAGGTTAAGGAAATGCAAGGATGGTCGGGCTTTGGAAAAGACGGTAAACCGGAATTCTGGTTTGGCGTTGGCCGCGGAGTTCAGCAGCCGACACACATTGCTTTTTCCGCCAGCAATCGAAAAGATGTCGATGCCTTTTATAAAGCGGCTATGGCCGCAGGCGGCAAAGACAATGGGGCTCCCGGCATACGAAAACATTACCATCCGAATTATTATGCGGCGTTTGTTTTTGACCCGGATGGACATAATATTGAAGCGGTGTGTCATAAGCCTGTTTAAGAGTAATGGCCGTTTGATAGTTATTAATCAAAAGGAGGGTAAGATGACGGAAGAGAATAAAAAGAAAAAATGCAATTGTTGTTTGATCCTTGGGATCGTTATTCTTGCGCTGGGATTATTGGCCGATGTGATCGGCCTTGGCGAAGTCGACATTTTTGGGTGGAAGCAAATATTGGCGGTGGTCATAGGCGCGGCTTTAGTTTTATGCGGGACAAAGGAATCCCGATTCTGCAAATGCAAGAAGGAATAATCCGGAAAACAGTGTTTTACGAGCGTTAGCGAACGGCAGATGTTCCAGTTAGTAAAAAAAGATAATAATACCAAAGCTCGCATTGGGAAATTGACGACGGCACACGGGATTATTGAGTCGCCGTTTTTTATGCCTGTCGGGACCAATGCGACGGTCAAAACGCTGTGGTTTGAGAGCCTGCTTGAGTTTGACACGCAGATCGTTCTTTCCAACGCGTACCATCTTTTTCTTCGCCCGGGGCTGGATGTGATTGGCGAGGCCGGAGGCCTGCATCGGTTCATGAGCTGGGACGGGCCGATCCTGACCGACAGCGGCGGTTACCAAGTCTTCAGCCTGGCAAAACTCCGGAAGCTTACAGATAGCGGAGTCCAGTTCCAATCGCACTATGACGGTTCCCTGCAGTTCTTTACGCCGGAAAAGGTCGTTGATATTCAGCGCGTTCTCGGCTCTGATATTATGATGGCCTTGGATGAATGCGCCCCCTATCCGTGCGAGCGAAAGCAGGCGCAAGAGGCCGTAAAGCGCACGACGGTTTGGGCGCGGCAGGCTCGGGAGCATTTCTTGAAGGTCCAGGAAGAAAAAACTCAGCAGTTTCAATTCGGCATTATTCAAGGGGCGACGTTTAAAGACTTGCGCGAGCAGTCGGCGCGGGAAATTCTCGATATCGGTTTTGACGGATATGCCATTGGGGGCGTAAGCGTTGGTGAACCCGTGCCCGTTATGTTTGAGACGCTTGATTGGGTCATGCTGCTTTTGCCGGAACATAAGCCGCGATATTTTATGGGCATCGGCCTGCCGGATCAGATCGTCAAAGCGGTCGGTCAAGGCGTTGACATGTTTGATACGTGCATACCAACACGCTATGGCCGGCATGGTTCGGCATTCACTTCAGAAGGGCGGATCGTGATCCGCAACGCGGCCTATATCAAGGATTTCGGCCCTATAGATACCGCATGCGGATGCAGGGTTTGCAAGAAGTACACGCGAAGTTATATCCGCCACCTCTTCAATTGTAACGAAATCTTGGGGCTCAATCTTATTGCCTATCACAATGTCTATTTTTATGTTAACTTAATGAAACAAATTCGAACGGCCATAGCCGATAATTGTTTCCCGGAATTTCAGAAAAAGTTCTTGGAAAAATACAAATCGGAACTTGAACCAAGCATCGCTTAGAAGGAGCGGTAAGTGCGGATTGATGTGATTACAATATTTCCCGAAATGTTTGCCCCGATCCTAAATGAGTCGATCATTAAACGCGCCCAGGATAAAAAAAAGTTGTCCATTTATATCCACGACCTGCGAAAATACACGAAGGATAAACACAAGAAGGTTGATGACCGGCCTTTTGGGGGGGGGCCTGGCATGGTTATGATGGCACAGCCGATTTATGATGCTGTCCATAAAATCAAAGTGCGCCGGAAGGCCAAGGTCCTCCTTTTATGCCCGACCGGAATGCCTCTGAAACAAAAAATCGCGAAAAAATATTCCAAAGAAAGAAATTTGATCTTGGTCTGCGGGCATTATGAGGGGGTGGATGACCGCCTGAATGACCTTGTCATCGATGAAAGGCTGTCGATCGGGGATTACGTGCTGACAGGAGGGGAGCTTCCTGCGATGGTCTTGATTGATTGTATGACGCGCCTTCTGCCGGGGGTTTTGGGGGCGGCTGAATCTCTTTCCAACGAGTCATTTGAAAACAATCTGCTGGATTACCCGCAATATACACGTCCTGCAAATTTTCGTGGCAAGTCGGTACCAAATGTGCTATTATCTGGAAACCATGAAGCTATAAACAAGTGGCGAGCTGAGCAATCGCGCATCCGGACGAAGAAAAACCGCCCGGATCTTATTCAAATCAAATAATCATCAAGACGAAGACTGGAAAGGCCCCAAAGGCCTTTTGGTTTGTGTTCTTAAGAGGTGATAAAGGAGTTGGGTTATGGCAACAAATATTGGTGAGAGAATTAAAGAAATTGATAACAAGTTTATCCGCAAAGACATCCCCGAATTCAATGTCGGCGATACCGTTAAAATGAGGGTGAAAGTCCAGGAGGCCGATAAAGTACGGCTTCACCCTTTTGAAGGAACGATTATCAGCAAGACGGGGAAAGGCGTCAAAAGCACGTTCACCGTGCGCAAAATTTCTTTCGGAGAAGGTGTCGAAAGGATTTTCCCCTTGCATTCGCCTGTCATTGAAAGCCTGAAAGTGACTAGTAAAGGGACTTTGGGCAGATCCAAACTTTACTATTTGCGAGACCGTGTCGGTAAAGAGGTTCGTGTTAAAAAAGATCAAGCGATTTAATCCCGCCTAACGTGAATGCAGATTACGAAAAGAAGATTAAAGCCGCAGGCTTTAATCTGGTCATCGGTGTTGATGAAGCCGGCCGGGGGCCTTTGGCCGGTCCGGTTGTTGCTTCAGCGGTGGCCTTAAAGACCGATCAATTCCAATCGAAGATCCGTGACTCCAAAACCATTTCCGCAAGGCAGCGTGAGAAGGCGTTTTATGAGATTTATGAAAAGGCTTATGTTGGGGTCGGTATCATAAGCGAGCAGGTTATTGACCGAAGCAACATTCTGCAAGCCACTTTTTTGGCGATGGCTAACGCGGTCGAGGATGTGATTGCTCAATGCTCGGTCAAAAAAGACGGCGGCCATGATTTTTTCAGAAAGGTTTGTCTGCTAATCGATGGCAATCGGTTCAGGACAGACCTGCCGTATGCCTATCGCACCGTTGTCAAAGGCGACAATCGCGTTTTATCGATTGCGTGCGCATCGATTGTTGCTAAAGTTACCCGGGACCGCATATTAGCCGTCTATGATTCGATTTATCCCCAATACGGATTTAAAAGACACAAAGGTTATCCGACTTTGCAGCACAAGGAAGCCATCAGCGTTCACGGGCTTTCCCTGATCCACCGGAGAAGCTTCAAACATTCCAGATGACAAACAAAAAAATCCAATTAGGTCAGATGGGCGAAGAAGCCGCCGTTGCTTTTCTTGAACGCGAAGGTTATCACATTCTTCAACGGAACTTTCGCAATCCGTTGGGCGAGATCGACATCATTGCCAAAGAAGGCGATACGATTTGTTTTATCGAAGTCAAGACCCGCAAGACGGATGCGTTCGGATCGCCGCTCGAATCGATCACAAAAGCAAAACAACGGAAGATCATGCATGTTGCTTTAAGTTATCTTAAAGGGCGGGAAAGGATCGAGGCAAACGCACGTTTTGATGTGGTTTCTGTATTCCTCAATGATGAAGAACCTCCGCGGGTTTCGATCCTTAAGAATGCGTTTGAAGTCAACTGACAGGGCCGACGGGCGGTAATCGTGTAAAAATCGCAGGTAGTTATTGAAAAGGCATATTGTTTGAGTTATGATGAACATGGTCGGATGATCGTGAAGATGCAAGCCTCCTTAATAAACAATCCCAGTATCATTCATGAAGAAATACAAAAACTGTACGCTTGATGAGTATTTGGATGTTTTGTCAAAAAGAACTCCGGTGCCCGGCGGTGGTTCGGCGGCGGCAATGACAGCGGCAATGGCAGTCGCGCTGGTCTCCATGGTGGCAAATTACTCAAAAAGCAGAGATTCGAATATCAGGTCACAGAAGAAGATCGGTGCCATACTCAAACAAAGCGCACAGATTCGAAGGCGTTTATTAGAGCTTGTCGATCTGGACGCTCAAGCCTATCTTGGTGTTGTCAAAACGCGCCAATCGCCGACAAAGACGAAGAAGAAGGCCTTGCGAAAAGCTGCGGAAGTCCCGCTTGAGGTTTGCCGGTTGTGTTATCGGGCGATTCAATTGACGCCATACTTGGTGGAAAAAGGCAATCCGCGTTTAATCAGCGACATTGAAGTTGCCGCCGAACTTTTATTAGCCGCATTTCATTCGGCGCGGGTCAATGTGGGAGCTAACCAGTGAGCGCCAAAATCTTAAACGGAAAGTTGCTTGCTCAAAATCTTGAGAATGCCTTAAAGAAGGAAGTCGCCAGCCTTAAAAAGGAAACGGGATGTGTCCCGCATCTGGTGAACGTGATGGTCGGTGACCATCACGGCGCTTGTGCTTATGCCAAATCCCAGAAAAAAGCGGCGGAACATATCAGCATTCAGTACGAGCTGGAGGCCCTGCAGGAAGATGTGACGCAGGAACATTTCAGGCAATGTATCAAGAGGCTAAATGACGATGAGTCCGTTAACGGCATCATGATCCATAAGCCGGTACCGCAGCATATCGAATATCATGCGGTAGCCAAATATGTCGATACGGATAAGGATTTAGAGGGGATCAACGTAACGAATATCGGCAAGATGCTACTTGGCGAGACAAGGATTATTCCGTGTACCCCGGCATCCGTGATGGAGCATATTAAGTCAACCGGAATCGACCTTTATGGGAAAGAGGCTGTGATTGTCGGCCATAGTGTCATCGTGGGCAAGCCATTAAGCCTGCTTTTGCTTGAGCAATTTGCCACGGTTACCGTTTGTCATATCGCGACCAGCGAGGCCGGGCAACTGGAAGCACACGTGCGCCGTGCGGATATTGTCGTTGTCGCGGTCGGCAAGCCGTCGGTCATCAAAGGGGATTGGATCAAGAAGGGGGCTGTTGTGATCGATGTCGGGATCAATCAAGTTAATGACAAGATCGTCGGGGACGTTGAATTTGAAGCTGCCTGTAAGAACGCGGCTTTTATTACGCCGGTGCCTGGGGGCGTTGGTCCGGTGACGGTGACCATGTTGATGCGTAACGGCGTAGAGGCCTTTAAGGCGCAAATGAGGAAGAAAGGTAAATTATAAAAATGAAACAGATTGTCATTTTAGGCGGGTCAGCGGCCGGCGTGAAGATGACCGAAGAGATCCGACGCCACGATCCTTCAAGCGGGATTACGATTATCGCGTTCGATGGCCATTATCCTTATAACCGGGATGCCTTCGCGTCTTTTATTTCCAAAGACATTGCCCCTGAAAGCGTGTTTTGCCGTCCCAAGGATTTTTATATTCAGCATAATATCAAGATTGTTTTCGACCAGAAAATAGCACGCATCAATTTTAAGCGCAAGAAGATTTTCACGGAAGAGAAGCAGCAGATCGATTATGACATTCTGGTCGTGACGGATACCCCCGAAAACCGTTATCCTGATATTAAAGGGACGGATAAAGAGAATGTTTACGGGTATAAGAAGCTTAAAGATATCGACAAGATTGTCAATGCCTTGCCGGTCATCAAAACCGTCGTCATTCAGTCCGACAGTTTTTCCGGGCTTCAAGCCGCCCTTAGTTTTATCAAACGGGACAAGGAAGTCATCCTGGTTTGTTCACCAAACAACTTTATCGCCAGGCATTTTGAAGCAGAAGCAGCCCAATGGCTGACGGAAAAATTTGTGGAAAAAGGCCTGCGGATCATACCAGGCAACATGATAACCGAAATATTGGGTGACAAGGACGCCAAGGCCGTACGGCTCCAATCCGGGAAGGTTTTTTCTGCCGAAGCCATTGTTTTTATGGAGACGGATGAAGACTTGCGGTTATTTTCAGAATCCATAAGAATTATGAACCGGAAAATCGAGGTTAACCACGAGTTTAGGGCGGATGCGGAGGGCGTTTTCGCCGTTGACCAGGCATGTTCTTTGAGCGGTTCTGAGCCGGTCACTCCGCTTTCAGTGCTGGAAGAACAGGCCGAAATAGTCGCGGCCGTTATTAATGGTCAAGAAAGGGCATTTTCGATGCCTCTCTGCGCTTGGAGCCAAAAGATGGAAGGGCTTGTCTTAACGGTTTTAGGCAATGTTGATGAAGAGGGGATTACAGAAGACCATATTTTTGACAGAGCGTCAGCAACATATAAAAGATTGTATTTAAAAGAAAATCGTCTCATTGGAGCTATTTTGGTCAATAAAGAGGAGGAAAGGGTCGTTCTTTTAGAAAACATCCGGCAGAAATCTTGCTATGATTTGGGAACAGAACAGCAAGGCGTGAATTCCGTTGAGGGCAAAGAATGTTGCGTAAGTGAAATGAACGGCGAAAAGTTTCAATAGAACTTATTGCTAACCAATAAGTTATACTGTAGCATAATAAAATGGAAGGGGATCAAGAAGATTTCTCTTGCTAAAGGGCGGGTTATATATTATGCTTAATCCAGGTAAAAGGTCAAAAAAGGCATTTCGAAGCATCTTGGCTCTTCTTTTTTTCATTTCCGGCATTACCTTTCAAACATTTGCTTCTGAAGACATTAAAGAAAAAACGGCTGAAGAATATCGTTCTTTAGGTTATGAGGAACAGCAAAAAGGCAATCTGAACGAGGCCTTATCTTATTATACAAAAGCGATATCCTTGGGGATGGAAAACGCGGCCCTTCTCAATGATATGGGCGTTCTTTATGAGGAAATCGATTTTTATGGGAAAGCTGAACAGTGCTATCTAGGCTCGATTCAGAGCGATCAAAATTATTTGCCGCCATATACGAATTTAGCTTACCTCTATCAAAGGCTTGGCAAGAAAGGCGAGGCGGCGAAATATTTTAAGATGCGCTTCGAGCGCGGCGACCCGAAAGACCCTTGGGCGCAAAAAGCCAAAGATGAGCTCGTCAACATTGATCCGAAATACAGGGATTGGGCTGTTGCCCTGGAAGCGGATTCCTTGAATAAACAATTGGAGGCCAAATCCCATGAAGAGTTTTATCAACGTGTCAAGCAAGGGCAGGAACACTATCAAAGAGGGAACGATTTCTTTAAACACGGGAATTACGAAGATGCGTTAAAAGAGTATGAACAGGCGTTGCGCCTGTCTCCCAAGAATCCGCAGATCATCGATGCGCACAAAAAAACCAGATTGGAAATATCCAAGAAAAATGTCAAGGAGCAGTCGGAACAAGCGATCATGAGGTTAGAGGTGGGTGATACCCTCTCCGCACGACACGAGATCCAGAAGATGCTCACCACGATTCCAGAAGAACCCATTTTGATTTCTCCGCAATATGCCCAGTAAATTTGCCGAAAAATGATAATACGAATCCGGACCTTTAAGTTGAGATTACTATAGAAACTCACATTTCCAAGAAGATTTGATACACAAACCACGCACACAGAATGGCTGTTCATCCGAAGTATAGGTAAAAATCCCACATGGCCAAGCGCAAGTTGTTTTTAATTGACGGGCACGCACTTTGCTACCGGTGCTTTTTCGCCATCAAGGCTTTAGCGACCAGCAAAGGCCAGCCCACCAATGCGGTTTACGGATGTGTCCGTATCATCCGGAACATCTTACAAAAACATCGGCCTGATTATATGGCGGTGTGTTTTGATTCGAAGGAAAAAACCCGCCGGCAAGAAAAGTTCGCGGAATACAAGATCCATCGTCCGCCGATGCCGGATGATTTAAGAAGCCAGATCCCCGTGATCAAGGATATTATTCAGGCCTTTAGGATCCCTGTTTTTGAATTTGCTGGTTTTGAGGCCGATGATATTATTGCGACCATTACCTTGAAATGCATGAAAAAGGACCTGGAGGTTGTTATCGTCAGCGATGATAAGGATATGTATCAGCTTGCGGCAAACCATGTGAAATTCTTTGGGAGCAAAGATGCGGATATCCTTGATGCCGAAGCCATCAGAGGCAAATTAGGCTTTGACCCAAAGCGGATCATTGATTTTATCGGCCTAGCTGGGGACGCTTCGGATAATATTCCAGGCGTCACAGGGATCGGGAAGGTCAACGCTGCGCAATTGATCAATGAGTTTGGAGATCTGGAGAAGATCTTAAAGCATGTCACGAAACTCGAGAGGCCGACGGTGAAGGAAAAGCTGATTGTCGAACAGCAAGAAAAGGCGCGATTGAGCAAGGATCTGGCTGTTTTGGATGCAGATGTGCCGATACAATATGATTTAGAGCAGCTTAAAGTCCAACCTCCGGATTCGAACCGTTTGTTCGAGATATTCCAAGAACTTGAATTCCGAAAATTTGCAGAAGAATTCGGCTCACAAGAGAAGAAACAAGGCGTTTCCGTCCGCGATGTTGAAAGCATCAAAGACGCAAAAGGCTTAGTCGCGACAATTGAAGGCAAGGGGGAGTTCGCGTTTACCACTGACAGAAGCGAAGAAGAGGGATTGTTTGAGGGCCAGTCTATTTTTGTCGCGGCTGACGATAAGAATGTTTACCATGTCAAGAAAGATGCAATAAAAGCCCTTAAAATGGTCTTTGAGAATTCAAATATCAGAAAAGTGACCTATGACATCAAGGATAAGCTCAAGGCGCTCTCAAAGAAGGGTATTACGATCAAGGGAAAGGCCTCTGATGTGATGCTGGCCGGTTATTTGCTGGGGACCTCTCAGGCTTTTTTTGAATTGAATAACATGGCGTGGCATTATTTGAAATATTCGGTTCCGGAGGGACCGAAACTTGCCGGCCAGGCGCAGATCATTGAGCGTTTATATCCGATATTGATGAAAGAGCTCAAAGAGAAATCGCTTTTGCCGCTATTTGAAAATATAGAGATGCCGTTGGCCTTTGTGCTTTATAAAGTCGAAGAAAACGGCGTGAATTTGGATTTGACGCTTTTAAAGAAACTTTCAAAAGACTGCGCCGCAAAGGTGGATGAACTGACGGCGACCTTGTATGCCATGGCCGGGGAAGAGTTTAATTTGAATTCGCCGAAACAGTTAAGTCATATCTTGTTTGAGAAATTAAAGCTGCCGGTCATCAAGAAGACAAAAACAGGATTGTCAACGGATGAATCTGTGCTCACGATCCTTGCGAAAGATCATGCCTTTCCGTCGTTGATATTAGAATACCGGCAGCTGACAAAATTGAAATCGACATATATCGATGCCATGCCGAAATTAATAGATCCAAAGTCGGGACGGCTACACGCCCAGTTCAATCAGGCCGGTACGGAAACAGGACGGTTGAGTTCAAGCCAGCCCAACCTTCAAAATATTCCTATCCGCACGGAATTAGGCAAGCAGATACGCAGGGCGATCATTCCTTCCCAAAAAGACCTGGTCATGATCGCCGCGGATTATTCGCAAATTGAGCTGCGCATTCTCGCGCATCTTTCCGGCGATAAAAATCTGATCAACGCGTTTCAAAAGGATGAGGATATACACAATTTTACGGCCTCGCTGATTTTCGAAGTGGATGCCAAGAACGTAACGCCACAAATGCGCAATTCGGCCAAACGCGTGAATTTCGGGATTATATATGGAATGAGCGCTTTTGGATTGGCCAATGATCTTAACGTTCCGCAGTCCGAGGCGCAGGAATTTATCGACCGGTATTTTATGAGGTATCCAAATGTGAAGAAATTCATGAATGAAGAGATCAAAAAATGCGAGAAACAGGGTTATGTGCTGACGATCTTGAACCGCCGGCGGTATATCCCGGAAATAAACAGCCAGAACGGGGCCATGAAACAGTTTGCGCAGCGGCAGGCGATCAATACGCCTGTCCAAGGATCGGCCGCTGATTTGATCAAGTTGGCGATGATCAATATCCAGAAGGAGCTTGACAAACGAGGGCTCAACGCGAAGATGATCAGTTCGGTCCATGATGAATTGGTCTTCGAATCGCCTAAAGGCGAAGTGCCCGAAATGGCGGAACTCATCCGCTATCAGATGGAACATGCGGTTAAATTGGACGTACCGGTTAAGATCATTGTCAAAGTTGGGAAAAATTGGCTGGATATGGAGGAATATAAGCAAAAATGAATGTTGTTTTTTGTTCTTCAGAAGTCTTCCCATTTGCAAAAACAGGCGGTTTAGGCGATGTGTGCGGTTCGCTGCCGGTGGCGTTGGAAAAAATCGGGATACAGGTCACCATTGTCATGCCTGGATACGGATGCGTCAGTCAGGCCGGAATCCCGGTAAAATCTGTCTCGGAAAAGGTCTCAAGGGCTCAGATCGGTAACAATATCCAAGTTTATTTTATCGAGCACGGTCCCTATTTTGACCGTAAGGGATTGTATGTTGATGATAAAGGCGATTATCCGGATAATTTAGAGCGGTTCAGTTATTACTGTCAACAGGTCCTTCCATTGCTGAAAACGATCGATGTGCGGCCTGACATCATCCATTGCCATGATTGGCAAACGGCCTTGATTCCCGTTTATGTGAAGGAAAGATATGCGCAAGACCCATTTTATGCCCAGACCAAAACGATCATGACGATTCATAACATAGCCTTCCAAGGGGTATTCCAGAAGGATCAATATCCTCAACTCGGCCTTGAAAGCCCATTCGCCGAGCAGAGCCTCGAGTTCTATGACCGAATGAACCTTCTGAAGGCCGGTGTCATCTATGGCGACAGGGTCACCACGGTCAGCCCGCGATATGCGAAAGAGATCCAAACAAAACCATTAGGCTGCGGTCTGGATCATGTCCTTAACGATCGTTATGACGGCGTGATCGGGATCCTGAACGGGTTGGACCATGATATCTGGAATCCGCGGACAGATCGTTTTATTGCGGCCCAGTATTCCGCCGATGATTTTATTGACGCGAAGCTGAAAAATAAGAGCCAATTGCAGAAAGAGCTTCATTTTGACGTGAGGGAAGAGGTCCCTTTATGCGGTTTTGTCGGGCGCTTGTCACATCAAAAAGGGATTGATCTTATCATCGACGCACTGGAGGCATTGGTGAGCATGGATGTTCAAATCGTGTTTTTGGGGAAAGGGGAGAGGCACTATCAGGAGAAATTGGAACAAGCGGCCGATCTTTATCCGGGCCGTATCGCGGTCTGTTCCGATTTTAACGAGCCTCTGGGGCATCAGATCTATGCCGGCAGCGATTTGTTTTTGATGCCGTCTCAATTTGAGCCGTGCGGGTTAAGCCAGATGATCAGTTTGGCCTATGGCACGATACCGGTGGTTTTCAAGACCGGCGGGCTGGCGGATACCGTTAAACAATTTAGTTCGGTGAGAAAAGAGGGAAACGGTTTTGTTTTTAAGGATTATTCGAGCGCTTCGTTCTTGAAAGCCATGAAAAAAGCCATCAAGGTTTTTAAAAATGAAAAAGATTTGCACAATATCAGGGGCAATGCGTTCCAATGCGATTTTTCGTGGGAGAAATCGGCGCGCATTTATCAGGAAATATATCATACGATCGAAAAGCAGTAATCTTAATTCAATAATGGGCAAATAGTTAACCGGAGAGATTTTTGGGATGTGCATCATCGGATTGACGGGAGGTTTGGGGACAGGAAAATCAACGGTCGCAAAGATGTTCAGGGGCCTTGGCGCGGCGGTGTTGAGCGCGGATGATGTGGCTCATCAATTATTGCGGCCGGGGACTGTTTGTTTTCGTCAGATTATTAAAGATTTTGGGAAGGGTGTTTTAAAGGGAAGGAAGATCGATCGAAAAGCGGTCGCACAACTGGTATTTCGGGATAAACAGCAATTACGCAGACTAGAAAAGATCATTCATCCGGCAGTCCGCAAGATTATCTTAGCGAGGATCAAACGCATCAAGCGCCAAAACCGGAACAGGGTCGTTGTTGTTGATGTGCCGCTATTGTTTGAGGCGGAGATGGATCGTAATGTGAATGTCTCGATCGTTGTCAAGGCAAGTCATGCAAAGCGAATCGAAAGGGCGGTAAAATCATTGAACATAACAAGGGCAGAGGCCAAAAGACGCATTGACGCGCAAATGCCTCTGCGGCAAAAAATCCGTTTAGCGGATATTATCATAGATAATGACGGAACGTTAAACCAAACCAAAAAACAGGTGAAACAGATATGGGAAAGACTATGACTAAAGAGAACAAATTGACGGCGGGCGGAAAGACTGTGGAAAAGGCCGTGCCGATCAAAGAAAAACCAACGGCCAAAAAAGATATTCCTGTCACGGATGAAAATTACATGGATATTACCAAGCTTAAGGACATGAAAATGTCCGAGCTGTCGAAATTTGCTAAGGGCATGGAGATCAACGGCATCAGCGGGATCCGCAAGCAGGATTTGATCTTCAAAATCCTCCAGGCCCAGGCCGAAAAACAGGGGCTGATGTTCGGGGAAGGGACCCTGGAGATCCTCTCGGAAGGATTTGGCTTTTTGCGCAGCGTGAATTATAATTATCTGCCGTGTCCGGATGATATCTATGTCTCGCCTTCGCAAATTCGCAGGTTTGACCTTAAGACAGGCGACAGTGTGGGCGGACATATCCGGCCTCCGAAGGAAGGCGAAAAGTATTTTGCCTTGCTGAAAGTCGAGGCGGTGAATTTTGAGAACCCGGAAAACTGCAAAGAAAAGATATTCTTTGATAACTTAACCCCTCTTTATCCTAAAGACCGCATTATCTTGGAAACCGAACCGAAAGAGATTTCCATGCGGATCATGGATTTGCTGACGCCGTTAGGAAAAGGGCAAAGGGCGTTGATTGTGGCCCCGCCTTATAGCGGCAAGACGGTCCTTATGCAAAAGGTCGCGAATTCCATCATGCAGAACCAGCCGGATGTTATCCTGATGGTCCTTTTGATTGATGAGCGGCCCGAAGAAGTGACCGACATGCAGCGGAGCGTCAAGGGAGAGGTGATCTCATCCACGTTTGACGAGCCGGCCGAGCGCCACGTCCAGATTGCCGAAATGGTGCTGGAAAAGGCCAAGCGGCTTGTTGAACATAAAAGGGATGTCGTGATCCTCCTGGACAGCATTACGCGCCTGGCGCGCGCGTACAATACCGTTGTCCCGCACAGCGGAAAGATCCTTTCCGGCGGGGTGGATTCCAACGCGCTGCATAAGCCAAAGAGATTTTTTGGGGCGGCGCGCGCTGTTGAAGAAGGCGGGAGCCTCACCGTTATTGCGACCTCTCTTATTGATACCGGAAGCCGCATGGATGAGGTCATTTTTGAGGAATTCAAGGGAACGGGGAATATGGAATTGCAATTGGACCGCAACCTGTTCCAAAGGAGGATTTATCCGGCGATCGACATCAAGCGATCGAACACGCGGCATGAAGAAAAGTTGATCCCAGAGGACGACCTTCAGCGCATCTGGCTTTTGCGAAAAGCGGTCCATGACTTAAATTCAGCCGAAGCCATGGAATTGCTGATTGATAAGATCGGTAAGTATAAAACAAACGCCGAATTTCTCGCTAATCTCAATAATATGTAAAAGGCCGCATCCGCCCCACGACGTGATGGGGTGCGGGCCTTGTCATTTCCTTTAAACGGAAATACGGAAAAATGACGGGAGTAAGTCAAAATGAAACCAAAGATTCATCCGGAGTATAAAGAAGCAACCATAACCTGCGCGTGCGGAGAAGTGATCCACACGCGGTCAACAAAGCAAAATATCCGTGTGGAGATCTGTTCCAAATGCCATCCTTTCTTCACGGGCGACAAAAAATTTGTTGATATTTCAGGGCGTATCGAGCGCTTCAAGAAACGATACAAAGAGAATAAATAATGATGGCATTCGAGAAGTGCGAGAAGATCGAAGAACGGTTTGTTGAGTTGGAGCGGCTGTTGGCTGATCCGAAGGTTATTTCTGATCAGGCTCAGTACGCCCGATTGGCCAAAGAATATTCAGTCATTTCACCGGTCGTGGCGACCTTTCGGTCGTTTAAGGACATTGACGGGCAGATCCGGGAGACTGAAACGCTTCTTCATGAGAAACACGATGAGGAATTCATATCGCTGGCAAAAGCCGAATTAAATGATCTGACGGACAAAAAACAAGAGCTGTTAGACCGCCTTAATGATCTGACAAATCCCAAGAAACATGAGCAGGACCGCGATCTGATCATTGAGATCCGGGCTGGGACCGGCGGGCAGGAAGCCAGCCTTTTCGCGGCCGATTTGTACAGAATGTACACCAAATACGCCGACCAAAAGGGGTGGAAAGTTGAAGCGATCAGCAGCAATCCTTCAGAGACCGGCGGGTTCAAGGAAGTTATTTTCAGCATTAGCGGCAAAGGGGCCGAGAAGCATTTAAAATGGGAAAGCGGGGCGCATCGCGTTCAGCGCATTCCCGAAACTGAGGCTTCGGGACGTATCCACACGTCTGCGGCGACCGTTGCGGTTTTATATGAGCCTGAAGAGGTCGAAGTGAAGATCGAGCCCAAGGACCTAAAAATCGATATCTTCCGGTCTTCCGGCCCGGGGGGACAAAGCGTGAACACGACCGACTCGGCGGTCCGCATTACCCACTTGCCGACGGGACTTGTTGTCGTTTGCCAGGATGAACGATCACAATCAAAAAACAAGAACAAGGCCATGCGGGTCTTGCGGGCGCGTTTGATGGATAAGATCCAAAGCGAACGGATGAGCAAAGAGTCCCAGGACCGTAAGCTGAAAATCGGGTCCGGGGACCGCAGCGAA
Source organism: Candidatus Omnitrophota bacterium (assembly GCA_016931055.1). Taxonomy (GTDB): domain Bacteria; phylum Omnitrophota; class Gorgyraeia; order Zapsychrales; family Zapsychraceae; genus 2-02-FULL-52-10. The sequence goes on along the minus strand of JAFGFL010000066.1, from coordinate 17,766 downwards.
AAGATCCGCACCTATAATTATCCGGATCGGCGCGTCACGGACCATCGCATAGGCTTTACGACCCATCAGTTGATGGATGTGATCGACGGGAACCTGGATGAAATCGCCGAAGCATTGATGAAGGCGGATTCCGAGGAAGGGATCCATGACGGAAAATGAAATCATGCTGACCTCTGTTCTGGATTGCCGGCGCGTAGATCTTGCCGTGAATACGAGAGTGCTGACTCCTGACCAACAGGCGCGATATGATCAGATGCAGGCAAGGCGTAATCATGGGGAACCTTTACAGTACATTGTCGGCCAATGGGATTTTTATGGAATGACGCTTTTTGTTGACCGTCGCGCGCTTATCCCGCGGCCGGAAACCGAAATATTAGTTGACCTGGCCATTCACACGGTTAAATCAGATCCAAGGAAGGAGACGCTTAAGGCTTTAGATCTCGGTATAGGCAGCGGCAATATGACGGCCGCTCTTCTTAAGAACCTTCCCCATATGACCATGACGGCTTTGGATATCAGCGATGAGGCATTGGATCTAGCGAGACAAAATGCCAAGCACCATGGCGTTGAGAGCAGGGTCAACTTTTTATGCGATGATATGGCGAGATATTTGAAAGAGGCGGTTGTTAAGGGTGAAAAATTTGATATGGTTGTCTCGAATCCCCCGTATATTCCTACTCAACAACTTGGGAAGTTGCCCATTGACGTGCAACAGGAACCGCGTATTGCTTTGGATGGTGGCGACGATGGCTTGCGGTTTTGTCGGGCCATCATTGAATACGCTTGGCAAATCCTGCAGGAGAAAGGTTTTCTTGCCATGGAAATCGGGGATGGTCAGCGAGATGATATTGCCGGCATTTTTGCCCAATATCCGCAATACCGTGAGATCAGATTTTTCAAAGATTATGTGGGAACGGACCGGGTTGTTATGGCTCGGAAAAGGGTAGGGGCGTAATGCCCGCACCCAATCGGAAATCTGGATGGGTGCGAGGTCTCGCCGTTGGCGGACATTACGCCCCTACGTGGAAGGTATGGAAAAATTAATCATTGAAGGCGAAAGGCCCTTAAAGGGTGAAGTGACGATCAGCGGCGCGAAAAATGCCGCTTTGCCGATCATGGCCGCGACTTTGCTGACGGATGAGCCGTGCGTTTTGCGTAACATCCCGCAGCTGCGCGACACAAGGACCATGATCGCGCTTCTTGAGTCTCTGGGAAAGGCCGTCCAGGTCGATGGGGACAAGGTGACGATTTCGTCAACAGACAAGATGGATTGTGTCGCGGATTATAAATTGGTCTCTACGATGCGCGGGTCGTTTTGTGTTTTGGGCCCGCTTATTGCCAAACTGGCAAAAGCGAAGGTCTCCTTGCCCGGCGGATGCGTGATCGGGATCCGGCCGGTTGATTTGCATCTGAAAGGATTAAAGGCGCTGGGGGCGAAGATTGAGATCGAGAATGGTTATGTGTTAGCGAACGCCCGGCATCTTCGCGGGTCACATATTTATTTGGGAGGGATGTTCGGCTCCTCGGTCCTGGCGACGGCTAATATATTAATGGCCGCAACGCTGGCCAAAAGCCAGACCATCATCGAGTCCGCGGCCTGTGAGCCGGAGATCGAGAATTTGACGCAATTCCTGATTGCGATGGGAGCGAAGATCAAAGGAAAGGGAAGCCATTGTTTAACGGTCACCGGCGTCAAAAAACTGCGCGGGGTATCGTTTAAAATCATCCCTGACCGCATCGAGGCCGGCACCTATATCTTGATGGCCGCGGCAACGAAAAGCTGCATCACGGTAAGAAACGGTTGCTACGCTCATTTGATGGGACTGATCGACAAACTGGACCAAGCGGGGGTCAAAGTCACAGAAGAAGAAGGGCTCATTAAAGTCAGACCGCGAAAAACGATTAAACCGATCGGAATTACCACGCATCCTTACCCCGGTTTCCCGACGGACTTGCAGGCGCAGTTTATGGCGCTTATGGCGCTGACTCAGGGGGTCAGTGTCATAACAGACAAGATCTACCCGGACAGGTTTATGCATATTGCGGAATTAAACCGCATGGGGGCGGACATCCGGCGCGATGGGCCTAACGCCATCGTCAATGGCATAAAAAAGCTTTATGGGGCTCCGGTCATGGCTTCGGACCTTCGCGCTTCGGCAGCCCTGATCATTGCCGGTTTGGCTGCCAAAGGAAGAACGGAGATCCATCGCATGTACCATTTAGAGCGCGGTTATGAGGCCTTGGATGAAAAACTCACGGCGCTTGGGGCAAAGGTCTATCGGGAGCAAGAGTCATTATGATACTGATGATCGATAATTATGACTCCTTCACCTATAACCTTGTGCAGTATTTTGGCGAAATGGGGGCTGATCTGAAGGTTTATCGTAACGATGAATTAACGGTTCAAGAGATCAAACGCATGCCGGTGAAGCATATTGTCATTTCTCCGGGGCCCGGCCGTCCGGAAGGGGCAGGCATCTCGGTGGCTCTTATCCGTGCGTTTGCCGGTAAAATCCCGATATTAGGCGTTTGTTTAGGTCATCAGTGTATCGGATATGCCTATGGCGGCAAGATCATAAGGGCAAAGCGTCTGATGCACGGAAAAACCTCGATGATTCACCATGACGGTAAAGGGATCTTTAAAGACGTTGAGAATCCGTTTGAGGCGACGCGTTATCATTCTTTGGTGATCGAAAAGAAAACTATGCCAGAATGCCTGGAAGTGACGGCAACGGCCGATGACGGCGAAGTTATGGCCGTGCGGCATAAAAACTATCCGATGTGGGGCGTGCAGTTCCATCCCGAATCCATATTAACAATGGAGGGAAAGAAGATATTAAAGAATTTTCTCAATTGGAAAGGTCGCAGATGAAAGCCTATATTGAAAAATTGCGGAACAGGGAAAATTTGACTCAAAGCGAGATCGAAGAGGTCATGCACGAGATTATGTCCGGGAATTCGCAAGATGAGGATATATCTGTGTTCTTGCTGGCGCTTCGGGAAAAGGGGCCAACCGTTGATGAAATTACTGGCGCTGCAAAGATTATGCGTAAGTTTGTAGTTGAGATCAAGACCAAGCACAAAGATATTCTTGATACTTGTGGGACCGGAGGCGATAAAAAGAATACATTCAATATTTCGACGGTCACGGCGCTTGTGGTCGCCGGCGCGGGGGTTGCCGTTGCCAAGCACGGGAACCGTTCGATCTCCAGTCAGTGCGGCAGTGCGGATCTTTTAGAGGCTTTGGGAGTCAATCTGAATGTCGAGCAGGAGCATTTGAGTGCATGCCTGGATGAAGTGGGGATCGCATTCTTATTCGCGCAAAAACTCCATCCGGCCATGAAAAACGTGGCTCCTGTCCGAAAGAAGTTGGCGGTGGAAACGATTTTTAACATCTTGGGGCCCTTGACCAACCCGGCCAAGGCGACGCATCAGATTATGGGCGTGTATAGCCGGGATTTCGTTGAGCCGATGGCCCATGTGCTGAAAAACTTGGGACTAAAACGTGCTATCGTTGTTCATGGCAACGATGGCATGGATGAGATAACGACAACTGACAAGACTTTTCTGTGTGAGTATGACGGCAAAGAGATCTTTTCTTATGATATTTTGCCTGATGAACTCGGAATAGCGAAGGCAAAGCCAAAAGACCTTGAAGGCGGCGATCTCAACAAGAACGTCCGTATCTGCAAAGATATTCTTGCGGGAAAAACAGGGCCCAAAAGAGATATTGTTCTTTTAAATGCGGCGTATGCCCTTTATGTCTCGCAGAAAGTCAAGGATATATCGCAAGGAATGGATTTGGCGAGAAAGACGATTGATTCAGGAGGGGCATTAAGGAAACTGGATCAATTGGTTCAATTTACGCGCGCTTAATAATTTTCAAAATGACAGAAGCGTATCTAACAAACATATTGGAATACAAGCGGACTCTGAATAGGGAGAAAAAGGATTATTACCGTTCGCTGAAATGGAAAGCGACAAAATCCCCGCATCCTCATTCGTTCAAGAGCGCGATCAGCGGGCCGGGACAGATCAAATTGATCGCTGAGATCAAAAAGGCCTCGCCGTCCAAGGGGATTATCCGTGAGCCTTTTGATCCGATGGCGATCGCGAAGATCTATGCCCAGAATAACGCGGCGGCCATTTCTGTTGTGACGGAGGATAAATATTTTCTCGGAAAGACTGAATATGTCAAGCAGGTGCGTGAGGTTGTCAGCCTTCCGATTTTGAACAAGGATTTCATGATTGAGGAAGGCCAGATTTATGAGGCGCAGGCGAACGGGGCCAATGCGGTACTGCTGATTACCGCCATACTGGAAGATGCCGTTCTTAAGGAATTGATCGCTGCAGCGCGTTTTTTAGGCCTAGATTGCCTGGTAGAGATTCATAACGAAAATGAGCTCAAGAAGGCTTGTAATGCCGGGGCGGAGATTATCGGTGTGAACAACCGGGATCTGTTTGCGTTTTTTATTGATATGCAGGTCTGTATGCGCCTCATCCCGAAAATCCCAAAAGACAAAATTATTGTCGGAGAAAGCGGCTTTAAAAAATATTCGGAAGTCAAGGCGCTAAAAGATGCTGGTGCCCATGCGATCTTGATCGGGGAAACGTTTATGAGGGAAGATGATATTGGCAAGAAAATGAAGGAAGTGCTTTATGGTACGTAGGTAGGGGCGACCGGCCGGCCGCCCGTACGGAAAGACTTGGAAGTTATGATAAGAGTAAAGATTTGCGGGATCACAAACAGCGAAGATGCCTTAAAAGCTGCCCATTATGGGGCATGGGCAATTGGCTTTGTTTTTTCCAAAAAAAGCCCCAGGTATGTTTCGCCAAGCCGGGCACGGAAGATTATCGAAGCATTGCCGCCTTTTGTGACGCCGGTTGGTGTATTTGTTGATCAATCCGAAAGGGCGGTTAAAGACATATGCCAATTCACCCGCATAAAGACAGTACAGTTCCATGGAGAGGAAAAGGCCGTGTATTGCAAGCGGTTCGGGGATTTTAAGATTATTAAGGCTTTCAGGATAAGGGAATATTATCCGGCTGAATATATAAGTAAGTACAAGGTGGATGCATACCTTTTTGATACGCATGTAGAAGGCGTCGCGGGAGGCACAGGGAAAACATTTAACTGGAACGTGCTTAAAGGCCAGAACATTGAAAAACCAGTCATTTTGTCAGGGGGTTTGACGGCCCAAAATGTCAAGGAAGCCATAGCCGCTGCAAATCCTTATGCGATAGATGTTTCAAGCGGAATAGAAAAGTCTCCCGGAATAAAGGACCCGCGTTTGATCCGAGAGTTTTTTGATGCCATAATTCTGTAAGTCCTTAAAATTTAATGGTTTTAGGCCCTTGAAAATTGATAAGAAGTGTGTTATTCTTACAGTAAGCCGATAAAGGTAAACCCAGGGAAACCTGGGGGCGCAAAACTACAGACCTAAATTGTCTGATACCTAAAAGGCCCTAAGCGTTAAGCTGGGCATCAAAGACGATAAGAACGGTTGATGGCGATACGGTGGCTGAGTTGCCGAAGCGCGATGAGGGAGATAACCTCCTTTATCGGCTTATTTTTTCTCTTCTTTAGGGAAGGTTCCTTGAGGAAGAGTTTTTTTTTGAAGAAATGGGTCTTTTCTGCTAAAACTGGCATAAGTCATTAAATATCAAGGTATTAGTACAAAATAAAAATGACCTATACGGAAAGATACGAACAGTTACAGGCAAAACAACTCAATGAGTGGGAAGTGCTATGCCATTGCTGCGGCTCGTGTTGCGGGATCAATGATAATGACCCCTGTGAACACCTTATGGAGGTACATAAAGGGAAATTCTTTTGCGATATTTACGAGAACCGTTTCGGAATGCACAAAACAATAAGCGGAAAACCTTTTAAATGTGTCCCTATCCGTGATGTCTTGCAGATGTTTTGGGCAGGCGATGGGAACTGCGGTTATAAGTAAACCCTGAAAATATATTTGCTTTTTATATATATATATGGCATAATTTGGACAAATACCGAAGTTCAAGCTGCAGTTATAAACATTTCCATTCTTGGGTTTTTTCTCCCGCCACGGAGGAATCGAAAGGTTTATACGTGTAGTTTCGCAAGTTTCTTATTGCTTAATTAGACCTATAAAACCAATCAGGAGGACTCCGTGATGATCAGCTTCATCAAACACAAACAAACTAATTTAACTTATCGGATTTTTTCCGCCTTTGTTGCCTTTACGTTTATTTTCGGCACGGTGATTCCGCCGCAGATGACGTATGCCCAAGTTTTGCCTGCAACGATCCTTAATTTGCCGGCGCCGGGGGTGATGCTTCCGGTTACAAGCGGCTATATTCCTGCACTGATTACGGGTGTAACGATCCATCCCGAAAATCCGCTGGAATTCGACTTTACGATCGATACCGGCGACTCAGGTATTGTTGGCAGCCAACTGGAAGATGAATCACAGAAACTGATCAAATATTTTCTGGCCTCACTGACGGTCCCTGAGAAAGAATTGTGGGTCAACCTTTCTCCTTACGAAAAAGACCGTATTATTCCCCAATCTTTTGGCGAGACGGAAATGGGCCGTGACCTCCTGGCCCAGGATTACCTCTTAAAACAACTCACCGCATCCTTAATGTACCCTGAAGATGAATTAGGCAAGAAGTTCTGGGACAGGGTCTATAAAAAGGCCTATGAGCTTTACGGGACGACCGAAATCCCGATGAATACCTTTAATAAAGTATGGATTGTCCCTGAAAAAGCTCTTGTATTTGAACATGAGGCCAGTGCCTATGTAATAGACAGCCATTTGAAAGTCATGCTGGAAGAAGATTACAAGGCCATGGCGGAATATAATAAACAAGATGTAGGGGCGACCGGCCGGTCGCCCGTACAAGAAGACGCGGAAGTAATTAGCGGTGTTACCTCGGAAGTCGTCCGCGAAGTGCTGATTCCGGAAATCGAAAAAGAAGTCAACGAAGGCAAAACTTTCGCCAACCTGCGGCAAATTTACAATTCCATGATCCTGGCCACCTGGTATAAGCAGAATCTTAAAGAAAGCCTGCTGGGCCAGGTCTATGTGGACAAGAACAAGATCAAGGGGGTCGATGTTGAAGACAAAGAGGTCAAACAGAAGATCTATGACCAGTATCTTGAGGCCTTCCAAAAGGGCGTCTACAACTATATTAGGGAAGACTATGACCCGGCAACGCAGGAAATCATCCCGCGCAAGTATTTTTCAGGCGGTTTCTTTGGGGAACGAATGAACACGGCTTTGGCTTCTGTTGGGATAGATGAACTTGAGTCTCTTAAGGGGAATCGAGGAGCGTTTTTCAAATTTTTATTGAACGTGAACAATTTAACTCAAGCTGAATTTGAATTACATATTGCCCCGCTGTTGCAGCAATTGTCAGAAGAGGATCAAGGATATATTTTTGATCAAGTTCGTATTTATTCAGACCTAAAAGATGAAAAGGTCCACATGGTGACAGCTGACCTGGTTGAGAATCTTGAGAACACTAAAGAAGTTCCTGAAGGCGTAGCTGTAAGAAGACCGGCAGGCGAAACACCCTCCTCGCCGGTGAAGATAGAGACTAAAGAATTAGTGAATACAAGAAAAATTGAGTTTGGCACGAGTGGTGACAGAGGAAAGATTGAAGATTATACGAATGATTCCAGAAAAATATTCGATTTGCCTGTCATTCGGCGGATTACACAAGGCGCAGCTGATTATATCTTAGGGAACGTAAGGCAAAGAACAGTTATTGTCGGATATGATACAAGGAAACACAATCCGAGAAATGCCAGAGAAACGGCTTCGATTCTTGCGGCTAACGGGATTAAAGTCTTACTTGTTCCTGAGGCCACGCCAACACCTGTTTTAGCATATTGGGCCAGTATCAGTGATGATATCGCAGGAGTTATCAATTTTACGGCTAGCCATAATCCGAAAGATGACAATGGTTTTAAGTTTTCTCCAAGTCATGGAGGGGCTGCGGATGAGGGCGTAACCAACGCCATAGGCCGTTTAGCTAACACAGCGGCACAATTGAAGACAACAGATTATCAAGAGGCCAAAGACGCCGGTATGATAATGGAGTTAGATGCTGATCAGTTGGTTGGGCAATATACCCGCGAGTACATTATTCCGACACTGAAGAAGATTGGAGCCTGGAAGGATATTGTAGATTACATCAAAGCAAATCGTGATTTTCGCTTAGTGCTAGATCCTATGCAAGGAACTTCTGTTAAATATCTCCAAGCTATTTATTTAGCTCTTGAGGATGAAAGCAGGCCTGAGGGGGGTCTTTATGAAATGATTAATATGAACAACAAAGATCCGGAATTTAAAGAAGTCAAAGGGAGCCCAAAACCTGATGATAAGAACAGTCGAGAGCCATTGGTTAAGAAAGTTATGGAAACCCCGAAATCTATCGGTATCGCCACAGACGGAGATGCGGATCGTTTTGGAACAGTAGACTTCGGCGGAGTCTTTGTCAGCGCCGATGATCTCATTGGATTGTTAACCTATTTCTTGGTTGAAGAGGTGAGGCTGGAAGGCGGTGCCGTTGGCAAAACGGTAGCCACCAACGATTTCTCCAATGCCATTGTTAATTATATCAATGCTAAACGAAGTGCTGTCGGTGAGAAAGAAATTGAGATGGTTGAAGTCGATGTTGGCTTCAAATGGGTAGTCGAGCAAGTTGTAAAACATGGGAAACAGTTTATCGTTGCAGGGGAGGAAAGCGCCCATGTGGGTGTTGGGCCGTTTATGAGATCGTGGGATGACGGGATCGCGATAGGCCTTATGACATTGTGGTTGGTAGCGAAATCAGGAATGAGTTTATCGGAATATAAGACAAAAATTGAAAAAACCGTTGGTCTCAAATTTGTGAAAACTGTTGCCGATATCCAAGCCACCAGTGAAGAAAAAGCCGCCCTCAAAGCTGGAGCCGAGAAAGTTAAGCGTGAGATTGAAAGCAAGGGCAATCTGGCTGAGGTAACGATTGTTAAGGAATTGGAGGCGTTACAAGATCAAAAGGTTGCTAATTTGATTCCTGTTAAAGGAGGGCTGAAGTTTATTTTTGCATCGGGTGATAATCTGCTATTGCGCCCATCGGGAACACAGGACGTTATTAAGTATTATGTTGGTCTAGTTGGTAAATCTGACAGTAACATTGACGCAGCAAGAGGGGATGCTTTAATCGAAGTCGGGAAACAGATTGTCAACAAACTTGCCTCCTCGCCGGTGGAACTGAAGTTGCGGAAGGATTCGCTTGCAAACTTTCTCCATGTGAAGAGTGTCGAGATATTTGAAACAGAAACGGAAAAAATCCGTAAAATGAATTTTGATGATCTTTTCACATTAAAAAGCATTTATTCCAAAGGTGAAGGAACAACAAGGCATGAATTTTCCGGGTATGGCATCACTCCGATACAGGTGAGGGAAGCGCTGGCAGGTGATGAAACAGGGCGAGACTGGAAAGATGTTTTGGTGCAATTGGAAGATGGGATTAATCCAAGCGGGATTCCTTACCGTGATGGAATTATGACAGGAAATAGTTACAATGCGCGTATGACAGATGCAGAAATCACAAAACAGATAGCAGCTTATGAGCAATCAGGTAAGCAGAGAATAGAAGTTCGGCCAAAAGAATTTATTAATGCAAAGGTTTATATTCAAAATCGAACCGGGAAACAAGCAGATATAAACCATGTTGAGGAAATAGCTAGCGGCAATGAAGTCACTTATGGCCTGGCCTTTATTACAGAAAATGGAGTGAAGAAGATCGTTGTTCAGAGCGGTTTTATTCAAATGATTAAAGAAAAAGGGGATCCTTACAGCATGCTTGAACGCGCGTTTGTGTACATATTAAACCAGGGTACGCACGAGCAAAACCGGATCGCCGAGTATAATTACGCCAAGTCCATTTATCCTAATGTTAATAAAGAGATCCATGTTGATGTTGAAAAAGTTTTCGATAACCTTGTGAACCACAGTTTGCAGAAAGGCAAAAACAGGAACGAGCAGCTTGCCAGTGAATGGGCGCGAAAGGTCAAAGAGTCTTTATGGGAGATTGGGGTACATATGATGAACGGGGAGATGCAATTACAGCGTGTTCGTTGGAGCGAAAAAGATTCTGAATTTACAGGAAATGAGACGGACACCGGTGATATTACGGTTGGTCTTTTTGCCTCTGCCCTTAATCCGCTTCATTTTGGTCAGTTTGAACCGGTTTTGCGAGCAATAGCACAACTAAAAATTAGTGTTGTTGGTGTTGCGAATCATGCGTTTGATTATCGAAAACAGGGAATAGGGTTGAACCCGACATTTTTGGAACGCGACGAAATGGCTCAAGAATGGGTGGATCTTTTTGAAGGATTGCTTGTACTAGCCAAAGTATTAGATGGTTCGGAAGCAGATGGCGAGACGAAATATCGTAAACTTATCGAGATTAACGGTGGGCGTAAAGGAAAAACAACATTTGTTTACACGGCAGTTGGTGGAGACCATATGCATGTTTATGCCCCGTCAAAAGAAGTTGATGAACAGGGGTATAAGCTTTCAATAAAGGATGGTCAGAATCTTCGACCGGGTACGGTTAAGAAAATGGAAGAGATACAAAAATTGTTAGCGGAACATCTACAGGCGAACAATATAGAAATGGTCTTGGCATTCAATTTTAGGGAGTTATTTGAAAGCCTTCCGACGCCTAACGAAGTTGAACAATTGAAAGAAAAAATCCGAACGGGATTTATAAGTCCGCTCGGGCATATTAATCTATTTGGGACTTCCTCAACGAATATCCGAGACTATTATTCGGGTCAAGAGGATAAAGATGTGACCTTTTTGCCGGTTTCTGTTGAGGAATACATTAGGACGCATGGCCGATACAGAGGGTGGATAATCGGATTGCCTTATGCATTAAACAGAATAGCCACTGGTTCGGAAATTAAAGCGGAAGATATTCAATTATTCCGGAATTGGTTGAATGAAGAACGGAATCAGGGCAAAGAACCAACTGCTCGGCAAATTGCACAGGATTTTTCTTTTTCGGAAGCGGAATTAAGGAATAACTTTAAGTTTACTCTGGGTTCCATCGAAGATATGGAGAGGGAAAAAGGTGTTTCATTCCGAAAAGACCTAATTGAGATTTCAGAAGCCGAGGCGAAAAAGGCATTGGATATTGTGACAGCTCCTTCCTCACCGGTCATAGTGCAATGGAATGACATTTTGAAAAGTGTGGTAATGGATGGGGTTGGGATAGAGGCATCAGAAAAGCCACTTGAATACGATCTTGGGAGTTTAATAGAAATTGCCGGCCGTCCTGAGATTGCCTTGGATCAAGTTCAGAAAACCTTGGATCATTTGTCGAATCTTCGCGAGACAATAGATTCCAAAAGGCCAATGACGAATACATGGGAGAAAAAGAGTATTATCATCGGAGAGGGCATGGAAAGATTGATGGACATCGCCGCCCAGAAGGCCTTGGCGGAGGAATCAAGAGCCAAAGGCCGGGCTGCGGTCGTTTCTAAATTCCAATCCTCGCCGATTTCAGATGAGGACATGGTAACATTGAAAGATGATTATGAGATTTATGAAAAAACAATAGATGATTTTTTAAAAGACACGGGAATTGGAAAAGATAAAGAAGTTTCTGTAACTGATGTAGAAGACATGATTAAAATGTTATCTGATTTAAGAAAAAAGATTGATGAAATCCCTGAAGAAGGAAGAGAGCAACTGTCTGTTAATGAAGACTATCGCTATCTGTTAAGCGATTATGAGGATATGATTAAAGAAGGATTGGCTAGATTGGGTAATATTTATCAGGAATTGATAAAAGCGGCTCATGCTGAAATCCAGTCTTCACCGGTTAAGGATGTTAAGCCTGGCGGTATTGATCTTAATCCGGAGTTATTGGACCTGCAGATCAAGCGGGACGGAAACGGCATTCCGCTGCCGCTCAATCAGCAGCCGGTTTACAACATGAAGATTGAAGGGTTTTTGCCCGTAATTATCAATATTACGCCCGTGGCCAACAACTTACCGCTCCTTCTGGGCATGCTAGGCGGGGAAACAGAGGATAGTGACATGAGTTACCGCGGGCTGGATCCCATGAACAAGAACCGGATCGCCGCGTATGTCCGGGAATGGGAAGCGGAGGATATAGAGGCATAAACTGATGATGCAGGGGACGCATATATGCGTCCCCTACAGGATTTGTTGTATTGCCGCCCAGGCGCCTGAAATCTGTAACACGGTAGAGGAAAAGGGGGCAGCACCCGTTCCCAAAAAAGGGAAAAGGGCGCTGTCCCCTTTTTGTTTTTGTGTGTTATAATGAACCCCTATGAACCAGAAATTCATCCGCGTCTATAAGAAATTCGATATCAATGAAGTCAAACAGCACCTTTTGATCTACGGGGACCTGTCCGCCCAGTGCGCCAACTGCCAGGCGATGGACCTGAAATTGGATACGGCCGCGTGCCCCAAATGCAAAGCGGAATTCAAATACATCGCCTTCCGTAACGTCCGCAACCATCTGCCGAAGTTACAGAAAATGAATGAAACGAAACCCGGTATTCAATTCGTTGATTTTGACGATTATTCGCGGTCGATCGGCGAGTTAAAGGCGCGGGATTTTTTGAAATGATCAACAAACACCGCCTCATCAAACTGACCCAAAAGCTCATTTCCGTCAATTCCGAAAACCCGCCGGGCCGTGAACTCGCCCTTGCCAAATTTATCGAAAGAGATATGCGTTCCCTAGGGCTTGCAGTCAGGACCTATACGTATGCCAAAGGAAGGCCGAATGTTGTCGCGACGCTGAAAGGCGTGTGGCCGCGGCCGAAGGCCGCCAAAGAGGCGATCCTGTTGACGCCCCATGTTGACACGGTGCCGATCGGCAAAGGGTGGAAGCACAAGCCGCTGGGCGGCGAAATCCGCAATGGGAAATTATACGGCCGCGGGGCCACGGATGATAAGGGCAATCTGGCCAGTTGCATGGAACTGATGCGAAGCCTTGTCGAAGATGGAGTCAAATTAGATAAAGATGTGATCATGGCCGCGACCGTGGATGAGGAGACCGGAAGCCGTTACGGGATCATCCCCTTATTGGAACATGGGATCCTTAGGCCGAGATTGGCGCTTGTCATGGATTCCGATGAATTTAACGCCATCATTGCTCAAAAAGGGCTGATTCACATGCGCATTCAGATTCTCGGCAAAAAGGCGCACGGGGCGTATGTTTGGCAAGGCGTCAATGCGATTGAAATTGCGGCCAGGGTCATCAATAAACTTAAAACAAATAACTGGAGATTTGCCAGACATCCCTTGCTGCGGCCGCCGACGATGAATGTGGGCGTGATCCATGGCGGCGAAAAAGTGAATGTCGTGAGTGATTTTTGCGAGTTTGCTTTGGACGCGCGTTTTGTCCCTGGGATGGACCCGAAAAAGATTTTAAACAAGATCCGGGCGGTCATCAAAAGCGAGACAGGGCGGTTTAGAGTTGAGGTGGATGACGTGCAAATGCCTTATGAAATAAACCGACGGCACGTTTTTGTGAGGACCTATTTAAAGACAGCCAACGGATGCGGATGCCAGGCCAGGCCCAGAGGCAGCGAAGGGGCGACCGTCATGACATTTTTCAGGAAATACGGCATTGCGGCTTTTGCGACAGGGTTCGGGGCCCCTGGGACCGCGCATACCAATGACGAATATATTCATATACGGACGCTATTTCGGGGGACGCAAATGCTGGAACAATTTATTAAGGAGTATGACCGCCTATAGTCGTAAAAGCAAAACCTTTCCCGACTATTGGAAAATTCTTTTCTGGAACAAATAAGGCTTGATGTATATGATTTATTTAACCACTATTAGAACGCAAATTCAAATAGAAGGAAGAAATTTCCGATGAGGCCGATCAATCATGTCCTTATTTCCGCAGGGGTGACTGCGATTTTTTCCGTTTGGGTTCGGTCATGGACGGCTATCGGCGCATGTTTTTTAAGCGGTATTTTCATCGACCTTGACCATCATTTGGATTATTACCTGGCAAAAAAGAAAATCCCGTTTAACTACAAGAAGCTGGATCATTTCTGTAAAAAAGAGCGCGAAGCAAAGATTTATTTGTTCCTTCATTCTTATGAATTTTTAGCATTACTGTGGGTGACTATTTTTTTGTTCAAACTTAATGTGATCTGGATCGGCATTGCGGTAGGGTGCACAACGCATGTTTTATGTGATGAAGTGGCTAACCCCCTAAGGCCATTATCGTATTTCTTTACGTATAGGTTTTTAATTGGATTTAAACGGGAATATTTCTTTAAGAAAGGGTATCGTGATGAATAACTTCGCAATCCATTGCCTATTGCCCGGAATCCGTAAAAAAGGGGACAACAAACGTCTTTTGAGCTCAAGAACGGTGATGGGGGTCATGGCATGTGTTTTCTTTTTTTTGTGCCAATCAAGCGGGAGCGCTGTGAATAAGATATCAAACCTGCCGTTTTCAGACGGTGAGACAATTACTTATGATATCAAGAAACTTAAAATGAATGTCGGGCAGGCAACGATTGTTTACAATGGGACCGTTGATCTCAGAGGAAGGGAGGTTTTGCTGATTACGGTCACTGCCCAGGGATTCCGTTTCTTTGATGAGGAAAGGATCTTCCTTGATCCTGTGACGTTTCATCCGTACATGATCAAGCGGGACCTGGATATTTTCGGCAAAAAGGAAAAAATCGTTGAAATTTACCATAAGCAACATGGGGAAGTGATGGTTATCAAAGCCGCGAACGGCAAACATAGTTCACAGGTCATTAAGCAAGGGGAGCGGTTTGATAATATTTACGGTTTCATTTACCGCTACCGCGTACAAGGACAATTTAAGGCGGGAGAGGAATGTTCCCTGCATCTGCCTACACGGGATGTCACGTTTCAACTGGATGAGCAAAAAACACTTAAGGTCGCCGGGCAGGAATATCATGCTTATCACATGAACAGTGTCCCCAAAAAATATAAGGTATGGTTTGAAGGCGGGAACAAGAAAATTCCGCTCATGATCGATGGCACCATCGGTTTCGGCCGGACGTCTATGGTCATGAAAGATTATAAAGACGGTGATTTTAAGAAGATTTCCCGATAATTTTTGCATGGGCGAGCTTTTTTAATGGTATAATCCAGTATAAAAAAATTTAAAAGGAGGCCTCATGACAATCATATTATTAGTAGTTCTTACTGTTGCAGCCGTTGTTATCCTTTTGGGGGTTGGGATTTATAACAAATTGGTCCAGTTGAGGGAAAATACCAAGAATGGGTGGTCGCAGATAGACGTCCAGTTGAAACGCCGGCATGATCTGATCCCGAATTTGGTGGAAACGGCAAAAGGATATATGGCCCACGAACGCAGCACGCTGGAAAATGTCATCAAGGCCCGTCAGCAGGCGGTTGACGCGAAGAATTTAAAAGATAAACAAGCCGCGGAGAATTTCTTAAGCAGTACCTTGCGCAGTCTTTTTGCCGTCAGTGAAAATTACCCGAACCTTAAAGCGGACCAGCAGATGCGCCTGCTTCATGAGGAATTGACCTCAACGGAAAATAAAATCACCTTTGCCAGGCAGTACTATAATGATGAGGTCAACCGGCTGAATACGGCGGTCCAATCTTTTCCGGACAATGTCATTGCCAATATGTTCAATTTCGGCAAGCGCGACTTTTTTGAGCTTGAAGACGCTTCCGAAAAAGCGGCACCCCAGGTGAAATTTTAACGAAATGTTGGCCATCCAGATTAAATGACAAATGAAAAATGCCGAATGACAAAATTAAATCCAAATGACCAAAGCCAAATGCGCGATTAGTCAATTTGGAATTTGGCATTTATTTGTAATTTGTCATTTGCCATTTGTCATTTGGCATTGAAATTTCAGTTTGACATTCAAGCCAGATGCCTTATTCCTTCACCAAAATCGAAGAAGACAAATCAAAAACCATTAGTTTTGTCTTTTCGTTCTTGATTTTTGTTTATTTCCTCGTTTTCTGGCTGATTGCCCTTTTGACGGTCCATTATTTCCAATATGAAGCAAATCCCCAAAAATTCTCGATTCATTTAAGCGCCCTGCGATTTTCGCATACGTTGATCATTCTCGGGCTTGCCATGATCATTGGGTATATCCACTGGAACTACTCGACATCTGATCTGATTCAAAAGATCCTGCGCGTCCTGAGAGCGGAGAGACTCAATCCCAAGGACCACTACCATCAGATGTTGCAGAATATCGTGGATGAGGTTTCGGTGGCGACCGGCGGGAAGAAGATCGATGCGGTCGTGATCCCGACCATGGCGATGAATGCCTTTGCTGTCGCGGACTTCTCCGGCCAAGCAGTGATCGGCGTGACGGAAGGCGTACTCGCGCGGCTTTCGCGAGCCCAAATCGAAGCCGTGGTCGGCCATGAGGCGGCGCATGTTGTCTCGGGCGACTGCTTAGCGACAACGGTCACGACATCGTTATTCGAATTGTTTAACGGCGTCTTGCGCGGGCTTGAATCGATCTTTAAAGGCGGCGGACGGAGCTCAAACTATCCCTCGATGCGTGTCCAGTCGCGGGGCGGAGGCGCTGCGATCATTTTCTTGATTTTGGTTTACGCCTTGTTGGCGATAACAAAACTGCTAAGCCAGTTGGCGCGGTTGTTTCTTTCCCGGCAGAGGGAATACCGTGCGGATGCCGTTGCGGTGCGTCTGACGCGCGATCCGTTAAGCCTGGCCGAGGCCCTTTATGCGATTGCCTACCGCTGGCGTGGCGGGGGGCTGGCAGCACAGGAATTGCAGTCTATTTTTATCGTCAATCCCGTCTTTTCGGCCATCGATGAGAATAATGGTTTATGGTCAGAGATGTTCTCAACCCATCCTCCCATCGACGGACGGATCTCTCTTTTGCTGGATATGGCGCACAGCGATGTCGAATCCGTCATTAAGGATGTCGAACGGCAGGCCCAGAAGCCGAGAACAGCTGCTCCGGAAATCGAGACATCCTCGGTCCAATGGGTGGCGCATAAAGATGGCGCTTGGCAGGGCCCTTTCAACTTAGCGCAGATGACGGCTTTAGGATGGATGCGTCCGGAAACGTGGGTCCAGCGCCTCGGCGACAATAAGGTGCAGATGGCCTATCAGGATCAAGACATACGACACGTTGTCTCAAAGGCTGAAGATGGGCAAACAAGCGGGGCTTTCGAGTGCCCCAAGTGTTGTTTGCCGCTAACAACGGTCGTTTATGAGGGAACGGAAGTTTATAAATGCCCGGCATGCGGCGGGACGTTGGTTAGGGAAAAAGAGATGCAACGCATTATCATCCGTCAGGAAATTGGATTTAACGAAAGGATCATAAAGATAGCCGAAGGCATCCAGAACGAAGGGCGGCAGCCGGAACTTAAGGTTATCAACCGCGATCCCAAAACGCTTTTGAAATGCCCGAAATGCAATCATGTGCGCAACCGGATGATGCGCATGTTCTTTACGGAAGCGTATCATGTTGAGGTGGACAAATGTTTTGCATGCGGAATGATCTGGTTTGACCATGATGAGTTGGAAGCCCTGCAGTATTTGATTGAACACAGCCTGGATAGATCTCTTTCTTAAAATATCGTCATTGTTATGCAATAATACTCCAAAATTATCCGATGAATCCTACTGTGACACCAAAATGATAATGTCCTAATTGGCCAAAATAGGAATGTCCTAATAGAATACCCTCCGTAAGGAGGGGATTCCATGAGA
>JAFGFL010000065.1 GCA_016931055.1 Candidatus Omnitrophota bacterium | reverse complement strand
TGGATCGAGCTTCAGTTTAAAATCATTCAATCAGTACAGTGTAATGGCTTTTAATTATCAACCAAATTTCCGTGTCATAACCGATTAATGAAGCAACAAAAAAGGCGGCAGTCACATTTTCCATAAAAATGCATCCGTCACCTTCATCTTGCCTTATTTCCAATCTTTGAACCAGATTTCCGCCAAATTAACATGTTCCGCTTCCTTCATATGATGAAGGATCGCGTCACAGACCATATTGTCCACATTCACAAAGCGGATACCTGCTAATTTCTGGCCATTGCCCTCATCCACCCAACGGACAACGCCGCAAACCCGTATAGGCGACTCCCAAGGGAGGTCGATCGTCAAATGGACCACTTCGTTCGGGGAAAATACCGTATCGCCGCAAAAACAGGCGCCCGCGCAACTTAAATTCTTTATACTCCCTTCACGCGCTTGATGGCTTGTGTCCTTCATCCAAAAAGCGCGTATGCGGGTCTCCCACCGCGGCAAATATCTTCTCTCCGCCCTGTCTTTTTGGATCATTTCTTGATCATTGATGGCCATTTTTTCACCTCATTATTTCTGAGGATTGAGATCATTTTCTCCGGTCGGCCAATAAAAAAGCCGCGCAATCTTAATCGTCTAGATCCCGTGGCTGATCATAGAATAAATAACCGAATGTTCTTATAAAGGCACTGCTCTTTCCAAAAAAAAACCACTTCGTCTTAAACAACAAGACTCCGTGGCGTCAATTCAAATGTAACACACAACCCTCAATAAAGCAACTCTTTTTTTGAGATGGGCGTTGTGTTTTTTCCCATTAAAACAAATAGCGAACAGCTGCAATCAAATAATAAAGCTATTATATTGCTGTTCCCATTTACTAAAGTTCTGCCAAGCCTACGGAATTAGTTTAGGGTTCGGTGGCAGTTGCCCGTCCTATCAAGTGATAAGATTCACCCTTTGACAAGAGTTTTTCCGTTTTCCAGAAGCTGGAAATTCGGCATTAAAACCAAAGAACTTCGGCAAGCAACAATTTTGGCCAATTGTTATTGGACCAGAATTTCCCAAGCAGTCGTTTCTCCGGCATCGTTAACCATGCCATTGACTGCAACCGTTTCTCCAACAACAAGATCACCTAAGGCAAGAACGGCCTCGGCTTTCTTGATCATTGTTGATGCTTCAACTTTCAAGACGACCTGTGTCGGCTCTTCGCCTTCTACGCCGGAAACCTGTTCAACCGTAATAGTCGATTCTTCCGCATTTATGGCCACCAGCGTACCGGTTATCGTGGTCATTTGGGCAACCACTTCCTCCTGCGCAACTGCGCTAGGAACATGGGAAACCATAAGCCCCATCAACAAACCAACAACGGCTATACTGATAATCATTTTCTTCATTTTTGTCACCTCCTTTCATCGTATTTTGTCATTTGAATCCTTATCTCAATCCAGAGAATCCCGGAATTAAGATATTACCTATTCATAGCAACCCAATCAAGTTGCCTCTTATTGACATTTCCTTATCTGCTTTCAGGGATTTTATTACAATGCAGGAATTGCAGAAAACTTGGAAGTGAGAATCAAGATTAGATATGAAAAAAGAGAATGAATGCACATTCCCTCTATTGGGCGCCTAAATTGTGAATCTACCAGTTATTTAAGGTAGTCCGTCCTCCTTATTACTAAGGGCCAGTGTATCTTAAAATCGCGTTTTGTCAACATATAAGTGTAACCATCGGCATGGCCGGGTAAGACCTCTGTGCGGTATCGGTAGAATTGCGCGCCTTATCTTGTGCTGCTGAAATGATACTGACTGAAAAGCTTCTCTTAACGCGAATTCTCGCAAATCGCACGCGAATGGTCACAGATAACAGTACTGATATTTGCGTTAATCCGCGTTTGATTCGCGGTCATTCGCGTTTAAAATGGGTTTTCCGGCACTATCGAAATACTGGTAAAGATTGACCTGTAAAGTGCCGTTATACAATTTCCTGACACGGGATGGCCGCATGCGTTTGAAATATTCAGGGAATTTCTTGTCCGCTGTCAACAGGTACAGCGACCACCCTTCCCCCTCCCGGAACAACTGGTCCATTCTCCGATAAATAGACCGGACCTCCTCTATATTTGACAACTTAACACCGTACGGAGGATTGGTGATCATGATCCCGCCCGTTTGCGGGAGCCGTAAATCGTTGATGTCTTTTTGCATAAAGACAATATCCGTTTCGACCCCGGCATTCTTGGCGTTCCTCAGGCAACCCTTGATCCTGTCCGCACTAATGTCATAACCGGATATTTGCAGCGTTCCTCCGGGATTGATGGCCGCGCGCGCCGATAACCTTGCGTTTGACCAGGCCGCCTGATCAATCAACGGCCATTTTTCCGAGATGAACTCCCTCTTTAACCCCGGCGCGATATTCCTTGCGATCATGGCCGCCTCGATCAAGATCGTCCCTGCCCCGCACATAGGATCCATCAAGGGCTTGTCTTTATTCCAGAAACTCAAGAGGACCAGCGCGGCCGCGAGATTTTCCCTCAAAGGGACTTCCCCCTTATCTTCGCGGTAACCCCGTTTGTGTAAACCGAGGCCTGAAGTATCCAGGGTCAATTCGGCGACATCCTTAAGGATCGAGACCTGGATCGTATATTCCGTCCCAGTTTCCGGCAGCCACTCCGTGTGATATTTTCTCTTTAATTGTTCAACAATCGCTTTCTTGACGATGGACTGATTGGCCCGGAGGCTCTTGAGAGTTGATTTTACAGATTTACCGATAACCGTGATCTTTGCGTCTTTGGGGATCCAATGATCCCACGGGAGGGCTTTAGTCTGATCAAAAAGCTGGTCAAAATCTTCAGCTTTAAATTCCGCTAATTTCAGGAGGACGCGGTCGGCTGACCTGAGCCAGATATTGAGCATCGGGATATCTTCAAGGGTTGCCTGGAATTCGATTTTCCCGTCCAAAACGATGAGATCCTTGAAACCAAGCGTCTGCAGCTCGCGCTTGACAACCGCCTCAAGCCCAAATGCGGATGTTACCATCAAAGCGATTTTATTCATGTCCCGCATCTTGTCACAAAAATGAGAGGGACACATAACTTATGACAACTAAGCCATGTGTCCCCCTTTGTTATTCACGTAGATGTGTCTTATTCGTCAGAGTTTGTAATCTTAAAAACCATCGATGCCAGCGCCCCGCCCGCGAAGTTCGCCACCAGGAAAACCCAAAGATTGCTGAGCTTGCTTAATCCCATTAGGGTAATTCCAATAGCGACTGCCGGATTAATGGCGCAGCCGGAAATGCTCCCGATGGAATAAGCCGCTGTCATCAGAGTGAACCCGATAGCTAATCCGTAATAGGAATTGCCCGTTGTTTTCTTGGCCGTCGCAACATTGAGGACGACAAAAACCAGCGCGAAAGTAAAAATCAACTCTGCAATGAAAACATTGGCGATTTTAGGATTGGCCGCGACAATTAAACTGTCGCCTTTTAAATAAACGACCAACAAGGAAGCCGCCAATGCGCCTAATACCTGAGCGACCATATAAAACGGGACTTCTTTCGCTTCGCACTTGCCGCGCATCCACACGCCAAGCGTCACCGCAGGGTTGTAATGCCCCCCGGATATGTGGCCGCCCGCATAGACCATGACCATCAAGATCGTACCTATCGCCAATGGCGCCATCGCGCCGGCACCGCCCGGCTCAATCACGCAGAGCCCTATCACCAAAAGCAAGAAGAATGTACCGATAAACTCAACTATGTATTTATTCATGTTCTCCTCCTTTCTGAACTCCATTATAACCTAAATGAAACTGCGCACAATATTTTATTCCAAAGAATTCGTATAGGCTACTCCCAGCCCGCAAAGCCCTTTATCAAAGTGACCGGACGAACTTCCAGGCCGTCATCTGAAACCTCTTCAACCTTTTACAGCGCTGATGATATCCACCTGATCGCCGGCATGGCCGTCACGCGCAAGTTCTTCGGGAATGGGTTTTATGGGAATCGATTCAAGGGTGATTTTCTTATATCTTTTCTTTTTAAGCGCCTTCATGATCGTGCCCGGCAAAACATACCGGTATTTGATTACCGGGCTGTTTAATTCCTTTTGCCGGTGTTCAATATGATCATAGGCCGTGATCATGATCCTGCCGGAAGGTTCCAGCACCCGCCTGGCCTCCGAGAGCGTCCTAGATAAATTCAACGCCCCGATGGATTCATTGATAATAAGCACGTCAAACGAATTGTCCTTAAAAGGCAACCTTGTTGCATCCGCATACTGCAGATTGGCACCTTTTGCTTTTCCGATGGCAACAAGTTCCCGGCAAACATCCACGCCCTGAATTTGCCGGATACCTTTTCTTTTCAGCGCCCTTATCAGGTGCCCGCTCCCCTCGGCTACAGATAAAACGCGATCTTTGGCCTTCAAATGCCTTCTCAAGGCAGCAACCAGCCGCCTGCGGAATAAGATGTCCGCGGCTGTATAACTCAAAACAAATTTCTCACCATTCTGTTCAATGAAATCTCTATCGGCAAACTGGCGGTATACGGCCGCTTGCGTATCGGGGAGCGTCCATTGACTGGGATTGTAACGGCATGTTCTCTTCATATATCAGTGTGTTTTTCCCTTTTACATTGAGGACTTTTGGAAGTTCCCGGGAATTTCCGGGAATTTTGAGGGACTTCCTGCTTTTTTGACGCATGTTGGGATTGATATTATTTAAATTCCAGGGCTTGCTCGATCTTGGCAATAAGATCCTCTTTATCAAAAGGCTTTGAGAGATAATCCACGACCCCCACTTTGTACGCCTTGAGCTTATCTGAATCTTCATCCAGAGCGGATAGGATGATAATGGGCGTGCGCCTGCCTATGGGATCTCTATTCAGCAGTTTACAGACATCGATCCCCCCCATGGCTGGCATAAGCACATCCAGTAAAATAATATCGGGCTTAAAACCATGCAATTGGGCTAAGATATCGGTGGCGTCTGACAACGTCAGAACCTCATACTTCTGCGTCTCCTCTAATTGAACCTTTATGCCCTTCAGAAGATATTCGTCATCATCAACCATCATGACCTTTTTTCTTTCCATATCCATTCCCTCCTGATCATTTTCAAGTTCGCATCATTTCCGTTCCCCTGCCTGGCGAACTGTTACTTCAGCAGGTCTTTGGTATATTATAAAGGAAAAAGTGGAGACAGCCTACTTTTTCCGGTAAATTTCTACCGTTGTCAAATTTACTCGCGGGTATTTTTTACCGGAGTTTAATCCTGTCCCATGGCCAAATGCGCACACATCCGGGCAAAAAAATAACGGCTACAGAAACATACTGCTCCTGTAGCCGTTCAAATTGGCTTCCCCAAGCGGACAAGTTCTGCAACCGGGGCATGACAGAGAAAGCAAAAAAATTCTATGCAGTATTCCGTTATTTAAAAAGCGACCATTGCAGGACAAATGAGGCAAAGACAATGGCGACAATCGACATCAGCTTAATAAGGATATTCAGGCTGGGGCCCGAGGTATCCTTGAAAGGATCGCCGACTGTATCACCTACAACCGCGGCCTTATGTGCCGGAGAACCCTTCCCGCCGAGATTTCCTTCTTCGATATATTTCTTGGCATTGTCCCAGGCCCCGCCGCAATTGGCCATCATGACCGCCAGGACAAATCCGCATACCGTGGCGCCTGTCAAAAGTCCCATCTCAGCCTCAAGCCCGATTAAAATACCCACCAATATCGGCGCGACAATAGCCAAGAGAGCTGGGAACACCATTTCCTTTTGGGCTGCTACGGTTGCAATGGTGACGCAGCGCTCGTAATCAGGCTTGGCCTTGCCTTCCATGATCCCCGCGATTTCCTTAAACTGCCGGCGGACTTCAACGACGATCTTGCCCGCGGCCCGGCCGACCGCCTGCATGGTCATGGAACAGAACAAGAACGGCAGCATGCCGCCGATAAACAATCCCACCAGCATGTTCGGATTCAACAGGCTGAGGTTCATCTCTTTGCCAAGTAAAACCACCTGAGTCTGAAATGCCGCGATCAAGCCCAAAGCCGTCAAGGCCGCTGATCCGATCGCGAATCCTTTTCCCGTTGCGGCTGTCGTATTACCCAAAGCATCCAGGGCATCCGTGCGTTTTCTGACCTCCGGAGGAAGGTGCGCCATTTCCGCGTTTCCGCCGGCATTGTCAGCCACCGGGCCGTAAGCGTCTGTTGCCAAGGTGATCCCTAAGGTCGAAAGCATGCCCACACCGGCAATGGCAACCCCGTAAAGGCCGGCATTGAAATTCGAGGCCCCGCCGGAAAGAAAATAGCTGGCAAGAATGGCCGCGCCGACCACCAGGACCGGAAAGGCCGTCGACAACATCCCGACCGAAAGGCCCGAGATGATGACCGTTGCCGGGCCGGTCAGGGACTGCTCGGCAATATATCTGGTCGGTTTAAAATTGCTGGATGTGTAATATTCCGTCAAGACGCCGATGACGACCCCGGCAATGAGCCCGGCCAAAACAGCCCAATACACCCCGATATGTTCAACGCCCAAGATGGCGCGGATCAAAAAGTAAGAAGCGACCGCCATCAAAACAGAACTGCCCCAGACCCCTTTTCTTAAGGCCGTCAACAATGCTTGCTGGGAAGCCTCTTCTTTGCTGCTGACAAAGAACGTTCCGATAATGGAACAGAATATCCCAACAGCTGCCATGGTCATTGGCACCATGACACCGGCGACCCCCAATCCTGCCGCTACACCTAAAGCTGAGGTTGCCACGATCGCGCCGACATAAGACTCAAAAAGGTCAGCCCCCATGCCGGCCACGTCCCCGACATTATCCCCGACATTATCAGCGATGACCGCCGGGTTCCTGGGATCGTCTTCGGGAATACCGGCCTCAACCTTGCCGACCAAGTCGGCGCCCACATCCGCGGCCTTGGTGAAAATACCGCCGCCGACGCGGGCGAACAGCGCTAAAGAACTCGCCCCCATACTAAAGGTCAGCATGGTCGATGTAATGGCCGTAATTTTATCGGCATTTAAAGACAGCGGATTGTTCGAATAATACCAGTCCAGAAAATAATACCAGGCCGCCAGGTGCAGGAGCCCCAAGCCGACCACGGTCAAACCCATGACAGCCCCGCTTGAGAAAGCCACGCGCAGGCCGGCATTCAGGCTCTTCATGGCCGCGGCCGCCGTGCGGTTGGAAGACTGGGTCGCGACCGTCATCCCGATGTAACCGGCCAGGCCCGAAAACAAGCCGCCTGTCAGAAAAGCGAATGGGACAAAAATAACAAGGTATTTGTTGAAGGCCATGAAAAGAAGAATAACAAACATGACCGCAAAGAACAGGGATACCCCCAGATATTGGCGCTTCAAGAACGCCCGGGCGCCCACGCGCACGGCCAGGGCGATCTCCTTCATCCTGTCATTGCCCTGGTCTTTTTTCAGGATGGATAAAGCCAGATAAAGCGCGAACAAAAGCGCGCTGATTGACGCGACCGGCGTCAGAATAAAGTAATCAAAACCGTTCATCTTCCCTGCCTTCCTTTCTTGATGTGTTGAACAGGACCGTTATTATGTCCTGTCACTTGAAGTGTTATTAAATATTTGATGCCATTTTGTCACATATTATTGATTATTAATCCGTCCCCGTCAATCAAATTGTGGTATTTCTGACCGCTTGAAGGGCAAAAAGCGTTAATTGAGGCGGCGAACCCATCACGCCGTGACAGGTTCTTAGAATAAAAAAGACTCGCCCCACTCGTCAGCTTGTACTGAGCGAGCGAAGCGAGTCGAAGCACTCCCGACCATTAACGAGTTTCGAACTTTTTTGAGGGGAAATGATAGGATTGATTTTAGCTTGATTGGTATTTAAAGGACGTTGTCCTTTTTGAGAGTTTCTACATCTGCATTAAATTGCATTAAATCCTTTAATGTCTAGAGTCACAGTTTTTGCGTGTTCATTGATGTGCTTTACACATACACATTCAAGATACTTATAAGCCGTGCTGAACTTATAGACAGCGTATGGCTCTTCCCCGTGTGGGTCAGGACACGGAATCATAAGATAGGTATTTGTACTAGTTTTTTTAGTGTACTCTCCCCCGTAAACAAGTCCGCCACCTATGGTAAATTTGATTTCAACAGCTAAATTCTTACGTTCTGTAATAAAATCTCGCATTACTTCTTTTCGAATATCTCGTATTTCTATCTTCAATTTTTCATGTCCCCAAAGAATTTCTGTGAAATCACCTAGTGGTACAGTCTTTTCCACAGCTAATATCTTACCGTCAACTTTAATTTGTTCGTGAGCAAGCGAAGGTTGTATGTTTACATTCATAACTGGTGTATCAGTCGTTTTCCTTTTCTTCATTCGCCAAAAGATTCCAGACCCAAAGATTAGTGTCAGTACTGCTATGATTAGTAAAGACATTTGCATTTATTTTCCTTTGACTCCTTCTATAGATTAACTTACTTTATTATAATTCATTTTATTTAGAATCGGAGGACACACGACTGAACCTTATTTAGTTTGGATTACGGCGCGTGTCCCAAATCATCCCTTTTTCTCCTCGCCGTTGCCCAAAATACCACCTTCCAATGTAGCACTCATCTTTGTTTTGTCAATTATTTCGGGCCGGCTGGATCCGTGACAGAGAAAGGGTAATCCGAATTCCATTGGAGCGTTCAGAATCCCCAGCGCACTCACAATGGCGGCCGTACCTCCCCTTTTATCAAACAAAAAGGGCCAAGTTTTTGGCTTGGCCCTTCCCCTGCAGCTCAAAATATCCAGCTTCTCTCTAACCAAATAAAATATACATGATTGCCGTTAAAATATCAAGCCTTAAATAGTCTCTCTAAATCCCTATTAAGGCTTCAGAAGCGCCCCCAGTGAGATTCGAACTCACACCGATCCCTTAGTTAGAGAGAGGCTCTATCCGCTTGAGCTACAGGGGCGCTCTCAAAAAAAATCCCCCGCAAAATTGTGAATCAATCTTGTGAGGGATACACGAAACTTCTGGGGGTGAATTTATATTATACTATTCAGATTACCTTGTCAATTATTTCGGGCTGGCTGGAACCGTTGTGGAAAAAGGATAGTTTTGATAGAGGGCGCGGACTCCCTCCTACGCCCCAATATTTCGTTCGCTTGTGCTCGCTCCATATGGCAGCAGTTCGAAGGACTGCCTCAGAGGCTCCGTCGCCTCGGGCGGCGAAACCATCGCTCCGTGACAGATTCTTCGTTCACAAAATACGGTATCAAAAAGAACCGGCTAAATAGAGATAAATTTATAAGGAAGATTGCCCGCGAGGTTAATGATTCCTGCGAGATGCGAAGGTAAAGGGCGCGAAGTAATTCCGCCAAGAGCCTTCGGAGGACACATACTGGTTTATCCCAGAGAAATAATCAACCAAGGCTTCTCTCATGCGGGCGATTTCCTTCAAGCGGGTATAGCTTTTGTCATGATCTAGTGTCAGATCGATTAACTCCAGGGCCCGTTCAAATGCCTTTTGAGCATAATCAGCATGTTCCTTTATCCGCCAGTTAAGCGCGCGCTCAACCTCACTGCCGATATTTGCCATTTGCTCTAAGAATGACAGCTGACTCCAACGGCCTGTGGCTAGATCCTTATGTTGATAGCTCATGGTTGAATCCTCTTAGCAACTATCCCGATAATTTTATTGCGCAATTCTTGATCTTCTATGCCGCGGCTCCTATTGCCCTGTGATGGACGCATGTTAATCATGGAATCAAATTCAATAAAATCGTCACCCCGCATTTCCGGATAAAGATTAATGCCCCAAAGGTCTTTTTGTTTTGAACCGTCTTCCAAAAGCAATGCCTCCAGATCAGAATGAAGCTCCGCATCAACCGCGATGATTTGCCTGTCGGCATCAACAACGGCCTTTACTAAATTCCCAAAGGTTGCTGCGGCCATCTCTTTAATGTCATCAAGCGTCATGTTTTGCGTTATGATTTTCATACAGCGGATTATACCTCAAATAAAAACCCCTGCAAGCAATTTACCGGCCTAACAGCAAGCACGCTTACAGGGGCGGAACTCGAGCCTTACGATTTAAACGAGTTTCGAGTCAATATTGGTTCCCGGCCATTAACGGGTTTCGGACTTCTTTGACAGGCAGCGCCGCGGATTTACAAGACGTTCTTTTTCCCCCATTCGCCAC
Organism: Candidatus Omnitrophota bacterium; assembly: GCA_016931055.1. GTDB lineage: Bacteria > Omnitrophota > Gorgyraeia > Zapsychrales > Zapsychraceae > 2-02-FULL-52-10. The sequence goes on along the minus strand of JAFGFL010000065.1, from coordinate 583 downwards.
TGTTTGGCAAATACCATTTGCCCTTAAATCAAAACACTAATCGATCAGAATCATCCTTGAATTTCTGGGTGGCATCCCTCTGTTCTTTTTGCAGCACTTCTAATTCCTGACGGATTTTCAACTTTTTCTGATAATCTTTCTCGCACAGAACATTCGCCTCTACAACCATCACTTTCACAGCATCAAGAACCTTCTGCAAATCATCAGCAGCGGAGACCTCCGCTATTATGGAATTTTCGTCAAGCTGCAATTTTCTTTTCATAATATTGGCATCTCTTTTCTGGATTTCATAAAACCTGGCCTGCCAGGATTGATCCGGTTTTAACGAAAGCTTGAACGGAACGACCCAATGCTCCTTTGTATCCGAACCCGTCCTGATCGCTTCTTTATCCACACCGACAATTTTTATCTCTTGGTTCTCACCGCTCATGGCCCGCTTCCCTTTCTTGAAAAAATGCTGTCTTTTCTCCCAAACCGTGAAAAATTCAAAAGGTTAAGTGACAGATATCAATACATCGCAAACTCATAGAAAACGAGAAACGTAAAATCCCAAAATCAAATACTACAAAATCCAAAATAAATC
>JAFGFL010000064.1 GCA_016931055.1 Candidatus Omnitrophota bacterium | reverse complement strand
CTGCTGCAGAACCCGCACCTGAACGGGCAGCCCCGGCTTGTCTGGCCGATATCCAAAACGCGCGTACTCGTTTTAAGGTACATGTCCGGATGGATATACTTTTCCGCATCAATAAGTTCCCATGGGGTCGGCAATAGCGTTTCCACATCCAGTAAAGGCCGCTTCTCTGTTTTAACGGTTTTCCCTCCATCGGTATAATAGATCCCCTTGACCGTTTTTAAACTGCGTTTCTCAGCAAGCGCTTGGACAAGTTCCAAGAAGGTTTCGTCCCCTTCCCCGCTGACAACAATATCGACTTTATCATTCGCCAAAGTCTGCTCGGGCGCGACCGAAGGATGGCATCCGCCCCAAACGATGGGGACTTTCCCATCGGTCACATTTCTGACCATTTGGGCCAGGATTAGGGCATTGCGGATCTGCGTGCCGGTCATGGTTGAGATCCCGACACAAATCGTATCCTTGGAAAGATAATCCTTTAAAATATGCTCGGTAATAATATGCGTCCTCTGGTCAAGGAGCTTGACATGATAGCCCGCTTTAAGGATGGGAGCGGCCACCGTTAATAACGCGTGGGGCGGCGCGATAGTCGATCCGAAGTCCATCCCTGTTTTCGGATAAAGAAACAGGATATCCGGTTTTGTCTGTGTTTTTACCTCAGGCATGTTGTCCTTGAATGTTTGACAATCTATTCTTTATTTCATTGCTTCAACGTACAGCGTTTCCAATTCGCGCTCGGGAAGCTCAAGGGCGTCCAACTCAGGCACTTCCCCTTCCAGCCGGCGGCATCGTTTCACATCCTGAAATCCCGCCGTCTTCAGGACATGTTTCAGCGAATCAAAATCATAAAACCATTTATGCGCGCCCCCGCTGTCATAGGCCTTTGCCGCAAGGATCTCTCCCGGCGTCTTTGCCTGCGGAAAAGCGCACCATTCCTTGATGAGTTTGTTCTCAAAGAATTCCATATTCCCTGTGACATAATTTCTGGCATAAATCTCCAAGTCGGGGCAACTCAATCGAATGGTCCCGCCTGGTTTCAAAACACGATGGCCTTCCTTTAAGAATCGGATACCGTGATTGAGGTCCAGATGTTCGATCAAATGGCTTGCGGCAATAAACGAAACCGAATTGTCCTCCATCGGCCATGGTTTAAGCAAGTTGTAATTTAGCACCAATGCCCCGTTTATGTCCTTTAGTTTGCCGTACTCCTGTTTCGGCTCATAAAGGATATTCAGCCAGCCTTTCAATAAGACAAGGCCGCAGCCGGCATGGATCTTGTCAACACGGCGCCCAGCAATATCCTTCCGCAACCGTCCGGCGTTCCATCGCGTATAACGCAACAACAGATAGGAACACGCCCGGCATAAAAACCCTTTTGTTTTCATCACCCGTTTTTTCCATTTATTGGAAGGCATCGTTATCCTTTTTAATTCAATGAGTCAAATTACTTCAACCGATAAACATAGGACAAAGGCGTTTGTGCCTCGATCCGGTAATCCGAAGATATCATGTCCATCACTTCCTGGAATTTCTCCCGGTTCGGCTCAAGCGCCAAATAAACATCTTTCCAATACTGAGGAATTTCTTTCTGCAATATAACATACCGGGGTTTTGACGACTTGAATTTCAGGAGAAAATCCTGATGCCAGCGGTCATTAAACCAGGCAAATGTCGCAAGCGGGAACCTCCCGAAGGCGCGGCGGTCAGCAAGAAAATTATAGGTCCCGAAATCCGGATACGTAAAAACCTGCTCCTTCTCTTCGGCATGGCTTCTTAAGTAAGCGACGACCTGCTCTAATTCATCCGCTTGTTCAACAGGCACAAGAATCCCTTTGGCGCGTTCCATATTCAAAGCGCGCATCTCTCCGTTGGCTTTAGGCTTTAAATATTCCGTGTCTTTCCCGAAAACTTTATCGCGGGCGAATTTAAAAGCAAAAAAACGGCGGTTATATCTCTGGATCGAGTACCCTATCGAAGAACATATAAAGAAAAACAATAAGGCGTTGATGCCGTAAATCTTTAACCGGCTTGGGTCATTCCATCTCGCATGAGGCTGTTCCCTTAAAGCCAATTCCGTTTTCAGTTTGTTCTTGTTTTCGACCGCCTTCAACAACAGGATATCAAAAAGCAAAAATAATAATATTTTTTCAGGCTGAAGCGCCATTTCAAACTGCGCGGCCCAGATCCCGCGGAACCCCGTATTGTACATAACAAACCCGTATATGCCAATACAGATGATCGCAAGATCCCTCCAGAAAAGGCGCCTCATGACCATCCGCAGCAACAGATAAACCAGGAGGATCATATACAAATAACTTGGCGTCATGTGTTTAAAATTTATATGAAGAGGATTTACCATCGCCGCAAAGGCCTCCGGGAAATTCCGCGGGTAAACAGAAACAAAATGAGGATCGATCACTTTCTGCATCCTGGTGACAATGGTCCAAACGGAATCAACGTAAGGAACGAGCGCTCCGCTGACAAATAGATAAACCGCGAAAGGAATACCGACAAGGGCCAATCCCGTAAAATATTTCTTAAGGCCGTTAAAAATCAAACGCCCATGCTGCAGCTTAAAAATCCCGGATATGGTCATTGCCGCCATGATCCCCATAAAAGGGTATGCCCCCATTTCAATGCTCGTAAATCCAGCAACGGCACTGACGATGCCCGCCCCGAACATCCATCTGGATTTGTTAGTTTTAAAAAATTTGATGACAAACCACAAGGCCAATAAACCGGACGCGTAGCGCATCCCGCCCCAATAGGCAAAAACGACCCGCGGGAACGTCCGCCCAATCAGGGCCGGGGCCATCAGATAAAGGACCAGTCTTGACTCAAAAAGCTCTTTTGCGATGAGAATGCAAAGGATCAAACACAGAACGTTCCCGAAATAAAAATAAGAATAGAGCACCTTCAGGTGCACGCCGAAAAGCTTCATTAAGAATGCCGGCATATAGAGTTCGAAGGGCCCGCGCAGATGAAAGAAGTCGCGGAAAGGAACCTCGCCATTCAGGATAGATTGAATACCGGGAAGATAGAGACCAGTCTCAAAGATATTAATCTTGCCATGAATAAAATACGGCTGCAGCGTGATCAAAACGGTAAAGATTGATAAAATCAAAACATCCGCATAACTAGGTGACGCCATGAGTCTTGCCTTAAACGATGTTTTCATTAAGATTCATTCCTTTTATATAAAGAAACAGACTCATAAGGTTTGACCAGCGTGTAATCGTTTAAAATGAGACTCGTGACTTCATCAAATTTCTTGATATTGGTTTTATTGCGGAAATACCATTCCTTAGGGAAGGTTCGATGCCCAAGGTTTGTCATGATCACATACCGAGGTTTAGCCTCTTTAAAATCAGCCACCAACTCTTGATGCCAGGCTTCATCCATCCATGAAAATGACGCAATAGGAAACCGTCCCACAAACGGCCGGTCGGCCCAAAAACTAAAATTCCCGACCTCTGGATAAGCAAAAATCGCTTCCTCCAGTTGTGTATTTTCTTTGAGGAAGCCGACCACCCCCTCCATCTCCTCTGCCTGCCACTCTGGGACAACCATCCCTTTCGCACGTTCAAGATGGACCGGTCGTTTCTTTTGACCACTTAAAAAACTAAGATCCCCGTCATGCCGCAAACCCAGCTGCTGTCCAATATACTGAACGATAACAAAACGCCTGCTATAGCGTGTCAAGGCAAACCCTAACGAAGACCCGATAAGAGCGATGACAAGAAAGTTGATGAAATGGACCTTTTTCCTTTGAACAAGGCCCCGCCAGCCAGCGGAGGTCAAGCCATTCATTTTCTGGATTTCCTCAACGCGTATCTTTAAAAGAAACAGATAAACTTTTTCCAGCAAATAGAAAAGAAGAATTTTTTTCAGGCTGAAGGGCCATTTCAAAATGATGCCCATCCAAACGCCGGAAGGCCCCGATATATAAAACAACTCCGTAAAGGGCAATACACACAAGAGCAGTCATCTCCCCATCAAAAGTTTTGTTTTTTATCCTCCAAATGAAATATAAGAACAATAACATGTAAAAATAAACCGGCGTCATGGACTTAGAAAATTCAGCTCCAGGAACCAGGGCTTTCAGAAATCCTGTAACGCCCACGGGATGTAATCCCGGCCCATTCACAAATGTGATATATGTTTTCGTCAGAACGGTATATGTCATCTCCCAATAAGGGATAAGAGCTCCTGCGAAACCCATCCAAAGAACCGATGGAACAAATAAGAGCAGAACACCCATCATATATGTCAAAAATACTTTGACCGTTTCCACACGTATTTCCCTGCCCCCTAAAGCCAATAAGATCGTACTCCCTCCAATTGCAACCATAGTCGATATGCCGGCCTCAATGGTTGTCCAGAAAGCGAGGCATGATACTATTCCCGCCCAAACCATTGAACTCGGTTTTCGTGATTTAAATGATTTGACTGCCAGCACTAAGGCCAGCATCCCTAACGCATAACGCATGCCTCCCCAGTAATAAAAAGATATCCGCGGAAACGTCCTTGCGACCAGGACAGGAACCATCAGATACAAAACAAATCTTGTCTTGAAAACGGCCGCGGCGATGAAAACGCCAATGATCAATGTGATCACTGTGCCGACATAGAAATAAGTCGACAGCACCGTCACATTTTCTCCAAAGAGCCGCATCAGAAGGGCCGGAATATAAAACTCCCCCGGGCCGCGGAGATGGAAGAAATCCCTGAAGGGGACCAATCCGTCAAGCACCGCATTGATCCCGGGCAAATAAATCCCCAGTTCAAAAAGGTTGATTTTACCAAAAAGAAAGTGAGGCTGGACAGTGATTAACGCGGTAAAAACGGATAATAGAAGGGCATCAAGATGTTTCGGTCTTTGAAAAATCAGCATACAAGCGCTTTGTCAATTCTCTGAACAGGTCCTATTCTGTTCATTAATAAACTCAGGAAATTTATTTGCAGAAACATAATCCTGTAATTGGTCCGCCAGGTCTCCTCTTCCCACCGCTCGCAAATCACCTATCACGCTAATCGCGTGTTCATCTCTTCCCACCTGATGGAGTATTGCTCCGTACCGAACAAGAGAATGAACATAACATACGCTTCTGAAATGAACGTTCTTATAACATTCCATCGCCTTATCATACTCTCTGTTTTCTTCATGGATCAATCCCAAGTAATAGCTGGCTTCAGGCTGGACAATATCCTGGGTTAAAGCTAGTTTTAAATACCGGAGCGCGTAATCCGGCCTGTCATGCAGAACATAAAGTTCTCCGACCTTTATCAGAGATTCCAGATGAGAAGGATTCTTTTCTACGGAGTCCAAGAAACATTCGAATGATCTCTCCTTGTCGCCCATTATTTCATAAAGCTGGCCCATTTCATAATAGGCCACACCGAGATCCGGATTATGGTAAATGGCATTCTGAAAATATTTAATTTTCTTCCCCCAAGAACACCCTTTGCAATTAACAGCCAGGTCGAAGAACACCAATCCATAACGGGGATTCCGCGTCACTTTCTTTGCGTAAAAGAAAATCAGCATAGAACAGATCAACAAAAACAGGCATATCCGCCGTGTTGTTCGTCCAATATGAAAAATATTCCCGTTTTTCTGAGAAAGACTTGGCGTGTGCTCTGTATTGACCTTCCAATCTTGAACATCCATTCTTTGCATTGATACAACAAACCCCATCATGACCCATAAAAGGCTTCCAAGCTGAACAGAATAGAAAGACGTATCAAAAAAACTTTGGGCAAGAAATCCGGCTAACCCCGCCGCACTTCCCAATAAAACAAAGGCCCAAAACGGATTCTCTATCTTCGCATAGGCTTTAGCTGTATTAACGTAAATCCTGAAGAGTATCCATAAGAAGCACAAAAATCCAGCAATTCCAATCTCACTCAGCATCTGCAGGTAGCAGTTGTGCGGATATCCTCCCCAGGTAATCTTATATTTTCGCGCCACCAAAGAATAAGCGTTTAGACCAACTCCAAAAAGAGGTTTGTCTTTGATCATATTCAGGGCTTCTTCCCAATACAGGATTCTTCCAGATCCTCCTAAATTTCTTAACACCTCAGCTATTTCATGCCGTCTTTTCCCGTTCTCTTTCGAAACTTCCCCCTGTTCAATCTTTTCGCCATTGTTCAATTTGATTTTTCGGGAATCTAATTGTTTCGGGTAAAAAATCGCAAAGAATAAAATAAGGACAAAACCGACAATCATGATAAATTTTTTCTTCCGATACCCCAAATATAACATCGAAACGAGAAAGCCAAACCACCCACCCCTTGAAAACGTTAATCCCAGAGAAAGAGCCGTTCCCACAAACAACACAAAACACAAAACAAGTTCATTTTGTGAAATAAAAGGGGGTTCACAAGGATAAATATTCCGGCCTTTGTTTTTTTCAAACGCCATTCCCCCATAAGACAGCAAAATGCTTAACAAGATGGGAATCACAACAACCAAGTAAGCGGAATAATCATTCGCGTGCCGAAAACTCGAAGAAACCCGCCCACCAAAAATATGGCCATGAATAAAACCCTGACCTATGATCGATTGATAAAAGCCGTTCATCGTGATCAAAGCGCAAGACACAAAAAAGACGTTGAGAAATATTTTTAGCCGTCTTCTCGAATTGATGCACTCAATAAACGTAAAATAAATAAATGCGCTTTGAAGCGTCTTTCCGAAAAATCCTTCCCAACTGACGGATGGGTGCTGGCTAATCAAGACTGACACGAAACTGAAAAACAGGAAAGCCGCGATAGGAACATTGAGATAATTATCCACCGGCTTAAACGCTTTGAAGAAATAAACAATCCGACTTCGGGATAAAGACAGGGAGAACCATCGCGTTTTGCTTCGCTTCGCATCGGCCAAGAAAGCCATCAGACGCTTGATCAAATAAGCGACTAACGACAAAACCGTGAAAAACTCAGCCAGCGCGATGGATATGGGAAGAAAATAGATCAAGGCGTAAAATGAAAACGCCATCGTCTTGTCACACCAAACAATAATCTTTTCTTTTACGCTCATTATAATTCTTCTTGGTTCCTCACATACCAATGAATAGTTTTTCGCAAACCTTCTTCTAATCGAACTTTAGCTTGAAATCCAAACTCTTTTTGGGCGCGGGAAACATCCAAACATCGCCTCGGCTGCCCATCCGGTTTGGTGGAATCCCATATCACATCCCCCTGAAAACCCGTCATGGAGACAATCAAATGGACCAAGTCTTTAATCGTGATCTCAAAACCCGCCCCTATGTTGACCGGTTCGGGTTTATCATAACATTCCGTCGCCAGGACGATCCCGCGGGCCGCGTCATCCACATAAAGAAACTCCCTGGTGGCTTTTCCTGTTCCCCACACCACAATTTTTTTCTCACCGTTCTTTATCGCGTCAACGCATTTCTTGATAAGCGCCGGAATAACATGCGAAGAAACCGGTGAGAAATTATCTCCCGGCCCGTAAAGGTTAACGGGGAGTAAATAAATGGAATTAAAACCATATTGTTGCCGATAGGCCTGAGACTGCACCAAAAGCATCTTTTTGGCCAAACCATAGGGAGCGTTTGTTTCTTCAGGATATCCTCCCCATAAATCATCTTCCCTGAAAGGAACTTTTGTAAACTTGGGATAAGCGCAAATGGTCCCGACAGCCGTAAATTTTCCAACGCCAGCAAGTCTGGATTGTTCCATCAACTCAACACCCATCACAAGATTGTCATAAAAGAATTTTCCCGGATTTTCCCGATTGGCCCCGATCCCTCCCACAACAGCCGCCAAATGGATGATGATATCTGGATTGACCGTTTTCAGCATGCGTTTTATAATGCTTGATCTTCTTAAATCATATTCCTTGCTCCGAGGGACAAATATCTTATCGCAAAAACGTTGTTTAAGCAAAGCCACAACGGATTTCCCCAGAAAGCCGCCACCTCCGGTAACAATAACCCTTTTGTCCTTCCAAAAACCCATTATTCCTTTTTCCCTTTCTTTCCGTATAATTCTCTTTCGACCATTTTCATGTCAGCATCCACCATCATGCGCACAAGGTCCTTAAAACACACTCGCGGTTTCCATTTTAGTATTTTTTTGGCTTTCGCGCTGTTCCCATGCAGATAATCAACTTCGGTCGGTCGAAAATAACGTTTGTCAATTTTGACATAGTTCTGCCATTTCAACCCGGCATAACCAAACGCCTCCTGCAAGAATTCCCTGACCGAATGTGTTTCTCCCGTCGCGATCACATAATCATCCGGTTTTTTCTGCTGAAGCATAAGCCACATGGCCTCAACGTAATCACCGGCAAACCCCCAATCCCGCTTCGCCTCCAAATTTCCAAGAAATAATTTCTTCTGCACCCCATGCCGAATACGGGCCAAAGCCATCGTTATTTTTCGCGTGACAAACGTTTCACCCCTGCGGGGCGATTCATGATTAAAAAGAATTCCATTGCAGGCAAACATGCCATAGGCTTCACGGTAATTAACGGTCATCCAGTAAGCATAGACTTTCGCGGCCGCGTAAGGGCTTCTTGGGTAGAATGGCGTTTTTTCATCCTGCAGACATACGCCCGTTTTTCCAAACATTTCAGAACTTGACGCCTGATAAAACCTGGTCTTGATTCCCGAATCCCGGATCGCTTCAAGTAGTCTCGTTGTTCCCATGGCCACTGTTTCCGCCGTGTATTCGGGAACATCAAAACTGACTCGCACATGACTTTGAGCTCCCAAATTATAGATTTCCTCCGGTTTGATGGTTTTGATGATCCGGTTTAACGAACTGGCATCATTTAAATCTCCGTATACCAATTTCAGCCGAACGTCCTTTTCATGAGGGTCTCGATAAAGATGATCGACTCGTCCGGTATTAAATGAACTCGATCTTCGAACAAGACCATAAACCTCATAGTTCTTGCGTAAAAGCAACTCCGCCAAATAAGAACCGTCCTGTCCCGTAATTCCGGTAATTAGCGCTCTCTTTGGATTGACCATATCTCACCTCGCGTTAAATAAATTGAAATATTTTCATGCGTTTTCGGACTTTGACAATTCCGCACAAAAAGAGACGTTCATCCCTATCATAAACCACAAATAAACCGAAAGCTGAAGCGTGTAAAAATTCGTATCAAAAAAACAATGAACCAAGAAAGCAAGGATTCCTGACAAAAGACCAATGGATACAACAGCCAAATCCGGGTCATTTTCAAAATACTGGCGAACGGTTTTTATCATCTTGGTAAAGAACCGAGCCACCATCCAAATAAAAGCGCCTAGTCCGAGAATCCCCGTCTCAACCGCCAATTGAATATAACAATTGTGCGCGTAAGTCGGCGAAGTCCCCTGGCCGATCCGATACTTCTCAAAAAGCATCATGAAGGTGTTGATTCCGTGACCAAAAAGCGGCCGGTCTTTGATCATCTCAAGGCTGTCTTTCCAAATATGAAGCCTCCAAGTAATAGTTTGATGACGAGCCAACATTTCAATAGACGAATGATTGACACGCGTAAGGACAATCAAAGCTGATAAGCCGATTATGCCAATCAGCACGCTTAATAAATAAACATATCTTGTCTTTTTCTCAAGAAAAAAATAAACAACCAATCCAAACAATAACCCCCAAAACACACCTAGCCATGCCCCCCGCGAGCCCGTCAAAACAAAAGACCAGACCACCAATCCCAATATCAATGAGCAAAGGAAAAAAAACTTTTTCTTCTTTCCGCATAAAAAAAGAAGCGAACACATAACAGGAATAACCAAAATCATGTAGGCCCCCAGGCCGTTGGAGGTCTTGAATCCGGCGGTCGGTCTAGATCCAGGCTCAATCACATGTCCAAGAAATATGTCTCTGTTCGTCAAATAAAACTGAACAAGGCTGTCAATTCCCGTCAATAAAGAAGTAAATATATATATAGTAAGCAGTATATATAACTGTTTCTTGTTATAAAAGGCCTCGATCACAAGAAAATAAACAATAAACCATTCCAAAGTCTTTGTCAAGAAGTTATAAAAAGATTGTTCGTAAAATGCGCTGTTCGCAACGGAAAAGGCGCAAACAGCCAGAAAGAAAACAAGGGGTGTATTGATAACGCTGGACGCGGGTTTAAATTCTTGGATAAACACAAACAGCTTTTTTACTGAACCTGAAGGCCAATTCTTGCGTTGAAACACCTTCACTGTTCGTTTTAAGAGCCACAAAAGAAAGGAAATAATCACGCAAACTTCAATAACGGCAGGACTGTAGGGCAACCAAAAAATAAGAACATATAGAAAGAATCTAATTGCTGAATCAAGTCTGTGTTCTACGTTTAGACCATTCATTCATCCGTACCTAATAAGCGCCTTTTCCCTTGATCACAACGGGGACCGTCTTAAAAAGAATATTTAAATCAAGCCAAAAAGACCAGTTATTGATATACCAAACATCCCATTTGACCAGCCGGGCAAAAGAGAGATCACTACGCCCTCTGATCTGCCAGAGACCGGTAATCCCTGGCCTGACTTCCAGCCTCATCAATTGCCGAAAATCTTCCTTCTGGACTTGGCTGATAGGTAGTGGTCGAGGCCCAACCAAGCTCATGTCTCCTTTGATCACATTGAATAATTGGGGAAGCTCATCCAGGCTAGTCTTTCTCAAAATCTTCCCGATCTTCGTTATCCTCGGGTCTTTTCTTATCTTGAAAATGGGCCCATCCACTTCATTCTTGTTTTTGACATGAGACATCATCTCATCCGCGTTGACCGCCATACTTCGGAATTTATACATACTGAATATACGACCGCCCCGGCCGTAACGGCGGGAAAAATACAAAACAGGACCTCGACTATCCAATTTAATGAGAACAGCCATCACCAAAAAGGCAGGAACCGATATGATGGCCAAAAACAACCCAATAATGAAATCAAAAAGCCTCTTTCCCACTTGCCTGTGAATGCGTTGGACATCCGAATATTCCAAAATAGGGATCAATCCGATGTTGTATTTGGAGAATTCTCCGGACATGAGCTCGAAACCGTGAGGAACGACCCGAACAGCAACCCCCAGACTTTTCGATTGCTCAAGCAATCTCAAGAAAACATCTCCATCGTGGTGACAGGTAATGAAAACCTTGTCAATAAATTCCCTTCGCGCAACCGTTTCAAAATCCGATATCTTTCCCAGAACAGGGCTCCCGTTTTCCTGATCGCCGCTCTTGTAGTCATCCAGGTAGCCGATAATGTTTAAACCCAACGCCGGTTTCTTTCTGATCTCCTCAGCAAGCGCTGTTCCCACTTTTCCGGCCCCTACAATCAGGACATTAAAATTGTTATATCCTTGAGTGACAATATATTCCACAAAAAGCCGTTTCAAAACTCGCCATAACGCCAGAAATAAAAACATCAGCGCCGCGCCCATAAAAAGAATCGATCTCGGGAAATGCGACAACTTCACAAAAAAGATGGTAATGATCATGATCAACGACGATATGATCACCGACCTCAACACCTGCCAAACCTCGACGGTCTCGACGATCTCCCGTTTTGTTTCATACAGTCCATGCGTATTGTTCAGAAAGATGGTCGTCAGTATCCAAAAAAGAAATACAAAACGAAAAAGATTTGAAGGGCTCAAAAACAAATTGTGCAGCGTCACGGGAAAAGGAAGCGTCTCCTGTCTGATCAGACAAACGACGAACAGAGAAGAAGATATCGCAAGGATATCAATGATGATATATAGGGTCTTGATAATGAAATAACGTCCAATTCGCAGCATTTTTATTCTTTCCTGAAAGAATTCATTAATAACAGGCAAATAAATTTCGTATTTCCAAAGAGATACCGTTTCCACAGTCTTCGTGGCTCACAACATAACCGAAAGAACCACTCCAGTCCGGCATGATGCATCCAACGCGGCGCCTGTTTTTTGGTTCCTGCAATAAAGTCAAACGCCGCGCCTACTCCGATCATGACCGGCACATCTAAAAGCGGCCGATGATTGCTCATCCAATAATCTTGTTTGGGTGAACCCAACCCAATCCATAAAACATCCGGTTTTGCATCATTGATCGCCCGAAGAACAGATTCGCTTTCCACTTGGCACACTTTCATTATCGATGGCGGAAAATCACCAACAATATTTACTCCGGGAAATTGTTCCCTAAGGCGTGAAACCAAAAGCCGATTCGTTTCCTGCGATCCTCCATAAAAATAATGCTTATATCCTTTCGTCTGACTTATGGCGAAGAATTTAAACATCAAGTCCGGCCCGTATGTCCGGCTGATTGTCCGTTTGCCCCGCCACTTTCCAAGCCAGACCAACGGCATACCATCCGGCGTGGTCAACCCGGAATGATTAACAATTTCCCGATATCGTTCATCGGCATGAGCATCGACAATCGTAGAAACAGGAGCGATACAAATATAAGTCTTTTCCCGCTTTTTAACACAATCTTCAATGTAAGCATTCGCGTGGTCAAGATTCGTGATGGATACTTTCGTACCCAGAACCATCATGTGTTCCTGCATTATAGTCACTTCCCCTCTGAATTTCAATAAACGAACTGGAGAATCGTAATCTATTACATATCAGACAGTTGTAATCAAGTAAATCAAAACAAGAAACATATAGTTATGCCCCAAGATTTGAGCATAAAGAAGATTTGTAGTGTTTTAGGGTACCACAATTGAACGAGATAAAAAAGAGATTTTTTGAAAGTAAAAAAACCTGCGGTTTCAATAAAACAAGAAATCTACGTCTTAGTTGAATCATTAACAATCCAGAATTTTATGATTAGAAAGATGGCTTTAATCCCATCCATCCATGTGATTTTCTTGCCCTCCTCATAAGTCCTTCCACGATAGCTGATTCCGACCTCATAAATGCGGCATTTTCGGCGCGCGAGTTTTGCCGTGATTTCCGGTTCAAAACCAAATCTTCGACATCTTAAGGGGATTGATTTCAGAAGATCACACTTAAAAGCCTTGTAACAGGTTTCCATGTCCGTCAGATTGATATTGGTGAACATATTACTCATCAACGTTAGCATTTTGTTCCCCACAGAATGCCAGAAGAACAACACCCTTTTTGACTGGGCCCCCACAAAACGGGAGCCATACACACTGTCCGCACGTCCGGTTATAAGCGGCTCAAGCATCAAAGGATAATCAGACGGATCATATTCCCAATCCGCGTCCTGGATAATACAGATATCCCCTTTCATTCTCTCAATCGCGCTTTTGATGGCTATCCCTTTCCCGGAATTCTTCTCATGAAAAACAGGGACGATTTCCTTCCCATATTTCATGGCCAGCTCAAGAATGAT
>JAFGFL010000063.1 GCA_016931055.1 Candidatus Omnitrophota bacterium | reverse complement strand
TGTCTTGTGTCTTGTGTCTTGTGTCTTGTGTCTTGTGTCTTGTGTCTTGTGTCTTGTGTCTTGTGTCTTGTGTCTTGTGTCTTGTGCCCTTATTTCAATCTCTTCTCAATTGCATTCAGGATCAAGCGGGAATCTTCCTGGTCGCCTATCAGGCCAACGCGGATCGATATTTTCGAGACAAATTCCGTAATGGCATCGGCCTTTATCTCGACTTTCTCGCCGCCCTCATATTCCGCTTTAATGACCGCGGAATGCCGGTTGAGCTCATCCGATTTCACAAATATGCCAAGGTCTTTCAGGGCCGCCAGGCTCGCTTGGTGAATGTCTTCCACCGACTCATCCACATTCTCAACCAAAGCGCCTTTGACATACACCATACCGCCGGCCCCGGCAGCAGCGCCGATGATCAGCGGGACACATCCGGTCATGATCATCAAAGAGAACGCCAACATCATCCCAAGACAAGACTTCTCTAGGTCCTCGATCATAATCTGTTCCTTTCCATATTCGTATCCACAAAAAAACTTTTTAACTGATCAGCAAGATGGGTCAAATCCCTTTTGGTATGCATGCACGAAATAAAGAACGGCTCCATAGCGTCCGGCGGAAAATAAATGCCGGCATCCATCAGGTGCCGGAACATCGCCGCGTATAGCGGCCCGCCGGCGGCCGCCTTGGCGTCATAGTAGTTGGACACAGCCTTGCGACGGAAAAAGACGCTCATCATCGATCCGTACCATGTCAAGTGGGCCTCAATTTTCCTTTCATGAAGAAACCCGTTAACCTCTTCGCCCAAGGCGGCGCAACTTTGATTGAGCGCCGCGTATAGATCGTTTGTCAAAAGCCGGAGGCCGGCATACCCCGCCCTCATCACAACAGGATTTCCGGAGAAGGTCCCGGTCTGATAGACCCCTCCCGACGGGGCAAGACAGTTCATGATGTCCTTTCGCCCGCCGTACGCCCCGATGGGAAAGCCGCTTCCGATGATCCTGCCCAGGCATGTCATGTCGGGAATAATATTGACCTGCGACTGCATGCAGCCGGGATGCGCCCGGAATCCCGTCGTGACTTCGTCAAAGATCAAAATGATATTATATTTAACAGTCAGTTCGCGCAGCATCCGCAGGAATTTCAGGTCCGGAAGGATCACCCCCATATGCGCGGCAACCGGCTCGATGATCACGCAGGCAATATCATCCTTATACATATCCAACGTTTCTTCAAGCATCTCTTTATCATTATAGGGAAGGCTGATCGTGCTTCCGACATGGTTGCGCGGGATCCCTAAACTCGTTGATTCCTGAGGCTGCAGAAGCCCGGAGCCGGCCTTTGCCAGGGAATCGTCGAAATGCCCGTGCTGGCAGCCGTCGAATTTGACCATAATCTCTCTCTTGGTAAATCCCCTGGCCAGGCGGACCGCGCTCATGGCCGCCTCGGTCCCGGAATTGACAAACCGGACCAATTCAATCGACGGGACACGCGAACAGATCAGCCTGGCCATATTGACCTCTTCCCGCGTGGTCGTCCCGAAACTGATGCCCTTTTCGAGCGTTTTTTTGGCGCTTAAGATGACGTTGCGGTGGGCATGGCCCAGGATCAGGGATCCGCCGGACAAGCAGTAATCGGTATAGACATTATTATCATGGTCATGCAGCTTGGCTCCCCTGCCGTATTTGATCACCAAAGGGTTGCACCCCATCCCCTCAAACGTCCGGATGGGGTTGTTGACCCCGCCGACCATGACTTGTTTGGCCTTTTGGAAATATTCTTGGGAATGGCTCGCGCGCATCGTGACTGTCCTTGAATTGTCTCGTATTGCGTATTGCGTCCTGCGTATTGCGTAACCCTTTTATCAAAAATTAAGGGGACATTTCGCAATATACAACTCTATCTCCCTACCTTGTTGCACGCAATACGCGATACGCAATACGATATACGCAACTTGCAGCTAACTTGCCTCAATGGTCATGCAACAGCTTATCCGAATGCCGGAAGTCTCGGTGGACACAGGCCAACGGAAAAATGATGTCGCTCGTGCAACATGGGACCATAACGGAAACAATCGTGACCAGAAAAACACCTCCAACCAGGTCGATCCAGTCGGTCAAGCCGTAACCCAAGAGATATAAAATGGAAGCGGCGCTGCTGATAAACACGTGCGCCGAATGGGAATACTGCGTGGCTTTGTCGATGGTTTCTGAAATGAACATCCCGGCAACAACCCCGATTAAAGCAAACGGGATAATCAATCCCGGATGCTCTAATACACAGACATGCATATGCATCTCTGCCTGAAGCATAACTCCGCCGACAAATGGAAAGAAAATGTCGCTTAGGCCACAGATCAAGATCGACCCCAGAGACCCAATGATGATGGCTTTTAAGATCCTTTTCTCATGTTTGTAAAACATGGCCGTCGTTACCACCGAGCTCATCAGGACATGCGCCGGGTGTAAGACGTGGAACAACTCAAGAGAGGCTTCCGGCAGGAGGGCCTCAGCCCTCATTAAAGTCGCAAAAAAGGTCAAGACCCCCATAGCAATCAAACCCAACGTGACCCCGAAAATGGAATACGGTAAATGGCAGGCTAACTCGACAAGAACATATCGAGTTTTGCTCTCTTTGGGCATAAACGACCTTTCCTCCTCTCATGTTTTCGCGCAACATTATTCTAGCACGAAAATGACCCGCTTCAACTCTCAATCAACGCCTTGATCTGCGGGATAAGCTTCCGGGCCGATTCCTCACCCCTTTTGATCAAATCGTCGACCCTGTCAATCTGGTGCCATTTGATCCCTACGAGGTCGGGATGAATGACCACATCCGCCTGCTGTCCGCTTTGCTCGGCAATGACATAGCCGCATGCCTGAAGGGTCTGGATAATGATGTCGGAAATGTTCGGGTTGAATGGCTTCGCGAACGCGCGGCCGATCTTGAACCTTAAATATTCGAGCGGTGCCTTGCGGAACATAATTTTTTCTTTGACCTTCACCTGCTCCTGGGTCATATCAATGCCTTGGGAGACATCCATAGGAGATTGCAGGACGTTAACGGCTATGATCTTTTTAATCCCGCAGGCAGCCAGCACATTGGTCGGCAAGGGATTCAGAACCCCGCCGTCGATAATGACCCTCTCTTTATCCTGGACCGGGCGGAAAACGCCCGGGATCGCGATGCTTTTGGCGACCGCTTCAACAATCGAACCGCTATCAATGACGATCTCTTCGCGCCGAACAAGATCATAGGACACGACTTTTAAAGCCATTCGGACATCATAAAAGGTACGGTTTCCGAAATGCCTTTTGAGCCATCCCTTGATCGCACCCCCGCGGATAATGCCGGAGATCGGGATGAGCGGCGGATCGAACAGCTTGATCTTGCTTAAGGGATGTTCAAACTCCTTCGCGATTTTTTCAATGTCGTCCGAACCGTGTCCCGTTACCCAAAGACTGCCGATTAAGGCCCCCATGCTGCTGCCGACAACCATGTCAACGGGAATGTCCTCTTGTTCCAGGACGCGTAAAACCCCAATGTGCGCGATGCCAAGCGCCGCGCCGCCCCCTAAGGCAAGGCCGATCGAGACCCCGCCGATTTGGCGGGCGATATGAGTCACGGCCTTTGCGTACGTATTGTGGAAATCAGGCCGCAGGAACGTAAGGCTCGGCGTATCAATGCGCTGGGTCAATTCCGAACGCTTTAAATCCGGCAGAGAACTGAAGACATGATAATCGATTTGCTTGCTGATCTCATCCGAAGTCAGGCCCGCCCTAAAATGGAACATGCGGATGATCACGCGGATGCGTTCTTCACTGAAGTGCCCTTTCAATCTTTTCTCCAGCTGATCAACGACCCGCCGGGTCAACTCCAGGTCTTTTTCGCGGTCCGAGGCGACCAGATGCACCATGTCCGACTGGGTCAAGGCCTCAAGGACCACCTGGTCCATTTCATTGGGCAGGTCGACCACGACATAATGATAGTCCTCGACAAATGCGCTGACGAAAGAACCGATTGCGTCCTTAAGCGACAGGTCTTCCGGGTCGAACATGACGTTCAATAGGTCAATGGCAAGGTCATTCTTGGTGGCGCTTTCCAGGATTTTTTCATGCTCTCCGATGATATCGTTCAGATCGATGGCGGGTTTGCGCCAGCTCGGCGTGGCTTCATCCTGAATCGTCGTCGCTTTCGATTCCTTCCCCCGCTTGGAAAAAATATTCACATAGATAACCTTCTTGCCTGTTTCTTTCTGAAGGCTCAAGGCCAAATTGGCGGCATAAGTCGAGCTGCCGACGCCTTTGATAGGACTGTAAACCGAAATGACCGTGCTTTCAAAGACCGATTTGCCCCCCTTGACATTCCTGCGTATGCGCCGGGAAAGATGCTGGCTGAGCTCGACTCCCAAATAAGGGATGGTTTTCAGGATCGCCTGGAAATCATCCTTCGGGACTTTCAGCACGACGGAATCATTGATCGCCTCGAAGCTCATCGAGTGGTTCTCCCCGGTCAAGACGGAGATGACCCCGAAATACATCCCGCGGTGGATAAAGTCCACATTTTCCTTGCCCCCGTCAGGCACGTTCGTATAGGCCTGCAGGCGGCCGGAAACCAGGCAATAAAAGAAATCCGGCGGGTTTCCCTCTTTGCAGATCATGTCGCCTTTTTTGCACTCAATGACAATGGACTTGCGGGCAATTTTTTGAAGGTCGAACCAATTGAGCTTCTCAAAAATCGGGATTTGTTTCAGGAGGTTAATGCGGTTGATCAGGGAGGTAAGGCCGTTCATAATTTATATTATGGCGATCTATGAGTTTATTTACGTAAGAAGTAAGACGTCAGACGTAGGACGTCCAGGCCAATCGGCCCAGGAAGGCCACGTCTTACATCTCACATCTTACGTCTTACGTTACGTCTTTCTTTGCTTTATTACGCCACCTTTATAATATCATTCTCCAGCCACTCGTAACTCTTCGCCATCAGCTTCTTGGAAACGGAAAGGCTTTGCTTATCGTGGTTAGAGCAGGATCCCCTGAAGAACGATTCGATATCCTTGCGCGCCGACAGGCAGTACAGGTCAGCCAAGTCCAGGGCATTCTCCTTACCCTTCTCGTTCTTGATCAAATGGTCAGCGTAACTGCAGGCCGTGGCCATCGCGAAGAGCTCGGTGCCGATGTCCACAATGCGGTTGACCACCGACTGTTTGGTCGCCATCTTTTTCTGATGCTTGGCCATTTTGTGGATTACAAGCCGGGCCAGGCGCTTGCTCGTCCTCTTAATGTAGCGCATATGCTTATCCAGCTTCGGGTGCATATCAGTTTGCGCGGAAACAACCGGGATCCACAGGGAAATATACCAAGGCACATAGTAGCCGATGATGCCTAAAACCGCCTTGAACTTCTCACCCATGCTGGTCTTGGATGTCATGAGCGCCTTGGTCCTGTTCAGATGCGGATCAAGCGCCTCGCGAGCGATAAACAAGTGCATGATCTCGGACGTCCCCTCGATGATCTGGTTGATGCGCACATCGCGCAAGGTCCGCTCGACGGCCCAGCTCTTCATTCCCCGTTTCTTAAGGGACTCCGAAGTTTCGTAACCTGAACCGGCTCGGATTTGAAGGGTTTCGTTGGCGATGCGGTAGCTGTGGTACGTGCAGAAATATTTGGCAATAGCCGCTTCGAGGCGGATATCCTTATGTTTGTCGTCGGCCATAAATGAGGTCATCCAGGTCATGGCCTCCATCGCGAAGGTATAAGCCGCGATATCCGCGAGCTTAAGCGCGATGCTCTCATGTTGTCCGACCGGCAACCCCCACTGCACACGCTCGCAGGACCATTCGCGGCAAACATAAAGGCACCACTTGCCGATACCGACAGAAGCCGCGGGAAGCGTCAAGCGGCCGGTATTCAGAGTCATCAAGGCCAGCTTCAGCCCCTGTCCTTCGCCAAGAATAATATTCTCCTTCGGTACCTTAAGGTTTTTAAACCGGATAAGCCCGTTCTGAATGCCGTGCAGGCCCATGAAGTGGCAGCGGTGGACGATTTCAAAGCCGGGCGAATCAGTCTCGACGATAAAAGCCGTGATCTGTTTCTGCTCCTTGCCTTTAATAATCTTAGGCGGAGTGACGGCCATGACCGCGATCACATCGGCGATCAGGCCGTTGGTACACCACAGTTTTTCCCCGTTTAAAATATAGTATTTGCCGTCTTCCGAGGGAATCGCTGTGGTCGACATATTGCGCGGGTCGGATCCCGCTTCCGATTCCGTCAGGGCAAAAGCGGAGATCATCCCGTCGACAAACTTAGGAAAATATTTCTTTTTCTGCTGGTCGGTCCCGAATTGCTTCAGCGGTTCGGGCACGCCGATGCTCTGGTGGGCCGAGAGTACGACAGCCGTTGAAGCGCAGTAACTAGAGATCAGGTGGATCGCGCGGTTGTAATTGACCTGGCTTAAGCCCAAACCGCCATAGGCTTCGGGGATCTTCATCGCGAAGGCCTTCAGATCCGCGAGCCCCTTGAGGACTTTGTCGGGAATGACACTATCTCGGTCGACCTGGTTGGGGTCGAGATTTTCTTTCAAGAACTTCTCCAGTTTCGCCAAATAGGCATCCCCTTTTTGCTTGTCTTCCGGGGACTGCTTGGGAAACGGATGGATAAGTTTCGTGTCAAAACGGCCATGGAACAATTCCAGCGCGAAACTCGGATATTTCCATTCGGCCTCACGCTGGCCTTCCGCAAACTCCAAAGAGGCCCTCGCTTCTTTTCCTATGCTTTTGTCATACATGCTCATCGATTTTTCTCCAATTTTACGTTTTTACATATCGTCTAACACCAATGACGTTAAATACTCCTGGCTATTCATGCAATCAGTATACGAGCCTGTTTCAAAGAAATCAATATACGTTTATATTTTTTCTGTGACTTCAACCGCCGGATAAAAGAACCAGCGTCTCCAGATGTTTCGTTTTCGGGAAGAAATCAAAAGGCATGATCTGTTTGATGTTCCATCCCTGTTGGACAAAACTTGTTAAGTCGCGGGCCAGGGACTCGGGACTGCAGGACAGATAAAGGATATGATCAATCCCTCGCATTTGGGCCAACTGCCGGCACGCGCGGGCGCTCAACCCGGCCCGGGGCGGATCAATCATCGCCGCCTTCACCTTCCCAGGCTCATTCTTGAAGTATTCCGGCAGTTTGTCCTCAACCTTGCCTTCCATAATCCGTACATTGACGGCGTTGTTGACCTTCCGGTTGTAACGGGCTAATGTCACGGACGAAGGATTCTCTTCGATCAGGATGACCCGCTCGGCTTGATCGGCCAGACCGATGGCGAACAGCCCCACGCCTCCGTAGAGGTCATAAAATACCGGGGCCTGCCTCCAGAAATCAAGCGAACAGATGGCCTTGAACAATTCAGGAAGGATGGAAAGGTTGGCCTGAAAGAACGTGTCCAATGAATAAAATATTTTCTTATCCGCGATCCGTGTCCATAAATAATCGTCCTGAGAAAGACAGCAGGACCGTCGGCCGATACCGCCCCATAGGACACGCCCGTCATCACCGGTCCGCACCACCACGTTCGCGATGCGGTATTTGTCCGGAAGCCGTTTCATGACGTCCTTCTTGAG
The DNA here is from genome assembly GCA_016931055.1 of Candidatus Omnitrophota bacterium. Lineage (GTDB taxonomy): Bacteria > Omnitrophota > Gorgyraeia > Zapsychrales > Zapsychraceae > 2-02-FULL-52-10. The sequence continues at coordinate 49,137 of JAFGFL010000063.1, read as the reverse complement.
CGCCGGAATAAAATCGGAGATGTTCTTCTCAGCGATAAAACATGCCTCAACGGGAAGGATGCCGCGGTGTTCAACCGGCGTAAATCCGATCAAGACGCCTCTTTCTTTTGTGCGTTTTAATTTCAGGTCAATCCGGTTGCGGTAGTAGTAAGATCTTGGCGATGGGACAATGGGTGAAAATTTACTGTCAGCTACGGCCAAAGGCGCAGCCAACAGGTCTTTCAGCCATTGTTCTTTTTGCCTTAGTTCGTCGGGATAAGGAATGTTCTGATAAGAGCACCCCTGGCACAGGCCGAAAACAGGACACAAAGGCCTGACCTCTTCGGCAAGCAGGTTATAATCTTCAGGTATCGGATCCATGTGGTCAACCGGTCCATTAATCGATTCGAAAGGAATTCACCATTTTCTTTACTTTATCGATATACCGGTCATATTGGGACGAAAGCGCCGTGTAGGTAATTTGATACGCGGTCACATCCTTAAGCAGCCAGACACACATATATTTTAGTTCCGTGTCCGGCCCCTTACCGAGAAAAATCAGCTTATACGCGCTTCGGCCGGCAACAAATGCGGGGCCGGACTCAAGAATGACAAAATTCTCTCCGAACACCAGTTCCATCTGTTTGATCGCCAACTCCGTATAAGCCTTGAAGTCCAGCGGATTTGCGGAGATATCCTGGACAACGACATTGACGCTTTCCTTAAAAAAGTCCATGTCATTCTCTTGCAGCGAAAAGAAAATGACCGCCGTCCCGCCTTTGCCTTTTTCCAGCGACCATGCCGCGGGATAACTAATGGAAAAGCCCCCATACTTATCGTGGTATTTTTTGAAACGATGTTCTTTGCCCAGGATCAAAACTGTTCCCAAAATAAGGACAATCCCTAAAAGGGCCGTGACACTATAGATTAAATTCAGTTTCTGTCTTTGATCCACGTTTTTGTCTCCCGCCAGATCGTTGTCAACGATCAGGCGCTGTAGAATCCCTGTTTCTGGTCACGCAGGCTCAGCAAATAGGCGCATGGCATAAACTGTTTCATGTTCAGTTTGTTCGTGAAACGCTCAAGGTCCCCAACGATGTTGTCAATGCCGACGCTGTCAGCATACCGCAAGAGGCCGCCGCGAAACGGCGGGAAACCGGTCCCGAAGATCATCCCGACATCGATCGCACCAGGATCATCGACCACCCCGTCTTCCAGGCACCGGGCTGCCTCGTTGATCATCAGGTAAACCATGCGCTTTAAGCTTTCCTCACGGTCAAACCGGGCAAATCGATCTTTTCCCAGCAACGGACCGATCTCCTCGTTAGGTTCTTTGTCCTTGCCTTTGTATACGTAAAACCCTTTTTTCGTCTTTTTCCCCAGGATCTTCTTTTCGGATACCCGCCTGAAACTCTCGACGGGTTTGAACCGCTCGCCCAAACTTTCCTCTAATGTATAAAGGACCTTGATCCCGACATCCAAGCCCACCTCATCGGACAGCATAAACGGCCCCATCGGCATGCCGAAGTCGGTCATGACCTTATCGATGGCGGCCATCTGCCCGCATTCCTCGAGGATGCGCCCCCCCTCGTTGATATACCCCAACAGGACGCGGTTGACGACAAACCCGCATGTGTCTTTCACAAGGATCGGGGTTTTCCCCAAACGCCTGGCAAAATCCAGCGCCGTTACAATGGTTTCCTTAGAAGTCATCGAGGTGGCGACGACCTCAACCAGCGGCATACGGTTAACCGGATTGAAGAAATGGAATCCCACGACCTTTGACGGGTCTTTGGCTTCTTCAGCCATTTCCGTCACGGAAAGCGCGGATGTATTGGTTGCGATAATCGCGTTGTCTTTGACGACACTGCCCAGTTCCCTGAAGACTGCTTTCTTGATCTCCATCTTTTCGACAACGGCCTCGATCACGAGATCGGCATTGCCGAAGCCGCTGTAATCGAGAGTGCCGCTGATGCGGGCCATGCCCTTCTGGGCCTCAGCCGGCTTCATCTTCCGTTTCTTGACATTCTCTTTGTAGATTTTCGCCGCAGCGTTTATGCCTAACGCGACGGCGCCGTAATTGATGTCCTTCAGGCGCACCCAAATGCCGCGGGCGCTGAGCAATTGAGCGATGCCGCCCCCCATCGTCCCGGCGCCACAGACTCCGCATTTTTCAATCACCGCGGGCCGAATATTCTCGGCATCTTTGACCGTCAGTTTTTTGTAGTGTTCAGATAGATAATAAACTTGGACCAGATTCTTTGAAATACCCGTGACCGCAAGCTCGCCGAACGTCTTGGCCTCAAGTTCCAACCCTTTTTCACGCCCCAGATGATATGTCTTGGCGATCAGGTCAATGATCCTCAGCGGCGCCGGATAAAATCCTTTGGTCAGCTTAAGAACAGATTTTCTTGACGCTCGGAACGTCAGGTACCGCACAAGGATTGAATCCGCGAACAGCGCGGCAAGCCCTTTCTTCCTTCTGCGTTTATATTTGTCAGCCGGTATTTTTCCTTTATGGATCGTGGCAATAAACCTGTTGATGGAATCCGCCAATCCTGCTTCGGGAACAAGCACATCGACCAAGCCGATCTTCTTAGCCTTCGTGCCGTCGATTGGCTTCCCGGAAAGGATCATTTTCATGCCTTCTGTCAGACCGACCATGCGAGGCAGACGGTAAGTCCCGCCGAATCCCGGATTAAACCCAAGGTTCACTTCCGGACAGCCGATCTTGACCTTCGGATTAAAAGTCGCAAGACGATAGCCGCAAGCCAAAGCCAGTTCGCAGCCGCCGCCAAGCGCGACCCCGTCGATCACTGCCAGCGTCGGGATTTTCAGGTCCTCCAGCTTATTCAGCACGTTCTGGCCTTCCTGGGCCTTGGCCTTTCCGTCTCCCGCCACAGCAATCTGCTCAATCTCCTTAATATCAGCCCCGGCAATAAAAACACCTTTCTTTTTGCTGACAATGACGATTGTGTTGAGATCCTTGCGGGTTTGAATGCCGTCTAAAATCTCATCCAAACGCCTGAGCATATCCGACGCCAGAAGGTTCACCTTGGAATCTTGTTGGTCAAACTCAATATAACCGACATCGTTTTCGACTTTTAATGAAATGGACATGATCAAGCGCCTTTGTTAATAGTTGAACTAAAGTCTTAATTGTTTAATAGTAATTCAAAAAGTTGTCAAAAAATACGTTCAACGCTAATACTCACGAATCAAACGCGAATTTACGCGAATATTAATACTGAAATTCGCGACGATTAACGTGTAATCAGCGGCATTCGCGTTAAAAATTTCCTTTCTTCTCATTTCCTCTCTGATACCTGTCACTTACCTTTCCAAAATCACAGCGGCCCCTTGCCCTCCGCCGACACATAGGGAAATAAGGCCGATATTAAGATCATGGCGCTTCATATGTTTGAGCATCGTGAGGATCAACCGCGCGCCCGTCGTGCCGACGGGGTGGCCCAGCGCCACGGCGCCGCCGTTCACGTTAAATTTTTTCGGATCAATCTCGCCGGTGTATCCTTCGTAGCCGAACTTCTTGGCAAAGTCCTGTGATGCCAATTCCCTTAAACACGCTAAAGCCTGCACGGCAAAGGCTTCATTAATTTCGATGGCTTGCATCTCTTTCAGGCGCATCTTCGCTTTTTTCAAAACAAGCGGGATCGCGTGCGCCGGCCCCATCCCCATCCTGTGGGGCTCAACAGCGGCAAAGGCGTAAGTCTTCATGTACCCTAGAGGCTCCTTACCCAGTTTTTTGGCTCTTTTTTCCGAAGTGATTAAGAACGCGCAAGCCCCGTCGCTGATCTGGCTGGCGTTTCCCGCGGTCACCGTGCCGTTGTACTTGTCGAAAGCCGGCTTCAACTTTGCCAAAGACTCAAGGGTCTGGCTTTCGCGCGGGCCATTGTCCACATCAACCGCTTTTTTGTATTTGGGCGGCGCAATGACAGGAACTATTTCCTCTTTGAGGATCTCCCGCGCCGCAACCGCTTTTTGGTGGCTCACCATCGCAAACTGGTCCTGCTCTTCCCGCGTGATACCATATTCTTTGGCCAATACCTCCGCCGTGTGCCCCATCCCCAGACCGCACGTCGGGTCCGTTAATCCCATCCACAAACCGTACTGAAGACTTTTATTAATATTTATAAATTTCGGGTAGAATTTCATCATCATGCGTAGCCGGTCTTTCATTGTCTTCGCCTTTGTTAAGGCCATGAGTTCATCCTGCATCGGCTTGATTAATTCGACCTCAATATTCGTCATGGATTCCGCCCCGCCGGCTAAATAGCAGTCCCCCTCTTCAAGTTTGATTTTCATCGCTGCCTGGACAACCGCATCAATGCCGGAGGCGCAATTGCGGTGGACGGTATAGGCCGGCGTTGTGTCCGGCAAACCGCTCATGATCGAAATCACACGGCCGATGTTCGAGGCGTTCGACGGCTGCCCGACGTTGCCGAAGATCACCTCATCAATCTCTTTAACATCAATCCCCGTGCGCTCGATCACTTCGCGTGCTACGATACGCCCAAGATCAGCCGCACCTAAATCGTTAAAGTCCGTCCCCATTTTGCACAATGGCGTTCTGACACCATCCACAATGGCTATTCGTTCCATGTTGTACCCCTCTGACTGGTTATTAGAAAATACGGACACAAGAGCGCAAGTGCACAACCAGGTTTTCTTCTTGCGCTGTTGTGTTCTTCTGCTCTTGTGCGTTAAGTTAACTCTTCGGCCTCAGATCAACGATGCGCCTCGTTTTATTGGCCGTCTCTAATTGCAGCCGCGAAATCATCTCATTAAACCCGATAAAATGCACTTCATTGGGCGTTATCTCCGTCATCAAAAGCATCTTCTTTCTGATCTCTTCCTTGATCTGCGCCTCATCCGCCCCGGCCCGTTTACTGATATAAACAACCACTTCATCGACCTCAAACGGGTCGTTATCTTTCTTCCTTAACTCTACCTGCCATTCGTCAACCGGCGCCATGTCCGAGAGAATGGACATAAAATTGTTCAGGTTGACCAGAGACCCTTTGATCTTCGACAACTGCAGATCTTTGACATCGGACAACCGCGTGATATCGCTCGCGATCCGCGGCACGCTGCGCCCGCAATGAGGGCACGGCTGATACGTGATCCCGCCCTTGACAAAATCTCCCGTCCGGTAACGCAGGACCACGCTGCCGCGCGCGTCAATGGAGGAATAGACAAGCTCCCCATCTTGGCCCTCGGGCTTGACCTCGCCGGTCTCGGGATCGATCACCTCGAAAATCTCTTTGTCCGGATAAAGATGGTACCCGCTTGAAACATTGATACCCGTCGGGCATTCCCCCCAAGCCGTCCGCGCCTCGGTGAATCCGTAAGTCCCCATAACCGACACATCCGTTGTCCCCATTCCGTATAAAAGCTCGGCCACCTTGGCCTTAAATCCTTCGTTGACCTTCGAGGCGCCAAGGACCACTTTCTTTAAGAATTCCATCCGGCAATTGCCCTTCCTGGCCTCGCGCAGGACATGGTAGATGTAGCACGGCACGCCGACCAAGACCGCCGGGTTCACCTTCAACAGCGCAGCGATATTTCCATCCGTCCCCAGCGTCCTGCCCCCGCCGGTGCTCATAATGAGCACGCTTGAGTCCAGGCCGCCGAAGACAACCTGCCAAAAGGCCAGATGCGGCGCGTAGGGAAACATGTTCACGATCCGGTCGGAACCCGCGATATCAAACAAATGGAGCATCCGTGAACCTGATGTGCGCAAATTTCCCATATCATGTTCACTATAGACGTGCGGGATCGGCTTATCGGTCGTGCCCGTCGTAAAGGTCATGAATGAAGGCCTGAATTCCCTCGCCAATTGGTCCTGGAGATATTCTTTTCCCCGGGCTGCCCCAACAAACGCCATGCCTGCCGTCTTAGCCAACGGCCAATATTTCCGGATAGTCTCTTTTGTCGGCTGGAGGATGAAGTCCCTGAATTTCTCAGGATTTTCATCGGGCGCGATGAAATCACGTTTCGACGTAAACGGGACCCGTTTTAGGTCGTCTGCCGTCCTGATGCTTTTGGGATCGATATTATGCTGGTCAAAGAGTTTCCTGTAGTAAGGGCTGAAAGGATAAAGGTAGTTCCTCACAAACGAAGCCAGCTTTTTGTTTTGAAGATCGCGGATCTCTTTCTGTGATAACCGTGCGATATTGCGCCAAGGATCCATGTAGGATTTCTTCCTCCGTTACGAATTCGCCTTATCTCTTAACGGTCATGCATCATGGTTGTTTCCAAACAACCAAAAATTTCATTCTTTTCCGGCTTCATACAAGACCGCTTCGCCTTCGCGTGAACCCGATTCCCGATAAGGCAATTTCTGGGCAGCTTCTTTATCCAACAGATAGATCAACCGGCCGTTTGCCGGATTGATTTTCGACGCCGGAACTTGAAGGTTCCTTTCGATCATTTCGCTAATAATGTCCGCCTTCCTCGAGCCGATCACAAGGACAACACAATAGCTCGCGTTATTAATGACCGGTAATGTCAGGCTGATCCTCTCATGCTTTAAACGAGGCAGAGAAACAGGCAGAACCAGCCGCCCAGGATCATCGACCCGTTCATCATCGGGAAATAGCGAAGCGGTATGCCCATCGGTGCCGATCCCAAGCAAGATCAGGTCAAACCGAGGGGCATTGTTCTCCCTGAATTCAAAAAACCGGACAATTTCGTCCTTGTAACTTTCGGCCGCTATATCCACATTTTTCTGGTCCGTCGCAATGGGATGGATATTCTCCGGCGGGATGCTGATGTAATCCAACAGGTTCTCTTTGATCATCTTGAAATTGCTGTTGTCATCATCCTGCCTGACGAAACGCTCATCGCCCAGGAAAATATGCGTCCTTTGCCAGATACTGAAATCCTCCAAGGCGGAAAGCTTGCAGTAGAATTCCATCGGCGAACGGCCTCCCGAAAGGGCCACCGTAAAGCGGTTATGGCGCCTGATCGACTCCCTGGCGGTCGCCACCCACTGATCGACAAGGTAATTCGTCAGCGAATATGTGTTTTCAAAAATTAAGATTTTGCGATCCTGGGACATTGGTTTTTGTGGCGCATCAATCATGATTATTACATTCCAGTAGAGGCGACCGGCCGGCCGCCCCTACGTCCACTTTCAACCATTCACCGGCAACAATTCCGCCGCTTTTTTTTCAATCGAAGCCGACAGATCCGTAAAGGCATCCTTAAAAGCCGCAACTCCCTTTGCCAGCAAGTCATCACAGACGGCATCAACATCAATCCCGAAGGCTTTTAAATCTTCAATGATCTCCAACGCCGGTTTAATGTTATCATCAAACGCGTCATAGACATACCCGTGATCAAGAAAGGCGGCAAGCGTTTTCTCGGGGATCGTGTTGACCGTTGGGGCTGCGATCAATTCGGCCACGTATTTGATGTCGCTGTAATCCGGGTTTTTGGTTCCCGTCGAAGCCCACAGGACGCGCTGGACATTCGCGCCTTTTTTCCCCAACGCCTTAGCCTCATCACTTTCCGACAGGTCCTGCCACGTCTTAAAAATAATCCTTGAATTGGCCACAGCCGCCTTTCCCTTAAGGGACTGCAGCTTTTTTCTCTTCGTGTTATCCGTTTCCTTAGCCAGTTTCCCGTCAATGAATTTATCGACAGCCGTGTCGATGCGGCTGACAAAAATACTGGCGACCGAACGGACCCCGCCCAAATCCAGGCCGTCGCCCGCCCGCCGCTTTAACCCCTTATAATAGGCTTTGACAACACACCCATACTGCCGCACGGAAAAAATCAGCGTCGCATTGACATTGACCCCTTTGGCAATCAATTCCTCGGTCACAAAGATCCCCGCTGCCGTTGAAGGGACTTTGATCATGACATTGGGCCGGTTCACTTTTTTAAATAAACGCAGGCCTTCTTGGACTTGCTCTTCGGCCTTATCCGCTATTTGAGGGTCAATTTCAAGACTGACATGGCCGTCCAGCCCTTTGGTCGCAAAATAGACCTCCTTAAAATGATCGGCGGCATCCTGGATGTCCTTAACGGTCAGCTCATCATAAATCTCAAAGGTCGTTTTGCCTGCCCCTTTTAGCTCTTTGATCCGATCATCATAATCCGCACTGGAGCCGATCGCATTATTGAAAATCGCGGGATTGCTCGTCATCCCGCGCAACCCTTCTTGGATCATCGATCTCAATTTTCCCGTTTCCAGCAATGGCCGGTCAATATAATCAAGCCAAATACTCTGACCATATTCCGCCAACGCTTTCATTTTCGGTTTAGCCACCGCAGATCCCCCTCATTTCGCTTCGCGGACCTTCGTATTGCCCTTTTTTCTTTTCAGACAATCACGGACCGCCTGCGCAATATCAACGTCTTTTAAGTGAAATGCCTTTAACAATTCATCCGGAGTCCCCGATTGGCCGAACTCGTCATTGACGCCAACCATGGCCATCGGGACAAGACAGTTTTTAACCACCACCTCGGCCACGGCGCTCCCCAGCCCCCCAATCATCTGATGTTCTTCAGCCGTCACAATAGCGCCGGTCTCTTTCGCGGACTGGATGATGCATGCCGTATCGATCGGCTTGATCGTATGCATATTGACAACCTTGACATTGATTTTTTCTTTCTCCAGGATTTCAGCCGCCTTCAGGCTTTCCGAAACCTCGATCCCGCAGGCGATGATCGTCGCATCGCCGCCCTCCCGCATAACATTCGCCTTGCCGATCACAAACGGGTCATCCTCTTTGGTAATCACCGGAAACGCCGCGCGGCTCGTGCGCATATACATCGGCCCCACCTCCTCGACAAACGCGCGCGTGGCCTTGCGCGCTTCCGTCGCGTCGACAGGACAAACGACTTTCAAATTCGGCAGAATCCTCATCAGCGAAAAGTCTTCCAGGCATTGGGCGGAAGCGCCGTCTTCGCCGACCGTCACGCCGGCGTGAGAGGCGATCATCTTGACATTCGCGTTGTTGTAACAAACGTCCAGACGGATCATGTCGTAAGCGCGGTTCGTCAAGAAGACGGCAAAAGAATTGACGAACACGATGAAGCCCTGCAGGCTCAGGCCCGCCGCCATCCCGACCATATCCTGCTCGGCGATCCCGACGTTGAAAAACCGTTCGGGATACGCGTCTTTAAAATATTCCGCGCGCGTGGCATCTTCCAGGTCAGCGGAAACCACAACGATTTTTTCATTGTCTTTGCTTAACTCGACAAGCTCTCTGCCAAATCCATCCCGTGTTGGAATCATCTCGCTCATTCAGTAATCCCCCGTATTGTGAATGGTAAATAGTTAATGGTTAATGGTATCAGTCAATCGATAGTTTTTGGTGAAATCCGAGCATTTAACATATATTTCAATCTTCTCGTTCTTGGTTACTATTCACCATTAACTATTCACTATTAACCTCTTGCTGTTCTAACTCCGCGAGCGCTGCTGCCAGTTCTTCGTCATTCGGCGCCTTTCCGTGCCACTTCCGCTCCCCTTCCATAAAGGAAATCCCCTTGCCCTTAACCGTATGGGCGATAATCAAGAACGGCTTGTCTTTGACCGCCCCGAACTGGTCAAAGGCATCCGCGAGGTTCTTGAAATGGTGGCCGTGCGCCTCGACAACATGCCAGCCAAAACTCCTCCATTTATCAGCCAATGGCTCGATGTCATTAATTTCGCTGACCAAACCATTTTCCTGGATCTTGTTATAATCGATAATCGCGCAGAGATTATCAAGCTTATAATGCCCCGCCGTCATGGCCGCCTCCCAGACCGAGCCTTCCTGCACTTCCCCATCCCCCAAAAGGCAGTACGTCTTAAAACTCTTTTTCAGCAACCTTGCCCCCATGGCGATGCCGTTTGCCACAGACAATCCATGGCCCAAAGAGCCGGTGTTGAATTCAACGCCGGGGACAAGGGTGTGTACGTGGCCCTGCAGGCGGCTCCCGAATTTCCGGAAACCTTCCAGTTCTTCTTTTGGAAAATATCCCTGGTCCGCCAGCGCGGCATAAACAGCCGGCGTGATATGCCCTTTGGAGATAATCAACCGGTCCCGGTCTTCCCAGTTGGGGTCTTCAGGCCTATGGTTCATCTTGTAATCGTATAACGTAATAAGGATCTCAACAGCTGAAAGGGACCCGCCGGGATGGCCTGATCGGGCCGAATGGAGTACTTTAAGGATATCTCTGCGGTACTGGAGGGCTTTTTTCTTTAGCGCATCAACATCAATGTTCTGGGGGGACAATGTGTACTCTCCTGTCTTTGGGTGTTTTGGATTAATTCAAAACATATTCTTCTTATGCCCCCTTGCAACAGCTTGTTTGCCGACTGTCGCCCGGGGTAACACTCTTTTTCCCCTTGATATCATCCGGAAAAAGAGTGATGGGCCATGCTGGAATCGCAAGCTCCGAGGCCTTCAGGCCGAGGAGCGAAGTCCCGAGGGTCTCTCTACTCCCTGTTCTGGCCCGAGGGAAACCAGCTGTTGTTCCCATATTTAATCAGTCTTTCTTTACCTTTCACGCCAAACTTCTTAATCTCAACTTCTCTCTTTTCCGCATCATGCTTGCATTGATATTTTTCGGCATAAACTAAAACAAGAGGCCTTCGCAGCTTTGTATATCGTGAACCTTTTCCATCGTTATGCTGCTTGATCCTTCGTTCAATATCAGCCGAGATGCCAGTATAATAAGACCCGTCATTGCATTTTAAAATATATACATACCACATATTCTTTGACCCCTCGCATCACAACGTCATCCGATATATGCTCGGGGTAACACTCTTTTTCCCCTTGATATCATCCGGAAAAAGAGTGATGGGCCATGCTGGAATCGAACCAGCCACCCACTGATTAAGAGTCAGTTGCTCTACCAAATGAGCTAATGGCCCGTAAAATTTTCAAGTTATGGAGCGAGCAATCGCGAGCGAACATAACTTGGTAAAATTTTACGCACCCCATCTAACAACTGCCTGGGTGCAAAATAATAATTTTTGACAGACCTATGCCCAATTCAAAAAACCGCATAAGTACAATATTCCATAAATATTATTATTGAGTATATTTATAGGCTTTAATAGGCTGGTTTTCCCGATGAATCTCGGCATAGTTATATCAAACTTTATAAAGGCTGTCCAGAGATATTCCCAATAAAAATGCGGATTTTTAACCATTCCAACCAATGCAGTGGGATGCGCTTACCGATATGGCTGCAGGGCCTTCATTAACTGAGGGTTCTGGTAACCTATGGCTACCGCTTTATCGTAATATTCGACCGCCATGGAAAACTGTCCTTGACTATAATAAGCTATCGCCAAATCCCCGCACACCTCGGTGTAACCAGGATTTAATTCGAACGCCTTCTTGTAATTCTCGATAGCCCTTTGGACATCGCCTTGCAGCATAAAACAATACCCCAAACTCCGGTAAACCTCCCACGCGTCCGGATTGATCTCAACCGCCTTCTTTAACATCGCCAGCGCCTCATCCCTCCGGTTCCGCGTCAGATAAATCAGGCCGAGCTTGTGATACCCCTGATAAAGGGATGAATCCCGCTTGACACCCTGTTGCAGAAATTCAACCGCCTTGTCCAAGTCGTGAAGGACATCCGCGTAAATAATGCCCGCGTTATAATACGCCAGGCCGTACTCGGGGCGCAGGGCAATGGCTTTTTGATAAGTTTCGACCGCTTTTTCGGGCATCCCCATTTTATTGTACGCGATGCCCAAATTATTATAGATGACTTCCTGGGTCGGATCGATCTCAATGGCCTTTTCCAGCAGCTCAAGGTAGTCTCCTTCCTTGCCGGCTTTCATATACTCGCTGACCAGGTTCGTATATAGACGGGCGCTTTCAGGATTGAATTCCAGCATGCGCTTGTAAAAACGGACCGGGTCTCGCCAGAAACTATTTTGGTAGATCGTCATCCCGCCGTAATAAACCGTCAGCCCGGCGCAGACGATCACGGCATAGATGCGATGCTCTTGCTTCCGGTAAAGAGAAACAATCCCATGCGCCGCCAGCAAAAAGAATCCTATTGACGGCATATAAAGCCAATGTTCGGCCATATACGCGTTAAGGGCGTAAATGTTCGACAGGGGAATCAAGGCGACCAAGAACCAGCCCATGGCGAAAAACTTAAGCGAATCCCGCCTATTCCTGTATATCCAAATAAGCCCGCCGATAAAAAGGGCCATTCCCACATAGATTTTCGGTTCGTTCCAGTAAAACAAAAGCCCGCCGTATTCCATGTGCAAATTGAACGGCACAAGCAAGAGCCTGATATAGTTCGCCAGGGCCACAAACATCCCGGGCGTCCTCTGCCATAACGTCGTCTGCACCGGCATGTCCGAAATGGTGCCTTTAAAAACGATCCCCCGCCAGACGATATAAATAATAGACGTGACAACGACGCCGATAAACAGATTCTTGGAAACAGGCTTCTTGAACGAATAATGATACAAAAGGACCAAAGCCGGGAAAATAAGGCCGTTCTCTCTCGATAAAAGCGCGCAAAGGTAACTGAGACACATAAGAACATAATAAGCATAATAAGGGGACAGCGCCCTATTTCTATGAAAAAGGGCGCTGTCCCCTTTAAGGTACAGACAGAAACTTAAACACATAAAAAACGCCACCATGGGATCGGCCAGGCCGGAGATATACGCCACCGCTTCCGTGTGGACCGGGTGCAGGACAAAAAGAAACGCCATCCAGAAGGATAAAAGGACATCACCGAAAAGCAGCTGCCCTAGCCAAAACACTGCCAGCGCAGCGAGAATATGAAAAATAACATTCGTTAAATGATACCCGAAAGCGTTGAGGCGCCAAACGGAATAATCCATCATATAAAAAAAGGCCTGCAACGGGCGGAAGGATGTTGTCGATCCGTCCGAAGAGGCCCTCAAACTATGCGCGAAAATATACCCAATGGCCTTTGCCCCGTCCTTAATCGTAGGGTTGTCCTGGATCAATTGCTTGTCGTCCCAGACAAACTGGCCGTTTAAGGAATTGCCATAAACCGCTAAACCGGCTAAAACGATTGCGACAATACAGAAGATCAGCTTTTTCTTTTTGGAATTATGAAGACGCATGATTGGGTCGAAGAGCACAAGAACACAAAAGCGCATGAACACAACCCGGTTGTGCACTTGTGCTCTTGTGCGCTTGTGCCCTTGTTAATCATTTTAATTTCGTCGTAAGTAACCGCTTTATCACCTAAACGCCTTGAGCCGTTCAATCAATATCGGATCAGTATAGCCGAGCGCAACGGCCCGGTCGCAATATTCCACCGCCAGGCGGTAGTCTCCCTCGTTGTAATAAATGATCGAAAGGTCATGGTAGACTTGCGCGTAGGACGGATTGACTTCCAAGGCCTTTTTATACATCGCCTTCGCCTTTTTATTATCTCCGGCTTGGATATACACATACCCGAAATTATGATAGACTTCCGGATCGTCCGGGTTGAGGTTCATGGAGCGGGTCAATAGCTCAATCGTTTTATCCAGCTCGCCTTTTTCAAGATAGACAAGCCCCAATTTATTATAGGCCTTTGAGAAATGCGGGCTCAGCTCAATGGCCTTGTGTAATAGCGCGATGACTTCGTCCTCTTTGCCCTCCATCTCGGAGTAAAGGCTGCTTAAATTGTAATAAGGCCCGGCGTGGGTGGGATCGATCCTGATGGCTTCCAGATAAGAGCGCGCCGCGGCATCAAAATTGCCGGCCTCTTTATAGGCATTGCCGAGGTTATTATGCGCTAAAGCATTGTCCGGCTGCAGCTGGATCGCCGATCTGAGCAATTCGATCAGTTCCTCATTCTTGCCGGCGTCATGATAGGCCTTGGCAAGATTGTTATAAAGCCGTGAACTCCCCGGGGCATAATGCAGGACCCGCTTGTAAAAATCGATCCCGTTACTCCAGTAACGGTTCTGCCGGATTGTCAGGACAGAATAGAACACCAATAGTCCGACGATCATGGAGACCGCGAGGCTTTTGGACTTCGGTTGTGCATAGAGAGAAAGCAGGAACCGCGCCAAGACAAGAAAAAATCCCACGGACGGCAGGTAAAGCCAATGCTCAGCCATGTAGGCGTTAATGGGAAACAAGAGATTAGAGGACGGCAGCAAAGCAATAAAGAACCATCCAGCCGCGAAAAAAAGGAACGGGTCCCGGTTTTTCCTGCCCAGCACATAAAAAAAGATCAGGGCCAGCAAGACAACGCCCACGTACATCTGCGGCTGGGTGTACGGGAACAATAATCCGCCGTATTCCATGTGCAGGTCATAGGGCAGCAGTAGAAGCCGGAAATAACTCGCCAGCGAGATAAAGACCCCAGGGAGCCTTTGGAAAAAAGTCGGGGCCTCCCCTTCGGCAACACTTGAACTTCCGATCACTAAGAGCCGCCACAAGCTGAAGCCGACCAATATCCCTATTAAAATCATAAAGGCCTTCTTGTCAATCGGCTTTTTAAAGACATAGTGGTAAAACAATACCAAAATCGGCAGGACCAAACTTAATTCCTTTGATAAAAGCGCCAAAATAAAACTGGCCGCCATTCCGGTCAAAACAAGAGCCCCTCCTTTTTCCCTATGCGTAAGATACAAGATGAAGGAAAAAAACATAAAGAATGCGGCAAGAGAATCGGCCCGCCCAGCGACATATGAGACTGCTTCGGTATGGACCGGATGGACGACAAACAGTAGCGCCGTCAACAATGAAAGTTTGCCATCCCTGAAAAGAATTTGGATAAGGCCGAAAACGCTCAAGGCCGCAAGGATATGCCAGGCCATGCTTACGATGTGATATCCGAGGACATTCAACCGGCCGATAGAATAGTCGATCAGGTAAGTGAATATCTGCATGGGGCGATAGAAAGCCCCTTCTTCTTTTACGACTGATCCCAGGCGGCTCGTGAAGATCTTCGGCAAATAATTCCAGCTTTTAATGTACGGGTTATCCTTAACAAGCGTTTCATCGTCCCAAACAAACTGCCCGCCGAGCGAATTGGCATAGACGCAAACACCGGCAAAAATGATTAAAACAAGGGCGAGGACAAGGAACCTGCGGTTTAATTTTGGGGGACCAGAAGGTGATTGAGCCATCAATTAACAATTAGTGGGGCCATGATTTATTTTGGAGCATAAGCGCACATGCGCACAGCCTGGTTGTGCTCTTGTGTTCTTGTGCTCTTGTGTGCTAGCCGCAATACGAAAAAACTACCGTACTTTTTCGATCAAGGCGTTAACCCGCTTGACCAATTCCTCAAACATCTCATCTCCGTTTCTGACTTTCAGCGGGCCGTTTTCTTTTCCATCCAATACTTTATCCAGTTCATGGATAATGCGCTCATGCACGCTAAGGTAACGGCCGGAAATATACAATGTCCAGAATATCAGGATGATCATCAACGCCGTCGCAAAGGCAAGAAGGGCGGGGATCAAGCCTTGGAAACTATAGAGCACGGGATCAAAAAGATAATTCCCGATAAGGGCATACATGATGCTGAGCCACGCGACACAACAGCCGATCACAAAGGCAAAAATCACGGGGAAGAATAACCTTTGTTGGAATCGGTTAACGCGTAATATCGCATTGCGTTTGGAAGCCTTCATCAAAAGATGCCTCCCTTCCCTGATCGATCATCGTAACTTACGGTTTATTATGGACTACAAGAATGGCGTCTGCAAGTTGATTTCGCATAATCTTGCGTTGAAAATACGGTCTCTTCCTTCTTAACGCGAGAAGTGCGACGTCCGGGCTAACCGGTTCGGGAAAATCGCTTCAAGCTCTCATGTCCAACGTTCACCGTTTCACGTTTCAAAAATGAAAGTTAATACCAGCTGCAAGGGCCTGGACATCCAAGAACTGGCCTTCGAGATTCAGCCACACATTCTCGCGCAAGGGCACGTTCATCCCCGCGATAAGTCCGATACATTTATTCAAGTCCGATTTGACCCGGTTGCGGTCATCCTCAATCCAATGGATATAATCCATCCGCGACCAGTACATCCCGGCATAAGGAGCGGCAACCTTAAAGTCCCTCGAAGCCAAAAAAGAGAGCTGCCAGTCATCGATCACGGCCTTGTTTTTGACATTGCCGATGAACACCGAGTACGGATGCACGCTGATATGCTGGAAGCCGAAAACAGCCTTTGTCTTTTCCCGGTCATAAAGTTTCAAGCGGAAGCCATATCCGCCGGCCATATACGCCGGATAGCTGATTCCATCGGCCCCCTCGGGCGTTTGATGGATATCTCCCGCGCCGCCTTTAAGGTCAAGCGACAGCCAGTCTGTGATCCCGTAGGAAATTAATAGAAAGTGCTGCAGGCTGCTCATTTCCCCGTTCTCATCCTCAAGATCCCGCTGTCCGACATAATGCGTCTGCCCGCCGAAATGAAATTGATTTTTCTTGGGCAATTTCGTCCCGTAAGCAGGCGCCGCCTGGCAATTCCCGGCAAAGGCAGATATCACGAACAGACATAAAGTAATACATTTCTTGACCATGTAGTCTCCCGGTTTGAAAAACCTTACTAAGTGTTAATGCCCATTAATCAGTTAATTCCTGTAAACCCGAAACCCTAAACTCTAAATCCAAAATAATCCCCAAATTCTAAACCCAAAATACCGGATAACCTGTTTCGGTTTTTGTTTTATGTTTATTTCGAGTTTCGAATTTAGCTTTTGAGTCTTGGCATTCTATACCCCATGTTATGCGTTCCTAATTAAGTGACTTGTCCTTTTAATTCATGTATCACAAAACCGCTCCAAAAGCAATGTCTACTATGGAAACTTGGAAGTTTCTTTGAATTGTCTTGTCTTTGATCGGAAACTATGATAGTAATGATACTATTCACAAAATTATTTTTAATTTTAGACGGCTTACAGCATGAATAAAGCAATTAAGATCCCCCTCGTAATGACCTTTCTGTTCTTGTTTTTCGCCCGTCCGTTATTGGCCGCTGGCGCGGAAAACATCACGGGATTATCCACTCAGGTCGTCTTCATCATTACCATTGTTGTCAGCATTGTCTTCGGGCTTATACTGACGCGTATTGCCGCCGAGACCCGCCAAGCCAAAGGCAAGATATTTACAACCAAGGCCAAAGGCCGCGGAGAGCTTGACCCGGACGAAGTCCTCAGGGAATTGAAAAACCTTTCGGGTTCCGCCAGAAGCCAGAAAAAGGCGGCCATGGCCATCTCCAGCCTCCTGGAAGAAAAAGTCGAAGAAAAAGTCACCGTCGTCAAACAGGAACTGACCGAGAAATACGGGAAACTTGTCGAAGAGAAGAGCCGCGTCGCCGCCGAGGCCCAGAAAAAGTTCAAAAAGACGCTCACGGAAAAAAAGCAGACCGAGGCCATTGTCCGCAGCGTTGCCGCCGGCGTTGTCGTCGTCAACAATAAAGGCGAGGTGTTGTTGATGAACCCCGCGGCCGAAAAGCTTCTGGACACAAAAAAAGAGGCTAAGATCGGCCGTCGGCTGACCGAAGGGGCCAGGGAAGAACAGCTGTTCTCCTTAGTAAAATCAACGTCCCTTGATGGGGAGACGGACATTGAGATCGAAAGCAATGAAGACACGAAAAAGATCCTGCGCTCCAGCAGCGCCGTCATTGAGGACGAAAACGGCCAGACCGTCGGTATGGTGACGGTCCTCAATGACATCACCAAACAAAAAGAGCTGGACGCGATGAAGACCCAGTTCCTCTCAAATGTCACTCACGAATTGCGCAACCCGATCGGGGCCATCAAGCAATCCATTTCCGTCATTTTGGAAGGAACGGCGGGAGAGCTCACCGAGCCCCAGCAGAAATTCCTTTCCAACGCCAAGCGCAACCTGGACCGCCTCAGCGCTCTGGTGGACGACATCCTTGATCTCGCGAAATTAGAAGCCAAAAAAATGGAACTGAATCTGAAACCGACCGCTATGACGACCGTCATTAACGATGTGTGCGAAACGGTCGATACCTGGGTTAAAAACAAGGGCATCAGCCTCGTTAAAAACATAGAACCGAACCTGCCTGAAATCAATGTGGATCCCGACCGTGTGATCCAAATCCTGATGAACATTATCGGTAATGCGATTAAATTCACGCCAAAGGAAGGCACCATCACGGTGACGGCGGGATTGTCCGAAGCGAAGGACAGAATGGTCCTATCGGTCAAAGACACGGGCGTGGGCATTGCCAAAGACGATTTGCCTAAGATCTTCGGAAAGTTCCAACAGGCGAAAAACCGTTCGGCCGGCGAGAAAAGCGGAACAGGGTTAGGGTTGACGATCGCCCAAGAGCTCGTTGAACTGCACGGCGGTAAAATCGATGTCGAGAGCGAGGAAGGCAAAGGGACCACATTCACCTTCTTTCTTTCGATGAACCTTACGGCAGGATCAGTTCCTAAATAGTTTGTTTTGTGGATAACTTTGGTGTACAATACGTCAACCATCAACAGGACAGGCCATGGACAAAAAATTTAAAATTCTCCTTGTCGATGACGAGAGCGATTTTATAGAGCCTATCGCGTTTTGGCTGGAATCCAAAGGGTATGATGTGCAGATGGCCGTAAACGGCCAGCAAGCCCTTCAATCTATCGATGAAGACATCCCCGATATTGTTCTTCTTGATATCAATATGCCCGTTATGGACGGCATCGAAACACTAAGAAAAATCCGGGCAAAACACCAGACCTTACCCGTCATCATGATTACCGCCGCCATTGAACAAATTTCCGTTCTTCAGGACTTGAATATTGCCGGGTTTTTCCCTAAGAGCGGGTCCCTCACCCAACTGGAGCAGTTGCTTGACCCTGTCCTGAGGCTCCAAGCCAAGATGAAGCCCAAGCCATAGACCTTTAAAATCACACCCCGGGAGTGTGATAATAATCACACTCCCGGGGTGTGATGGTTCAGATCCTCCTTAGATAATAAAACTGTAACAGAAATAGACCCCTGCCGCAACCAATCCGAAAGCAAGCAGCCGTACGATATTCCGGTAAAGCCGGTCATCCATATAATCCATCTTTTTATGGATATAATAGGAAACAAACCAATGCCAGCCAATGTCAGCCATCCAATGCCCAAGAGCCACCGTCGCAAGCCCAAGCAAGCCGAAAAGAAGGGATTTCAAGACAACCGAAAGACCGATCGTTGACCACCAAATCAGGAATCCCGGGCTGATAATACTGAAAAAAGCCCCTCCGATCACAGCCCCATAATCAAATTCGACCCCCTTTTCTACTTGAAGGCTCATCTGCGCGGCCCCGTAAAGAAGGATGATGCCCATACCGATTAACGCGACACCGCCCAATCCGGAGATCAAATGCATGAACCCTTGCGACGTCAACATACTCTTAAAGCCTAAAAAAATCATCACAACAAAAAGGGCCTCGATCATAATATGCCCGACCGCGATGCGCAATCCTACGGTTGCGTCTTTTTTCAAAGATTCGGAAACCGTAAACAAAAACAAAGGGCCGGGGATCATGGCTCCGGAAAGCCCTGTCCCCAGCCCTATGATGAAAAGCAGAACAAAACTCAAAGATCCTTCCTCTCTCGGTCGCTTCCTACTCAGGGATGATTGTTTTTGAGACCGAAACGCTGCAGGTCACAATACTGCCCCCTTCTGTTTTCGGCCTGATGTCGTATGACTCAATCTTAAGCAGCTGGCCCGCGCTCGTTATGCTATGGAAGAAATTGAAGACTTGCTCCATCTGGGCTTCATAGTTCAGTTTGGCATAATGTCTCGTCGCAACGCCATCGACATCTTTGCCGGCCGGCTTAATATCCACCAGATAGACCGAAGATTGCTTGGCGATGTTCTCTATTTCTTTTAAAAAAGCCGTGACCTCCTTTTCCTCTCCCTCCGGCTTGCTTAAATACGGGGCGTACAGTTTGCTCTCTTCCTTGACCCTGTCTTCCTGCATGACAACGAGCAGGCTCTGCTCAATCGCCTGCTCTTGCAGGGTAATGGTCTCATTGAGCTCATGGATCTTGGAGAGGATCGGCGCTAAAATGAGACGGTCCAAAAGGACCAAACCGGCCACAATCGCCGTTATATAAAAAATTGTGCGTTCCCTTTTCGATAATTTCGAGATATACGATACGATGAATTTGACCGGCATTATTCTGTCACCCCCCACTCGCTATCCAGCGTGCAGACGATCTCAAAATCAACAATCTCCTCATTCCCCTCTTTGCGTTTGGTCGTCCGCTTGGACTCAACGTTCTTAAAGAATTTTGACTCTTCCATATCCCCGATAAACGAGAAGACCGTCCCCATCGTGCGGGAGTTGCCTTCAATAGAGAATCTTCCCTGAGAGCTGTATTTGATCCCGTTTAACTGAATATCGATCGGGATGAGATTGTACAATTCAAAGAGGACTTCAAGAGAGATATAACGGTCCTTCAACTCTCTCTTGATCAGGCGTATCTGCGAAAAACTTTTTTCCAGATTCTTGGACGACTGGATGACCGGATCGTATTTGTCGGTCAGGTTCTTCAGATACGTCGCCCTGAAAAAGATCTCCCCTATCAAGATCAGGCAAAGGACCGCCAGGATGGTCATGATATAGACCCCCGCTGTGACCAGGTCCTTGCTTTTTTCCTCAAACTTTTTCCTCAGTTTTATCTCTTCCGGAATTAGATTGATATTGAGCCGTGACGTAATCAGGAGAGGGGCGGCCACATCTAAGAAGGAATCTTGCCCGGCGGAAAGGCTTTTCTTAAGTTCCCCGGATGACAAAGGGGCATGCTCAAGATAAGGAAGGAACTTGACGGGCACATAGAACATCTTTCCAAGCAACTCTTGCAGCTCACCCTCTTCCCTGATCGCGCCTGTTAAAATAATTTCCTCCGGCATGGAGGCAATATCTTCACTTTGATAGGTTTCCAGGGATTTTTTCACCTCATCAATAAAGCGGGCCTCATACCGGTCTTGCTCGGTGGAAAGGTGCTGTTTTCCGATCGGTATGCTCCGGACAAAAATCACCTCGCCTTTGCACACGTTTATGAAATCAGTGAAATTGGCATCCACATGGATGACCGTCCGCACGGCATCTGCCTGCCCTCCTTTCAATAGATGTGACGCGTAACGCGCGATCAGCTCGGGGGCGAAAAATACTTTTTCGATTCTTAAGCCGGCTTTTTCAAGGATATCAATCTGCCTCCGTATGACGCTTAAGGTCACGATCACCAGAAGAATTTTTGTATAGTTCTCCCGATAGGCCCCGATATTGATATAATCAATAACGATTTCCTCTCGGGAATAGGGTGTGTGCCTCCCGGCCTGAAGGTCAACAATTTCCCTGATCTCATTGGGGTCCAGGGAAGGGATTTCGATATTCTTGGCAATCGTGGCATGGGACGGAACGGTAACAATCACCTCCGGCGCGTTCAGTTTCAGGCTGTTCAAGGACGAACGGACAGACTTGCTGATCTCCTCATCGCTAAGCCCTTGGATTTCATAGCTGACCAGATCGACCAGTTCTTTCCTGGTGGGTGAGATCTTCGCATAAGCAAGCTTCAGGTTATCGCCGCTCAGGCTGACGCAGATGATGTCTTTGATGCCGATATGAGGAAAAACCCGCATTGAAAATATCCGTTTTAATTGAAGTTATAAATTGAATCTCATGAAAATTTCGGCGCGAATATTCGCGTTAAACGGTTTTTTATTACTTTTAATATCTTACATCAGATCTCTTCCCGCCAATATTTGATTCGCCCGGTGCGGTCAGCAACCGCGACAATCGTTGTCTGCCCTTTCTTAGTATCCAGCTGGCCGACGCTATGGATCATGAAGTTTTCGGACTTCACCGTGAATTTCCCTTCCGCCACCAAATTGCTCAAATCCGATATGTCGCTCGGGCTCAGATCATAAAGCTGGCTTAACCTGGGGACTATCGTCGCTGTCTGCAAGAATATTTCGTCATCACTGGTCGCAGATATCATATCGGCGCCCCTCCGGAAAGAAAGGATGTCTTCCACAAGGCGCGAGTTTAAGCCCAACGCCAAAAGCGCTTCCTTTGGGGCCGTGTTGATATTCACTTTCCCCTCTCCATAAATAGTAACAAAGTATTTCAGTTTATCAAAGATTTCTTGATCCATTTTATGGACCAACAACAGCTCTTCCATCACCTCAAAGTTAAAGTCTTTAGCCTCATAGGAACTCTCTTGGCTTCTGTAATCGGAATCTTCCGCGCCGTATTGCGGGTGCTGAAAGAACGAATCTGCGTCCCGCCAGTCGATGATACAATAGGCGAGTTCCTGCGCGTCCCAATGAGACAGATTAGCCGCTATTTCCAGCAGCCTCGTCATGATTTCAACATCCGCCTTGTTCAAATTGATCTTACTTTCCTCATCCTGCATTCCGTACATAACCACGGAACTTTCCCCCTCCCGTAATTGATAACTAACCGTGAAGGCCCCCTGGCCAACGGCTATCTTTTCAAAAGTATCCGGCTGGTGACTCCACCGTTCGCCCAGGTAATCCGCTTCAAAAATCGCGTCCTCTTTACGCAGCTGGACAATGGCTTGCTTTATCCCGGCTTCAGCGACCAAAAAGCGGGTATCGCGGTCGTTCAACCGGTGGACAAGCGTGACCTTCTGGCGGACGATGCTGCCCAACTGGACCGCGAAGACAACTAGGGTCAACAAGGCCCATAAGGCGATGACCATCGTGCTTCCGCGTCGTTTGTCGTTATTCATTTTCTTCATCATCGATAAACGGCCAGCAACAAGCCGATGGTATGAACACCGATTTCTTGAAAATCTGCTCTTTCCCGTCACTGGGAACACCGACTTCAATATCCACAATCAGCGGCAGATTTTTCTCAACCTCCACCCCGAAGGACGAATCGCGGTCCTGCCAGTTCGTCACCCACGAGTACTTCTTCCTCTCGGCGTCATAGACATAATACTCGAATTGTAAGGAACTGATGCCATCAGCAATCATCCGTTCATCACCGGGTTTTTTAAGATAGGCGGTACTGTAATCCGCTTGGGACTTGTACAATGCTTTATCCCTGCGTTTAAATGAATAGGTGACGAGGCCGATAGAATCTTCCGCCCCCTCATTTTGATGATGTTCGATCCTTGTGGGAAAACTGATGCGCGCCTCCTCTCCATGGAATTTCAGGCTTGCCATCTTAAAGCTGTTGCGCAGGTCATAAGATATATTCTTGAAGAATACCCCGACATTTTCCGTGTTAGCCGGTTGGGAAACGCGTTGCCAGATACTGATCCCCCTGACAAAAGCCCCATAAACAGCCATGCCAACGGCCGCCAACATCGCGGCCACCAGCAGCAGTTCCACCAGCGTGAACCCAATTCTAGACGAAATTTTCTTCATTATATTCTTTGAGATGGGGCGACAACAGATAAGCCGCTCGGGAAACACTGGCGTTTCGGCTTCCCTGCTTCCAGGAAAGGGTGGCATCGATCTTATACAATCCCAAATCTTCATCAACCGGACTGATCATCACAGACCAATCAAACGTCCTGCGGCCGCGGACGATCCGTCCTGACAAGTTCTTCGTTTCCAACGACCCTTTCTGCGTTAACTGGTCCTGGATCTCCAGAATTTCTTGATCAAACCAATCCTGGGTATCCAAATAGCTGGCATAAAACCCGTATGTATCCATCGAAATGAACAGGGCCTCATAGATCGAAACAATGCCGAACGCCAAGACCGCGACGGTTATCATCAGCTCAACCAGCGTGAATCCTCTTGAACTTTTTAAAATGGGCATTGTTCGTCGCATAGGATGTTTGTCTAATAAGAACCGCCTTGTTTTTCCTGGATATAGTCAACCTTTTCATCCAACTTATACAACTGGGTCTGGATGTCCGCCAGATCTTCCTTGAGAGACTCGATTTTCAGGTTCATCTGCTCAAACGAGGCCTGTACCTCCATGAGATTGTCGGTGATCTTCCGGTCCAGACGTCCAACTTCGCTTTTCATCGATTCCATGTCTGATAAGACATTTATTAAATTCCCGACGGTTTCTGCCTGGGCCGCATTCTCGGCCTGATTTTTCTTGATTTCCTCCGAAAGATTTTTCTCAAGACTTTTTAAGTCTGATTGAAACCCGCTCAATCCCTTCGAGAAGTCATCCCGGACCGCTTGGAACTCTTTTTCGATGTCTTTGAACTTCATCGAAACGTATTCTTCCGTCGGAACGGGAGTCACAAGGCCGCCGCGTTTGACAACGGGCCAATCTTCAGGAAGCTGAAAATTCAGTCGATCCACTTTCTTCGTGTTCTGGGCAAAACAAGAACTTGGCAGCGCCAAGAACAGGAGGAAACTCCACAGAGGGACAACTCCCAAAAGTCTGCAGATCCCTTTATCCTTCGGGTTCATGATGATCCTCCTACTCCCAATTCGTAATATCATCGTTGCTTTGCTTGCCGTCCTTCCCCAAGGAATACAAGTCATAATCCCGCTTACGATGCGTCCCCGGCGATTCATACTGATACGCCCGTCCCCACGAATCGATGGGCTTGGATTCCAGGTAAGGGCCGTTCCAACTTTGCGCCGAAGACGGCTGGCTCAGCAGGGCCTCCAACCCTTCTTCCGTGGTCGGGAACGTGCCGTTATCCAGCTCATACAATTTCAAGGCCGTCGCGATGTTCGCCTTGATATCCGCCCTGGTCGCGCTTTCCCTGGCCTGTTCCGAACGGCCGACCATCCTGGGCAAGACCATGGCCGACAATGCCCCGATAATAATGACAACGAGCATGAGTTCGATCAGAGTAAAACCGTTTCGGTTATCTTTCATTATTCTCCCTCCATGATATGTTTTTTCCACTTTGCCTCCAACTCATCGACGCTCCGTATCGAAATCGGATATGAAAATCTCAAAGCGTCTTCCACTGTTTTTCCGTCGCGCAATTGCCGGCAGAAATCTGTGAACTTTGACGCGTTATATTCCGTAATGAGAAATCCGACCAGCGAGACCGCCTGAACATAATAAAGTTGGACAAGGTTAGGATCTGCGCTTCGGCGCACATCCAATCTCATCATTTGGTTTAAGGAAAGGAGCCCGCCGGTTTTCGCCAGTTGTTTGATAATCAGCCTGATGCTTTCCCGTTTGTGCGGCTCCATCCATTGGGCGACACCCTCATCCAGCCATAAAGGGACTTCCCCTTTAAAACCGACATAATCCCTGAAAATTAGATGCGTCATCTCATGCGGGAGAAGCATCTTTAAGAACCCCTCGCTCCAGGCGTAACTCGCAATGATTTTCTCATAATATTTTGCCACGCCTTCCGACCATTGGGGCTGGCCGGTTTCTTTTATAAATGTCTCCTTATCCGGATAAATATAAATTTTGACCCGATGGTCCCATGTCCAAAATCCCGAATAACGCTGGTACCCAAGCTCATTGGCAATTCTCTTGTAATAAATTTCAGACTGGCGCAGCACATCCTTCGCGAAATCCTGTTCGCCGATATAATATACGATAAAGTGTTCGCTCTTCATCTCCTGCCATTCCTGCGCTTGTACAAAACTAACGGAAAATGGAAAATGGAAAATGGAAAATAGAATGAAAAACGCTGCGATAAAGAAAAAATGCTTGACCGGTCCGTTTTTCATAAAAAAAATATCAAACGTTCCTGTCTTCTTTCCGATAGGCGATCCTATTTCAGTGCAACTTTGTATTTTCCGTCTTCCGTTTTCTATGCTCATTCTTCCATTCTCTATCTTCAATTTTCACTGCGCAGTTTTCTGCCTTCAATCCTCCATCTTCAATTTTCCATCTTCCAAATACGCTGCCAACGACTAGCCAGCCATCATGTTGATCTCAAAGATCGGCAGCAGCATCGCAATAACGATCGAACCGACAATCAGCCCCATCACAAGGATCAGGACCGGCTCCAAGAGCGAAGTCATGACCCTCACGGCTTCATCCGTGTCGCGCTCATAGGCTGAAGCGATTTCCCCCAAGGCCTCATCGAGCCTTCCGGATTCCTCTCCGACGATAATCAAACTGGTCATAAAGGTGGGAAACACTTTCGACTGCGCCAGGCTCTTTCCAAAAGAGCTCCCTTCTTCGAGGTCTTTATAGCTGTTCATGAGCTCTTCCTGGATCACAACATTATCCAAGATCGGGACAGCCACCTTGATCGCCTTTAAAATCGGGATGCTGCTCTTGATTAAAAGCTCCATGGTCCGGCTGAACTGCGCCAATTCGCTCTTATAATATAATGGGCCGAGGATAGGCAAGCGCAGTTTCAATTGGCTGATGAAAGACTTCTGGGCCTTTGTCCTCGAACCTTGCTTAAACAAGATAATGACCACAGCCAATCCTAACAGTATCCACATCCATCCGTGCTGCAAGGTGGAGCTGACGTTTAACAGGATTTTCGTCGGCATGGGCAGTTCCTGTTCCATGCGGGTGAAAATGCGCATCAGCCGCGGAATCACAAAGGTCAGCATAAAAAATATTGTTCCGCAGCCGACAAGGGTCATTAACACCGGATAGGCCAGAGCGCTGCGCACGCGGCTGACAACGGCTTCCTGTTTTTGCCGGTAATCCGCGATCTTCGACAGGACTTCGTGCAGGTTGCCGCTGCTCTCGCCGCTGTTGACCATCGCGATATAAAGCGGAGAGAAAATTCTCGGATATTTCTTTAATGTCAATGAAAAAGAGGCCCCCTCTTTGATCTCGTTACGGATCTCATCGAGAACCCTGCGGAAAGCGGGATTTTCGGCTTGCTCGGAAATAATGGAAAGGCCCCGCAGGATCGGGACCCCTGACTTGACAAAACTGGCCAGCTGCCGGCTGAAGATGGTGACGTCTTTGGCCCTGACCCTTGGCGCAAAAATATGGCGTGAAGCGGCTCTTTGTTCCTGCTGTTGATCATCCTTGAGCTCGACGCGGACAGGCAAATAGCCCATGTCATTGATCTTCCCAATGGCTTCTTCCCTTGTTTGGGCCTCGATGGTACTTTCAATATTTTTCGTGCCATCCTTGGCGCGGTATTTGAATTGCGGCATTTTTATCTTCCCATCTAGACAACATATGTTGACCAGTTGACCAGTTGACCAGTTACGAGTTGGTGAGTTCTCCCGGCGCACTTCCAAACTCGAAACTCGTTAACTCGTAACCCGTTAACTTAAATCAGATCAGCTCCTCCTCCACATACTTATTTAATCTCGCCCGCTCAGCGCTTGAAATGTCCAGGAAACAAACGGAAATATAGAAACCGATTTTGGCCTGCGTCTCTTCATCTCTCAGTTCGACCCTCAATACCCTGGCCAAACACACGATGGACTTATCAGCATCCGGAAGGTCGATCTTCAGCTCAAGGATCGATCCTAAAGAGATCGCTTCATTGGACACGAACTGCAGCCCCCCCGCACTGATCCCTTCCGTCGTGCCGTATTGTTCCTTCAGGTCCTTGGGGCCTAAACTTTTGCTCTTAACATTGACGATCTTATAACTGATATTCACTTTAGTGTTCAGCCGGGCATAGACTCTTCTATTCTTTTTGGCCGGCTTGGGTCCTGTTTCAGGCGCGGGTTCTTTTTGAGGGACCTCAACTTCGGCCTCGGTTTTTACAACAATGGAAGACGGTTTGTGTTGCTGTTTATCTTCCGTCTCCGTTAGATTCATGACCTCTTCGGGTGTCGTGATCCCATCAAGCACCTTGCTCCATCCGTCTTGCCGCAGCGTATGCATCCCCCGCTGTATCGCGACATTTTTGATCTCATCGGATGATGCCCTGCGCAAGATCAGTTCTTGAATGACGTTATCAACCAGCAAAATTTCATAAATGGCCGTCCGCCCGAAGAAACCGGTTGAATTGCACTTTTTGCATCCCTTCCCTTTGTACAACTTGATCTTATACGTCGTCCTCAAGCCCAGGTCCTTGGCAATCTGCTCCTTGATTTCTTCAGGCTGTCCGGTATCTTCCACTTTGCAATCCGGACAAATGGAACGCACCAGACGCTGGGCAATAAAGGCCTCGACACTTGTCGCCACAAGATACGGTTCCAGGCCGATATCAATAAGCCGCACGACCCCGCTGGCCGCGTCATTGGTATGCAAGGTCGAAAAGACAAGGTGGCCGGTCAAGGCGACGCGGATGGCAATTTCCGCCGTTTCGTGGTCGCGCACCTCCCCGATCATGATGACGTCAGGGTCATGCCGCAGCATGCTGCGCAAGCCCATCGCGAAGTCCAATCCGATCTCCGGCAGAACCTGCATTTGCGTGACCCCTTCCATCTCGTATTCGATGGGGTCCTCGATCGTCACGATCTTGGTCTTGTCCTTGTTCAGCTGGCTTAAACACGTGTAGAGCGTGGTGGACTTCCCGCTGCCCGTCGGGCCCGTGACAAAAATGATCCCGTGGGGCTTCTTGACGAGTTCCGCAAAAATCTTCAGGTCGTTTTTCGAAAGGCCGAGCTTCTCCAAGTCAAAGGTCATCTTAGACGGCAGAAGCCGGATCACCAAGCTCTCGGCGTATGGCGTCGGGACCGAAGAAATCCTCAAGTCAATCACCTGGTCCTGCACCTTGACCGTTGCCCGGCCGTCCTGCGGGAGCCGGCGCTCAATAATATTCAGGTTAGATATGATTTTCATGCGCGACAAAATCGAGCTGTAAAAATGGGTCATCTCCGGCGGCACCGGCGCGTTATGAAGGACCCCGTCGATGCGGTAACGCAACCTCACCTTCCCGCGGTAAGGTTCAATATGGATATCTGTTGCCCGCCTCTTATAGGCCTCAATAATGATCTGATTGACCAGTTTTGTGACCGATTCCTCCTCAGCGAGCTTCTCGATATCCTCGACCTCCGCTTCGGCCCTTGCCTCTTCCATTTGCTTGCGCGGGGTCTTTGAGATGATCTTGTTGATCGTATCGGCCGCTAACCCGTAATGGGTCTTAAGCATTTCATGGATATCGCCTTCATAAGCGAGGGCCATCTGCACCTCATAGCCGAGCTGGGTGCGGATCTCATCCTGCGTCTTCACGTCCAAAGGATACGCCACCGCAATCGTCAATACGCGGTTTTCTATCTTTACGGGCATAAACTTATAATAGGAGGTGAATTTAAGCGGGATCATCTCCGTAATGGATTTCTCGATCGGGGTCTCCCTTAAGTTGATCAAGGGCAGTTTCAATTCCTGGGACAGAATCTCCAAGATCTTGCCTTCCTCAGCCAAGCCCTGTTCGGCAAGGATTGCGGAAAACGGCCGGCTGGATAGCTCGGCTTCCTTGACCATGTCATCGATTTTCTCCGGACTGATCATCCCTTTGTCGACCAATATATTAGCCAATAATTTATCGATATTTTTCGCCATTTAGTCTTTCTTCCATCTTTTCATCATGTTGCGTATGGAGCGCCTCTGATATTCCTTGATCGCCTCGTTCATGTCCTGGCTCGTGGTCAAAACCACCTTCAGTTTGCGGGGCGCCGCTTCTTTCTCCGCCTTCTCCAGGACCCACACGTCCAAAGGATTGGAGATCACCAAAGTGACCGTTTCTTCATCGGCCTTGATCGGGAGGCATTTATAGTCCGTGATCATGGAGGGGGGAAACGACGAGGCCACATCCCAGTCAATTTCCACGTTCTTAAGGCGGATCGGTTCGATCTCAAATTGATCAGCAAGCACTTTCAAGAGCTCGTCGTCGGTAATCATGCCTTTTTCAATCAGCATCTCGCCGATAAATTTCTTGTTGCGCATCTGCTCCTGGATCACCATCTGAAGCTGGCTGTCCGTGATAAAGCCTTTGCTGACCAGAAGTTCACCCAAATATTTCCCCTTTTTTCTCATCGCTGTATCTCCTCTTTGCCAATGAAACTGAAAAATGCAACCTCCAAAGAATGTGCTATGACATCATTTAGGTTAGAAATGTTGGATAATGTTATTGAGGTTGGAATCGTTACGGTTTAAAGACTCTTTTAGGTTACCTAATGTTACTTTAGATTTCTAACCTTTTGTAACCTATGTCAACCTATCAACGGTAACCTTTATAACCTTTCCAACCTTATCCAACATCAACAAACCTTATCCTATCTGTCAACTTGACTTTTGACGATACTCTTATGGCAACACTCCTGTCATATAAAATTTTTCCTCCGGGATATGGTCGACCCGGCCGGACATGATGCGCTCGCACCCGTCAATCGTATCTTCAATAGTCACATAGGCGCCTTTTTTCCCCGTATATGTCTCAGCGACGCAAAACGGCTGCGTGAAAAAGTTTTGGAGCTTGCGCGCGCGCTCATAAATGGTCCGGTCGGCTTGGGAAAGCTCATCCACCCCGACCACCAGGACCACGCGTTTTAACTCGTCATATTTCTGGAACATGCGGATCGCGGCCTGGGCCGCGTCATAATGGCGCTGCCCGACAATATCCGGGTCCAGGTTCGAGCACGATGACTGAAGCGGGTCAATCGCCGGGTAAAGCCCAAGCTGGATCCGCTCGCGCGAAAGGACAAGGATTGAATCCAGGAAACTGAAGATTGCCACAACCGCCGGGTCTGTCAGGTCATCCGCAGGCACATAGACCGTTTCAATGGCCGTGATCGACCCCCCCTCTTCCCGGTCCGAACGGATCCTTTCATGGAATTCACTCGCCTCAGAAACCAGGGTGGGCTGGTAACCGGTTTCGGAAGGAACGCGCCCAAGGAGAGTTGAGATTTCCGACCCCGCCTGGATATAACGGTAGATATTATCCAAAAAAAGGAGGACATCCTTATTTTTTCTTTGAAGGGATTCAGCAATCGTGATTCCCGTCATGGCCGCCCCGAAGCGGGCGCCCGGCGGTTCGTTCATCTGCCCGAACGTAATGACCATCCGCGAGAGGATATCGCCGACCGAAAGTTCATGGTACAGCTCGTTTCCTTCGCGCACGCGCTCGCCGACCCCCGAGAAGACACAAGTCCCTTTGTGCTTGTTGATCATTTGATAGATCATCTCAAGGACAATGACGGTTTTCCCCAATCCCGCGCCGCCCAGAACGCCGGTCTTGCTCCCCTTGAGCAAAGGAAACAATAAATCTATCATTTTGATGCCTGTTTCAAACCTTTCATATTGTTTCGTCCCTTTACGGACACTGCGCACCTGATGCTTGGTCACAATGCTGCGGATCGGGAACGTCTCTCTAACCGTGGTCGGCCCTTTTTGATCAATAGGTTCGCCCATGACATTGATGATGCGCGAGAAAAGATCTTCGCCGGCAGGGATCTCGATGGACGTCCCATGAAAATAGACAGGGGTTTTATACTGCAGATTCAACGTCGAGTTGATGGATATACAACGCGCGATATTGCCCGCTTGATGTTCCGCCACCTCAAGGATGACTTCCCGGTCATCCACCGTTTTTGTGCGCAGCACGCTGTGGATATTCGGGACATCGTCCGCGCTTAAGCATTGGACGTCAACGACCGGCCCCTGCACGGCAATGATATGACCGCTTTTTTTATCCGCTTTGCCCGGCATATAAAGCCCTCGCCGCAAATAATTCGCGCATCTGCTGGTCTATGATTTCATGCCGCGCGCGGAAATACTTGCGTTGTAGTTTTTTGTCGATTTCTTTTATTTTATCGGAACTTTCTTCAAGATGCGTTGTCCGCGCCGCGAATTCCGCGAGGCGGGCGAACTGCAGGATCTCAAAGAACTTCTGCGCCATTAAAAGATAAACCAGATATTCAACCAAATGCGACGGATAAGACTCAAAAAGGACATCTTCGTCCAATGGATCGTTCCATTGTTTTCCATCACCCCGCGGCCATTTTGTGCACGGCAGCAAGTCCATCTCCATGACTTTCTGGATCTGGATGGACGACGCATAAGGGTAGATCACCTTGACCGGGCCTATGTGGCCGCTGCTGACCTCATTGATGATATGATCCCTGAGCTGCAAAGCCCTGAGATAACGTTCCTCATCTTCTCCGGCCGTAAATCCTTTAAAGAAAACATTTAAGCCCTGGCAAAATTTCTGTCCTTCCTGACCGACAATGATCAACTGGTTCTTGGGGCCCTCCATATGACCGAATGCCGCCATCATCACACGGTGGTTCAGGCCGCCTAATAGTCCTTTATCAGAGGTAATAGCAACGATGCCTAACGGCGCGTCCGCAGCCGGATTCACAAACGGATGGGCAATGGAGGCCACTTCCATCATGGTGAAGAAACTTTCCACGGCCGCATTGAATTCGTCGTAGGTTTGCATCTTTCTCTCTAAAGCGTGAAATTGGGAAATCGCGACCGTCTTAAGGACGTTGACCAGCGAGTGAAAGTCCCGGTAAAATTCCCGTTCATGTTTGATGGCTGTGATGGCCGGCATGGTATCCCTTCTAAACCTTAACTAACGATAAAGACCGAAAGTGTAAAATTGGAACTTGGTGTTATTAAATAATTCATCTTTAAACAGCCTTAACGCGAATTTACGCTAATTGCGCGCTAATGGTCGCGAATAACAGTACTGACATTCGCGTAAATCCGCATTAGATTTGCGACTATTCGCGTTTAAAATTGTTTCATTTAAAATATAATTTATCTCACTTTAAGTTTTCATATTTATATCCTACTCCACAATCTGATCAAAGAAATCCAAAAGTACGTTGCCAAGCTCTTCTTCATTCTCGCCCGATACATCATGCGCCGATTTGATGGCCTCGATCAGCCCAGGCGACCGGTCCTGGACAAACTGGAGGACCCCTTCCTTGAACCTTTTGATACTGGACGTGGATAACGCGTCCAACATGCCCTTGCTCAACGCGAAGAGGTAGATCACCTGACCCTCGAGAGGGACCGGCTTATGTTTATTCTGGCTGATCAGCTGTGTGATGATCTCCCCTTTTTTCAGCCTTGTCTGCGCCTCTTCGGACAACCCTGTCGCCCGCAGGCGCGTCATCTGCAGCAGCGCCTGGTATTGCAGGTATTCCAAACGGAAATCCTTGCTGAATTTGCGCACGGCCTGCCACTGGGCCTTGTTCCCGATACGGGAAACGGAAAGCCCGAAATCAATAGCCGGTTTAACGCCTTTATAAAAAAGGGCGGAATCAAAATAGATCTGCCCATCGGTCATGGAAATAATATTGTTCGGGATGTAACTGGTCAGGTCGCCCTGAAGGGTCTCGATAATCGGGAAAAAGGTCATCGACCCGCCTTTTTTTTCCGGCTTTAAATAAGCCGCGCGCTCCATCAGCTGCGAGTGAATATAAAAAATGTCTCCCGGATAAGCCTCGCGCCCGGGGGCCCGCTCAAGCAGCAAAGAGATCTGCCGGTATGTCCAGGCATGTTTGGTCAAATCATCAAAAACAACAAAAACGTCTTTCCCGCGGTACATAAAATACTCGCCCAGCATGCAGGCCGTATACGGTCCCAGATACTGCTGCCCGACTGAAGTCGAACTGGTTGAATCAACGACAATCGTGTACGGCAGGGCATCCTTCTCGCGCAGAAGGTCGATGACAGTTGTTAGACTGGAATAAGGCTTACCGATACTGCAGTAAATACAAACCGTACCGTTGCCTTTCTGGTTCATGATCGCATCAAGAGCCACCGTCGTTTTTCCCGTGAGGCGGTCTCCGATCAGAAGCTGGCGCTGTCCTTTGGCAATGGGAATAACAACGTCTAGGGCGAAAGTCCCTGTCGGCATCGTTTGATTGACAGGGATGCGGTCCATGACTCCCGGCGCATCCGAAAAAACAAAAGCCCGCTGATCGGATTCAATAGGCCCTAAGCCGTCCACCGGTTCGCACAAGCTGTTAACGACCCTTCCCAAAAACCCTTCCCCGACAGGCAAATTCAAAAGCTGCCCACGGTTATAAACCTCATCACCGATACGCAAATCGACTCTCAATCCCAATACAAGGACCTGAACCAAGTCTCCCTTAAACCCCATGACCAGGCCAAGATGCCCCCCTTGGAATTCAACAATCTGCCCGTTAATGCAGGAAGGCAACCCGGTCACCGTTACCAGGAACTCCCGGATCGCCTGGACCCTCCCGACTTCACGGATATCGTATTCCGCCACAGACGGTATATTAGATTGTTCTTGGGTGTTGCCCATAATTACATGTCTCGGATGTTATATTACATGAAAGTTTCATGTTATTGAGGCTGGAATTGTTATAACCTCTCAGGAAATTATCTCGCAAGAGAGGCTAAAAATCGCATCAAGTCATTGTCGAAGGCGATTTTGTTGAGGTTATGAAGGTTGCCGCTATCACTTGGTTTTATGTTACATAAGGTTAAAACCTTAAGTAACTTTTGGTAACCTTCAACCATCTTTTAACCGCAACCTTTCCAACCTCTATAACCTCATCCAACATTGATAACCTAAACGATTTGCCGACACGTTTTGTTTAAGATGCAATATTTATTATTTCCGCATGATTCATTCCTGCATCGCCTTCTGGATCTTGTATTTTAAACTGGCGTCAACCACGACGCTGCCGATCGTGATGACAAATCCGGCAATCAAGTCCGGATTGGCCTCCATTTTCAGGGCAACGTCCGCGCCGATTTTCTTCTTCAGTTTCTGTTTCAAATCCTCGGCTTGCTTCTCCGACATGGCAAAGGCCGTCGTGATTTTCGCTTCCTTGATTTTTTCCGGCAATTTCAGATGTTTAAGGTCCAGCTCCCCTTTTTCGGACTCATCAACCATATCATTGTGAAAATCCAAAAGAAACTTCTGGGGAACGGCCTGCCGGATCAGGCTGAATACTTTTTCCTTGGCCCGCTCGTCGATCTTTTGCTCCAATTCCTTGCGCAGGAATTCCGCGTTGCGCTCCGCCTTCTCCGTGATCTCCAAGCCTCTTTTGTTTGCTTCTTTAAGTATCTTTTCCCGCGATTCCTGGGCCTCTTTGATCATCTTGTCCCTGGTATCTTCCGCTTTTTTTGTCTCACGGGCCATGATAGCCTTGGACTCTTTCTGCGCGTTCTCGATCAAATGGCCGGCCTCCTCCTTTTTCGCGACAAAATCCCTGCTTAACTCTTCCAGGTCAACTGTCGCCCTGCTGATCTTCCGGGAAAGAATGGACCGCAAAAAATAAAGCAGCCCGATGAAAAACAGGATTTGCAGGATAATCAAATAGATCCAAAGCATTCGCGTTCCTTTCTGATAATTTAAGAAAAAGCGCTTTTAATGACAACTCATAAAGGTTATAAACGTTGGATAAGGTTATAGAGGTTGGAAAGGTTACGGTTAAAAGACGGTTTCAGGTTACCTGAAGTTACTTGAAGGTTTTAACCTTCTGTAACATAAAACCAGATAATGGCGGCAACCTTTATAACCTCAACAAAATCGCCTTCGACAATGACTTGATGCGATTTTTAGCCTCTCTTGCGAGATAATTTCCTGAGAGGTTCCAACATTTCCAACCTCAATAACATGAAACTATCTGGAAACACCTCATCCAAACAGCTGAAACACCACGACCATCGCGATAAACGCGCAGGCCTCGGCAAACGACAAGGCCACGATCATCGCCGTAAAGATCTTCGATGCCGCCGACGGGTTCCGCCCGAGGGAATTGATACTGGCGTAAGCGCTCGCGGCAAAGACCGCGCAAGGCCCCAAGATGCATACCATAAAGATAAGCGTCAAAGCGACGTTACGGTCCATGGTCAGTCTTTCTCAACAACGATCATGACATCATTTTTGTCCACTTTCGCGACACCCCGCGCAATGGGAAACTCCTGCCCATCGACATCAATGCTGCCTTTCAGCAACCGGCTTAAAACACGCTTATGGTAAGACATAATCTCAAAGACCCCCGTATCCCCCGGCAGAATAACGCTATCGGCCTTACCCTTAAACACAACTTTGACCGTGCTCATAATAGTAACATTAAGCATATTTATGAATATTATATATTTATAAAGCTGTTTGTTCTAGGAGTATTCGTGAAAATTGTTTTTTGGCTAAGGCTTAAGAAGTGCGGTTTGAATGGTGCTTGCGTCTATGACGTTTCTTTATCAGAGCCTCCCGATTCCGGAAA
This sequence comes from Candidatus Omnitrophota bacterium, assembly GCA_016931055.1. Taxonomy (GTDB): domain Bacteria; phylum Omnitrophota; class Gorgyraeia; order Zapsychrales; family Zapsychraceae; genus 2-02-FULL-52-10. The sequence continues at coordinate 13,205 of JAFGFL010000063.1, read as the reverse complement.
AGACCTCTCCCGGGCCTCCGAAATGAGTTCCTTTGTCGCGTGAGCCTGCGTGTGCCAAGTGAAGAAGAACACGCCGGCCAGCATCCCGATAAAGAGCATAATGATAAAAATGATCATCCAGCTGGTGCTTTCAGTCGGAGATTCCGTTTTAAGTTCCGATTGCTCAAGCACATCCGGCTTAGGAAGCGAGCTGGCAACCACTAACTGCTTTTCAAGCCGGTCAATATCTTCTTTGATCTGTTGAACAATCTGCAGGTTATTGCGGTAAATACCGATATGGGTTTTCCGGCTGACCGTCTCATCATTTTGCGTGACAGCAACAATATCCAGTGATTTATATATCGTCTCACCCAAAAGCCTCGCCGGTTCATAGAACGGGCTCCCCTCGAGCCGCATAATCACCGATTCTGCCTGCGCCCTTAAGGAATCCAATCGTCCTTGCGGGACGATCCACACATCCTGCAGTTCTATGTTAAATATTTTTGTCTCCTCCGGTTTCAGTTCAATAGCATCTTTATACACATAGTACAGGGACTGCTCGGCATCGAATTCAATATCAAGCCCGGCCGAATCAACGATAACGCCGGGAGTCACTTCTTCCGGCAAATAGGTCTTGATTTCAACCTTTTGGGTCTTTGTATCGGAAGGATTGACCGCGACAACACTCATCCCTACCGTTTCCCTTGGCCGCTCCTGGGCGCAAGCTGGATGAAAAGAACCTGACATAAGGCCAATTATTCCTAAACATATAACGGCATAACTGGCAAGCTTGACTTTTCCCAAAAGAAATCCAAAGAAACTGATATTGAGCGGATTAATTGAAGAAACTGTGGACAACCGGTTCATCCTGGCCTCCTAACTTTTGCTCGATCACTTTCTGCATGACTTCTGTCGTCCCTTGGACCTTGTCTGTCGTTGAACGGATGCCGCTAACCGTCGGGGAAGCCTCAAGGCCCATTTCAAACAGCGTAGTGAAGTCATAGCCCTCATCGCCGGTAAACTGGATAAATTGCGTGCGGATATCATCAACGGCCTTGACGATCGGATCCGTAATGCCTTCTTCAGCGATCCTTCTTGGAAGCTGATTGATCTTCAGTTTGATTCTCTCCAAAGCCATGCTCACATCACCGCCGGTTGCCAATGTCCCTTTAACCGCATTGATGGCATCCAGCGCGTCCTGCGCGACATCCTTGACGCCGGCGCCCGAAGCCACAAGGCCTTCGAGGGAAGTCAATGACGTTGATTCAACAATAAACGTCCCGGACTCAACCGTGGCCGTCGTCGGCTCAACAACCGTTATCGTAACCGGCTTTCCGGGCATATAAACATCCGGCTGGACACTGTCGATCGTGTATTCAAACATGCCGGTAATATCCTTTACCGACGTCATTTTAGCCTCATCGACGACTGTTTCGTTCTCAAAATTGGTGATACTCAGAACAGGCTTCCAATCCTCTCTTCCCCTGAATTGTATGACAACTTTATCTCCAACAAGGACCGTCTGCGGCATCAGCAATTGCCCTCCGGCCGTTTCCACATAAACAGCGCCGGATTCTATGCTTCCTGTTGATGACTCTATGACAATAACCGTAAAGGACGTTCCCGGCTCGTAAGTCTTTGAATCAATTTCATCGATCACATATTCGTAGATAGCCGGTTTATCCGGGATCTCTATCATGGGAACGGCTTGAACAATCGGGGTGTTCTCAAAATTCAGAATATCGATAAGAGGCGTAAGCCCCGTTGTATAGCCGCGATACCGCAATTTCACCGGTTCTCCCGTGATAGCCGTCTGCGGTATCAAAAGTTTCGCCGCTTGAGTTTTGGCAATCCTTTCCAATTCCGCAGCCGCATTCTCGCTCCTTTCTGCTGCAATTTGCAGATTATTGGCTGATGTTTGGCTTTTTGTCGCTGCTGTCTCAAGGCTTATGATTGACCCCGAAACCGCGGATGTAAAATTACTCAACGCCGTATTAATGGCGCCTGTCTGGACATCCATTTTCTTTTGGATCTCGCCAAGCTGATCGGACATTTCGATTTGTATAGCTGTAATAATATCGTCTTTTACCTCAGATAAAGGCTTGTCGAGCTTTTTCGCGATTTCCTTTTCCATATCACTCAGTCTTTTCGCTTCCGTGATGGAAAGCGGTGCCGGGGTGGTAAACGTTCCGCACGTTCCAATGACAGCCGTTGTCACTATAGTATAAACCTTGCCCGCTTCCAGGCCCGTATCGGTCCATGGAGTCTCAGGAATAATAAGGCCCTCGTCAGTATTGGCTATCTTCTGAATCGCCTCATCTTCCCGGCATTCGTCGAGTTGCCCATCAACGAAAATTCTCGGATCCACCCCTATCACGATATCGTCGGCTCCGTCATTGTAGCGCGCCGATCCTTCATAAAATTTTATGTTAAGATAAACGGCACCCGTCATAACGGAACCGTCTCTTTCCAAGTATGATATGAGATCCAGTTTATCCGGAACCGTTTGCTGCCCCTGATTATCAAAAATTGCCGGAGTATAGGCATACTCCGTTACCGCGCGCCAGATGTGGACGGCTGTCGTATCCATGTATAACCGGTAAAGGCGATCCGCCGAAGCGTCAACAGGCTGAGTCTTATCTTCGTAACCTGTCTTTTTCCAGGTCGTCGCCCAGTTTCCATATGGTGTGTAATGGACTCTACCGCCTACTGTGGACACTGCGGATTCGTCCCACTCGACCACCGTGTTATCGGTGGCTTTGACCGAATAAACGACAAGCTCAGTGAGGGCGCTATTGGTCAAGGTGTCAAAGACCTCCCACGTCATCTTGTAGTAATCGATCTTGAACTGATGATCAGATTCGTCACGGACTTCACCGTCGTTAGCGTCCTCCACGCGTATCTGTATCGCATTATAAGTGTTATACTCGCCGTCATCTTTTATGACGATATCGGGGATGTCCCAATCATATTGGGAATTCGCATTGGATACTGCTTTCGGCACCACATCGGCCGTTACGACCTGCGCCGTCACGTCCGAGCCATCCGTTTCAAATACAACAGCACCCCCTCCCACTGATGCCGTGATCTGGAACGTATCAGCTGTCGCATCCTTGATATAGTATCTGATGTGATTGGAAACGCCAACGGGCAGAGCGGCCCCTCCTATCCTAACCCTATCCCCATTCGACAGACCATGCCCTGCGGCCGTAAACTCGTCTGTCGCGTTATTTGCCGTCACCGATAGAGGCCGATATAATGTATCAACGACGCATGATTCAACCGCTTCATCCGCTACAAAATCCTCACACGGGAAGTAGTGAATATCGTTATTAAAATCGTCACTGGAATAGGACAAATACACATTATCAATCGTCCCGTGGGTATCCCATGTGATCGTCTTCTGATCATAAGTTACCCACCGTTCTGCCTGTTCAATATCCGCGTTCCCGTTGGGCGACGTGACAAGGAAAGCGCCGCGAACCATGAACGTACCATCTGATTCAGCATAAACCGTAGGATTGTCTGCGTCTTCGATCCTGATCTTCGCATTGGTGGACATCATAATCGTTTCGGGGATATGCCATGGATAGATTCGGTGGTCCGCATGATCGTTGCCATCATCTTTACCGTCTGCGAAGGCCCCGCCTGCGCCATAGTTTTTGTCTACTCCAGGATCAATTTCAACCCAAGAACCTGCTTGGCCAGAATTAGCCGAATAAAACAGTTTGACGATGGGAATCGTCCCGCCCCATGTCCATTCAATATCATAGGTCGAGTTGACGCGCCAGTCTTGCCCGCCATCAGGCGTAACGATATCAAAATTACCAATGATATCAAATGGGTCTGTTGTATCCAGAACATCACTTTGCGAATCCCTCGAATCGACGATCTTGAACTTGGCAACGGCAGTAGGTGTATTTTCCACGGTCCAGACGTATGATGAAGTGCATGTTGTGTCATTTCCTTGAAGATCGCAATTCCGCAGGTCAGGTTCAATCTCAACCCAAGTCGGGCTTGCCTGGGTGCCGTCTGTCGCGTAATATAAATCGACGTAAGGAATTGAGCCCCACGTTTTCCATTGAATCGCATACGTCGTACCGATTTCCAGACGGGATTCAGAAGTAGGCGCTGTAATTTCAAGTTTACCGCGGATCCTGAATTCCACATTCGAGATGTCAAAACCGTCATCCGTCAGACTGCGCACCAGGACACGGACTGTTGTGCTGATATCATCAGGAACAGACCATGATATATACGGACTGTTGTTTGTTATGGAATTCTCAATGACAACAGGATTTAAGAAGTCCCCCCAATTCCTCCAAAGCTCAGGATTGTCATTATTTGGATTGGTAGAATAGAGAAGCTGGACATTGCTGACCGGCGATCCCGTGTTTGTCCAAGCAATGGCGATCGTATTATCCACTTCATAGGTTGCCGCCGTGTTAGGAACACTCAAGGTGAAACCGGAAATAATCTTAAAGGTATAATCCGAATCATCACAAGGCCTCGAATTGTCACAGTTTTCAGGGTTGGATGCTGAATCGTCTAAAATACGGATCTTCATGGAAGGATAAATAAGGTTCGGGACACCGCCCGCGTCCTCACCCCATATATAAAGACCGTCATTCGGCGTTCGCTCAATCAGATTGCCCTCCGGGAACGATCCGCCCCCGTTTATCGAATAGTAAATTTTGACCCAAGGAGTCTTATCACTCGAGGAGGAACTGTACCAAGTAATCTCATAAGGTGTCCCGACCTTCAACCTGTCTGTCCGATGCGCCATGTCCGCATCGGTGTTGCCATTCGGCGATACGACCGTAAATTTCGGGACAAGATTAAAAGCCGGTGAAATCACAAAACCATCCTCATCATTTGGATCCATGATACGCAGGTGCAAGTTCTCATCCTGTGTGTCGAGGACATCGGGAGGCGTCCACACAAAACAGCCTTTATAGGGATCAGGAGATCCGCCGGCATAACAATCATTTTCATCATTATCAACATAACCCCCCTCGCGGCTCCCATCAATCTCCCATATGGGATTCGTGAGATTCCCGCCGCTCAAGGCGCTGGGGGAATAATGGATCCGGGCTTCCGCAATATTCCCTTCCCTGGCCCATCGGATCGTGTAAGGCACGCCAAGATATATATTCATGCCTTCTGTCATTCCCTCAAATTCAAAATTAGCACGGAGAGCGAAAGGAGCCAGAGAATAGGCTGCCGTATCAAGATCTGTTGAGTCGTAAATACGGACACAGGCAGACGGAGTGACCCAATCATTGTTGACAATCCATGATGTTCCCGTTGTCTTGAGGCTGGCAAGGATGCTGCTCTTAATCACATGATCGTCATAATCATACTCCGGACTGCAGGCCGCAGGAGCAGGGGTTACATCCACCGCCAGGTCAATCTTCGCGTTCGTCACATTGCCCCAGTAATTCCAGTTGACCGCATAAGGATGGCCAGCAAGCGCCGCTTCACCTCCAACCGGCTGCGTGACCTTAAACCGTGCCATAATCTTGAAAACTTCAGGTGACTCATATTGAACCGCCGGTCCTGTCACATTCCGGATGCGGACTTTGACAGTTTGCGAAAGATTATTCGGGACTTCCCAACTGAAGATCCCCTGTGCCCCGTCATTTTCATGTTCATATCCGCCTTGCGCGTTCTTAATCGGAAGGTAACCGCCGCCAATAGTATAGTCAAGGTAAACCTTAGACATGCTGCCATTTCTCTGCCATTTGATATCTTTAAAATAGGACTGGTCAGTTCCTGATACCCCCCACTTCTCGCCGCCAACCGGAGCTGTCAGCTTCAGGCCTGCCCGAACAGTGAAAAGAGAGGAATTATTAAAAGTAAGCTGGTCCCCATTATCACGGACACGGATTCTCATAGTGGATGAAATCTCGTCAGGAACAACCCAACTTAGACTTCCTCCGTATCCTCCATCGGAAATAGGTGACCCGACAGGATTAATTTGCGTCCAATCCGCATCTTGTCCCGTCTTCGAGTAAAGAACATTGACCGAAGAAACGTTTCCTGCGGTGGTCCAGCTGATTGTCGCACTGGGAATAACCGGCCAAATTTCGCCATTCTCGACAACCGTCAAAATGCCTGCCGGGCTGCCGGCCTGGGTCGGCACCGCGACATTGAAGCTGCCCACAATCCTAAATTGCGGTGACACAACCGGAGGAGTTCCGCTATCGGTAATTTTATCGCTGATTCGAATGATGGCCTGAATGGTTGTAGGAGTGTCGCTGGGTATTGTCCACGCCTTCTGGTATAAGGTTCCTGCTACTGTTTCAGCAATAGGGGTCGGTTGCCAGTATCCTCCATTGTCAAGCGAATATTCAATCTTTAGATTAGCAATCGTGCCGCCCATCTTCCAGCGGACCGTTTGGCTGGTCCCGATTCCCCAGCGTTCCACCTGAGGGTCATTGTCCGGCTCATCGACGTAAAGCTTACCGGCAATTTTGATGGGGCCAAAGGTCGTGACGGCAGCTGAGTCGGTATGATCGACAATTCGCACATAAACGTTCTTTGAAACATAATTGGGGACGTCCCAATTGAACGTATCTGTGCAATTCAGGGAAGGCTCCACCGGCGTGCAATTTGATATGTTCTCGGCATCCGCACCCGCCTGGGTTTTCATGAAATTGTATGTGCCATTAAGGCCTCCGGTCGAATATTTCAAATCAATATTCGAAATCAAGCCATAGGTGGTCCAGCTTAAAATTTCAGGAGCGACAATTTCCGGCTCTGTTGTCGTAACAAACATGACCTGATTTGCCGTTGACGGATTATTCCAGGTAAAACCGCCGCGGACCGTGAACGCGCAGCTTTCGACCGTAATATTCGAATCATCAAGATCCGTTATCCTCAGCTTCACATTATTCAATCCTTTTTCGGCCGGAATGGGGATTCTCCAAACAAATGTATTCTCGGAAACGTTTGAAGCCGGCGTGCCGCTTGGATCTTTAACAAAATTATTATCGTAACTGCCTGATCCGACTTTATACTCGATTTTTACCGTCGAAATAGAACCGTGTTTTGTGAATTTAATCAGATGGGTCTCGTCAGTCAGCCAGATGACACTCGTAACCGGCGAATCCCCATTAGCTGAAACGAATTCCAGCTCGGGACGGATTTCAAAATCCGCATCGGATATATCCGAAATGGTACATGTCTGCGATCCGGACGGGTTACAGGTTTGTGTCGCGGGCACATAGGCAGAATCCGGGTCTTGCACCCTCACCCTGACCTCATTATCATCCACGGGAGGAATCGGCCAGGAGAAAGAACCTCCGGTACTGCCGGCCGGGACCGTCGTAATCGTTGTAACCTGAAGCTCATTGATGAATGAGTTTGTTGAATACTGCAGCCGGGCATTGGTAACCGTTCCGTACGTCTTCCATTGGATAGGCGTGTTTCGGTCAACCTGATAGAAGCCGCCGCCATTCGGCGCCAACACCTTAAACGCACCGACAATCTTCATTAATTGAGAATCACCATAAACATCGGAATCGTCATTATTCGTTACGCGCACGGTCACCGTCGTGCTGATCGTATCAGGGATCACCCAATCAAAGCTCTGCTCGACATTATCATCCCCGGCATCCAGGTCATCCGCCGGATTTTCTGTCCCCGGCCATTTGACGTCATAATCCTCATTTCCGCTGGCAAAACCATCAAAAGAATATTCGAGCCTAACGGTGTCCATTGTACCTTTCGGCGTCCAACGGATCACATAGGTTTTATCTACTTGCCAAAGGGCATTAAGCGTCGGAGAATTAATTTTCAACTGGCCTTTGACTTCAATATTCCCCGAAACCGCCGGCGTGGTCGGCTTGGAACCGTCAAGGACCGAATTGATCGCGCGGATCTTAATATCCGGATCAATCAGGTCGTCCACTGTCCAAATAAACGGAGGAGTGTCCAGGTTTTGCGCCCCATCAATATCGATATAGTTCGTCCCGTCTATTGAATACTGCAGGTTGACTTCAGGGATGGACCCTGTCGCCACCCAATAGATCGTTTTTGTTTCGCCCACCAACCAGACCTCATCACCGCTTTCAGGCAATGCCGGGCTGAAGTCTAACTGCCCTATAATATTAAAATAATTGGGAGAATCGGCATAAACATCAGGATCTGCTTCATTAACAATCCTTATTTTTACCATTGTGGAAATGGAGTCCGGAATATTCCAAGGCCATCCTGTGCTACCGCTATTCGCATTTATATTCTCAGCATCATCTATATCGGCAAATTCACTGCCATCAACAGAAATCTGCATTTTCACCGTAGCCATATATCCAACAAGATTCCACTTAATTTGATAGGTTTCCCCTACCAACCATTCTTCCGCCGGGTGAACAGGCGGGCCAGCAGAATAGCCAATCGGCTGGGTCACAGTTAACCCTGCCCGTATCTCAAAGAGCTTATCTGATTCATTGATGTTTGACTGATCGCCATAGTCAACAACCCTGACCCTCACACTCTTCGAAATGACGCTTTGTGTCGTTGGGACATCCCAAAGGAACGTGTTGGGTCCAGATACAACGCTATAAGGCTGCGAGGAGTTGCTTTCGGCATTGACCCAAGGCCAAGCGCCTACCTTATATTGTATAAGCGCCTGGTCGCCCACTTCCCAACCGGTTACATTCCATTTAATCTGATAATCCTGGGTCCCGGAAGCGATGATGATTGAATCGTCCTCCGGCTGGGTCACATCCAAAACCGATTGGATCTTAAGAGGAGCTGAATAATCGCATGTTGCGGCATCGTTGTAATCGGCAACCCTGATCACAACCACTTGGTTTGCCGCATCATTGGAAAGAGGAAGAGGAACGCTGGGCCAGTCATAACTTCCGTTTCCGTCCCCTCTTGACGTTGAAGCAATAACGGTTAACGGATAAGTAATCGGCGGTTCAGCTTCCCCATGCATTGTATATTTGATACTGATTTTATCCTCGGGAGTAAAGGTCCCCGATGTCGACCACTTGATCAAATAACTCTGCCCGTATTTTAATGCTGTCACATCTTCCGTATCGGTCGGATTTCTGACCTGGACATTAAACACATCGCCAACGATCTTAAAGGAAGCCGCCGATACACCGCTGACAAGATTCGCGTGTATATCAAAAACTTTCAGCGTCACATTATTGCTTATGAAATTCGGGATATCGTCCCAAGGGATACCGGCAATTCCATTGGCAACGGGGATATTGGTAGCGATCTGTTGGCTTAGCGGGTAGCCGTCACTGCCGCCGTTTAGAGAATAGCGGACTTCGACATGCGTGGTTTGAGTGCCGGTGACTGTCCACTTGATAAGATTGTCATTTTCCCCTTCAATATAATCGCTGTCGACAACCAGCCGCGCGCCGCCTTGGGGATGAGTGACGGTCACTTTCGGCCGAATTTTAAACGGCGCGTCAGAGAAGGCTAAAGTCTCCAACTCTCCCGGATAATTGACGTCGGCGATACAAATATAAGCTGTCTCGGTCCTTGCATTAGCGACACCGTCTGTCCAATTATAGGTATTAGCGCCTATGTTATGGCCGCCGTCATTGTTCGCGAAATAAATGCAAGTTCCGGCCGGAGCCGTTTTATATCCTATTTTCACATTCGTAATAGTACCGCTTGCGTTCCATGTAATCTGCCTGAACGTTTCTCCGACAAGCCAAATGTCTTCGGCGCTCTCAGGCGAAGTGATATCCAATTTACCGAGGATCTTAAAATTATTATTCGATTCATCCCAGACATCACTTTCCGATTCCTGGCCGCGTATGCGCACTCTAACCTGTTGTCCGATCCTGTTCGGGATCGGCTTCCAGGATACCGAACCAGTACACTTATTATCCGAGCCGGGCGTGCAATTTGCCACTTCCCCAATAAAATCTGTCGGGTGAATATAGTCTCCACCGCCCGCTATCCCGCCATTTGTTGAGAAATGAACATCGAGCGGCGAGAAGCCTCCTTCGGAAGTCCAATTAATCGTGTGGTTTGTCTCTCCCACATACCAGATAATATTGGTAGCCGTCGGCAAATCAACAGTCAGTTTCCCTTTAATCCTGAAATTATAATCAGACTCATCCCAGACATTGTAGTTATTGTGGTCCCGGACACGGATCCGTACCCCCGTACCAACCGCATCAGGCACATCCCAGCCATGTGTCGTACCAGAAATGACACTCTTGGTGACAATGAGATTGCCATCCGGATATGTCCCTCCGCCCGCAATACCGCCCGTTTTCGAATAATGGACATCAACAGCGTTGATAGCGCCAGCGACAGCCCATTGAATCGTATAAGTACCGTTGACCGGCAATACAATTTTATCTTCGGGATCCGGGCCTCCCGGGTCAAGCGTGCCGCCCGGTTTTAATAATTCAACCGTTCCTTTGATCTCCAGGGAAGGTGTCAAAAATTCCTCGACAATCGGCGGAGTGGGATCGGTAGACTCCAGCCTAAGTTTTCCTGCAAATCCTGCTGTTAGCACCGTATTCGGCTGGATATACCAGTTAAATGTGTACGGGCCATCTCCGGTGGTATCAACCGTTCCTACGATATGGTCGTCGTACTCTTCTTCATTACCGTTATATGAATACGCCACGCTGACCTCCCGTATCTCTCCGGTCTTCGTAAACGTGATCGCGTGTGTCGTGCCGACGCCCCACGATTGATTGGCCGCTGGTGACGTAAACTCAAGTCCCCCTTCTATCGTAAAGTAAAGTTCACTGTCCTTTAATATGTTCAAAACGGGAGTTGTGGTGTCTTCATTCAACGGATCGAACTGCGTGACCCTGACCTTATGCTTCGTGCTCTTGATATCGTTATAGGCCGTCGGCGGCGGCCAATCGTATTCTCCCGGATTTCCATCCAGGGTGATGATCGGTATCCATGTCGGGCTTGTTTGATCTCCGTTATTCGTGTAATACAATCTTACACTGGAAATACCGCTTCCATTCGTCGTGTTCCAATGAATCGTATATTTTCCGTCCTCCAGCACAACTGCCCCGTTCTTCTCCGGGGACGTGATATCAAATGCTGCCATGATCTTAAAATCTGTCCCAATACTTTCGACGGAAGAATCATTCTGCGCCACTATGCGTATGGCCCCCTTATTGGTTACCGTATACGGCACTAACCACGGATAACTTCCGCTGGTCGCGGAAACCGTGTCTATGGGGTCTCCCCACGAATACGAAGTGCTGTCCGGATCGTAATAAATATTGATATTCCACGCTGTCGTCCCTTTATAGTTCCATGTGATATTTTGGGTCGTCTCCGCTATCCATACCTTTCCATTGACCGGCGCAGTCAACGTCAATCCCCCGCGGATCTTAAAGACTTCTCCGATCGGCGTAACGCCAAACACATTGGGATCAGCGCTGTCGACAACTTTAATCTTCGCGTTCGTCGTGAAATGGACCGCATTCAATAAACTCCAATTAACACCCGCCGCGCCGTCGTCTACCTCTACGTCCCCGGAATCATCGATAACCCCTGCAAAGGTTCCTGATTCATCGTCATCGTAATAAATCTTGACATTAGAAACCGTTGTCCCTGTGTATGTCCATTTCACAATGTTCGTATAGAATGTCCCGGCCTGTAAACCTGCGATGCCGTTTAATGAATAATTCGGGTCATCCCTGACATCACCAACAACAATCTGCGGATGCAACTTAAACGGAGACGATATGATCTTAACAACATTTTCCCCGTAATCCGTATATGTGATTTTTATCGTGGCGCTGCTGTCTTTGACATTAGGAATAACAGACCAAGTATAATTATTCGTCCCATCCGGGCTGTTCAAGGAGCCTGAACCCGGGTCATCAACCAAAACATAGGATCCGCCGGACATGTTATATTCAATCTTGACTTTGGGAGATGAGCCGTCCGTCTTTTGCCCGCTTGTCGTTGACCATGTAATGACACGGAACGTATCGCCGACAAACCATTTGCTTGTGCCTGTGGGCGAAGAAATGGAATTGAATTTCGGGCGGACGCCGAACGTGTCATCCGAATCATCGCTTAATTCTGTTCCCGGCGGAGGATTGTTAATGATATGATTATTACGGATCCTTATCCTGTAGGCTTCCGAAACTTTATTAGGAGCAAACCATGCCACCGGATACGTATTGATCCCGTCAACCCCAGAGGAAACGCCGCTCGCGGCAATCGTTTGTGTGTCTGAAAAATCTCCTTTGGGCGAATATTCGATCGTTAAGGTCCCGATACTTCCTGTCCTGTTCCATCGGATCGGAACCGTATCTCCTATGTAGTAAGCGGTCGTTGTGTTCGGGGCGTCGACAGTCAACTTGCCTTTAACGACTTTCACTCCAGATGCCCCTGACACATTGTCGTTATAATGGTCCTCAACCTTGATCAGGACATTATTGGAGATGATATCAATCACCGGGTTCCATTGCCATTGCCTGACACCATCGCCCGCATCGGACCCCCCTATGCCTCCCGATGTCGCAGGAATGACCGTGTACGGATTCGCGTCTTTCTTATAATAGATCTTGTATAACGACAAGGTCGGGCTCGGCGTCCATTGGATCCATATCGGATCCCCCACCACCATCGTCGTCACATCATCCTTTAATTTGACATCGGTGATTGAACCCTTCAGCTGGAACGCGTCCTCCTGGATCCCTTCAATGCCCTCCAGCGCCTGCGCCGCCGGGCTCACCACCGCTATCCTGATCTTGCCCGCCTTGCCAACGGTTAACGGCTTATTAGGCGCAATATACCACTTCCATGAGTATTCCCCTTCGCTTTCAGGCAAGCTCGATATGGTCACCGCTGTCCCGCCGTTTAACGCGCTTCCCCATGGCGCATCGCCTGTCGCCGAATAGTAGAAGTTCACCGTCTGCAGCGCGCCTTTCATCGTGAACTTGATCGTCTCTGTCGTATTCACCGACCATGCATTCGTATTATTCGGCTGCGTTACCGTGACCGCGCCCAGGATATTAAACACGTCCGTCGAAATCACCGCCGTGTCATCTTCATTCAGCGGCGCCTTTTGGGTTAACTTGATCTTGTTCGTGTTCTGCAGGTCATTGTCCGCCCCCGGCACGGTCCAGGAATATTGCCCGGCTACGAATCCCTTGTTCACCCCGGGCTGAATCTCCACAAATCCCCCGCCTGACCCATTGTCGTAATACACCCCCACATCCGTCACCCCTTCAATACCGCTGGTCTGCCATTTGACA
>JAFGFL010000001.1 GCA_016931055.1 Candidatus Omnitrophota bacterium | reverse complement strand
CCGCAAAGGGGCGACGCGGGCGCTCCCCCCCGGCAGCAAGGAATTGCCGGCAATTTACCGGGAGACCGGCCAGCCGGTCATTATCGGCGGAAGCATGGAGACGGGTTCTTATTTGCTGGCCGGCACAGCCGGGAGCGAAGAGACTTTTTATTCGACCGCTCACGGCAGCGGGCGCACGATGAGCCGCACCAAGGCGCGCCATCAATTCCGAGGGAGGGATCTTCTGGAGAGAATGAGCGCGCGGGGGATCTATGTCCAAACCGCGTCGTATTCGGGATTGGCTGAGGAAGCGGGCGCCGCGTATAAGGATATCGATGATATAACCGCGGCCACAGAATTGTCGGGGATCAGCAAGAGAGTCGCCCGTTTCGTCCCGATCGGAAACGTGAAAGGATAAGATGCCTTACCGCTACCTTGAAGACGTCGCGACCGCCGATATCGCCTTTGAGGCGTGGGGAGAAACGCTCGAGCAGATGTTCAAGGCGTCGGCGGACGCCACGATAAACGTGATGGTCGAAGACCTTGATGCCATCGCTCCCAGCGAGCGGAAGGTCCTTTCGTTTGAGGATGAGACATTGGACATGCTGCTCTTTCAGTTCCTGCAAGAGCTCATTTTTTATAAGGATGCCGAGAATTTATTATTGCGCGTGGAAGGACTGAGTATCAGTAAAGAGAATAACCGATTTGTTTGCACGGCGGAGGCGCGGGGGGAAAAGGCCGACGCCGAAAAACACGCGTTCAATGTGGATATTAAGGCCATTACTTTGCACCGCTTCGGGGTCAAGGAAACTGCCCGGGGCTGGGAAGCAACGGTTGTGCTGGATATTTGAATGGAATATAATAAAATTGAAAGGTAAGGAAAGGTTATAAATGTTGGATAAGGTTATGAAGGTTGGAAAGGTTACGGTCAAAAGATAGCTTCAGGTTACCTGAAGTTTCTTTAGGTTTTAACCTTATGTAACATAAAACCATCTCATGGCGGCAACCCTCATAACCTTTATAACATTTCTAACCTCTATAACATGAAACTATCTGCTAATACACCAGCCAAAAAAGCCTTGATCATAGTCGATGTCCAGAATGATTTTTGCCCCAGCGGGGCTTTGGCTGTGACCGATGGCGATGCGGTTGTGCCGGTTTTGAACAAATACATCGAAATTTTTACAAAAAATGATTGGCCTATTATTGCTACGCGTGACTGGCATCCCTCCAAAACAAAACATTTCAAAACATTTGGAGGACTGTGGCCTGAGCATTGTGTTGAAAATACCCAAGGAGCCGCATTCCATCCCGCATTACAATTGCCGCCAAGCGCGATTATTATTTCCAAAGGGATCGATCCCGAGAAAGACGGTTATTCAGCATTTGAAGCGGTCAATCAACAGGGTCAAGACCTTTTGACGATCTTGAAGAGGATGGGGATCAAAGAACTTTATATCGGCGGGCTTGCCACGGACTACTGTGTTAAAGAAACGACGCTGGAGGCCTTGGGAAAGTTCAAAGTTATCTTGCTTGAAGATGGCATCAAGGGCGTCAATTTGAAGGCGGATGATTCAACGAGGGCAATTAAAGAAATGGTTGCCGGAGGCGCTCAGATTACAACGTTCGATGAATTTAAGAAAAGGAATGTGTGAATGATTAAACCTGAAGATGGTCATAACGATGCGCTTAAAACAGATCTTTATGAATTGACCATGGCGGCCGGTTATTTTAAGAACAAAATGGACGCGCGTGCGGTCTTTGAACTGTCTTGCCACACGATGCCGCCGAACAGGTCTTATCTGGTTGCCTGCGGTTTAGGGCAGATCGCCGATTATGTCTTGAATTTACGCTTCAACGACAGTGATATTCAATTTCTCAAGAAGGTTCCTGCCTTTAAGGATGTCCCGGGAAGTTTTTTCGGCTATCTTAAAAAGTTTCGATTTACCGGGGACCTGTGGGCCATGCCCGAAGGCGAGATTTTCTTCGCGCAACAGCCGATTGTTCAAGTAGAGGCGCCCATCATTGAGGCCCAGATCCTTGAAACGTATCTTTTATCCATCATCAACATAGAAAGCCTTGTGGCGAGTAAAGCGGCGCGCGTTGTGGGTGCCGCCCGTTGTGATGGAAAGGATCGGGGTGTTATCGATTTCGGATCCCGCCGGGCGCATGGTCCGCAAGCGGGCTTCTTGGCGGCGCGCGCGGCCTATATCGGGGGATGTTTGGGGACGTCAAATGTTTACGCGGGGAAAATATTCGGCATTCCGATTTTCGGCACCATCGCCCATTCCTGGGTAGAAGCCTTTGATTCCGAAGAGGAATCTTTCAGCGCGTATCATAAAACCTTTCCCGAAAACACCATTCTGCTTGTGGATACCTATGACACGATCAAGGCCGTCAAAGAGATCACGCGCATGAAATTAAAGAATGATCTGCGGGGAGTAAGATTGGACAGCGGCGATCTTGAGGTTTTAAGCCGGCAAGTGCGTAACATCCTTGATGGTGCCGGATTAAAGCACGTGCGGATTATCGCGAGCGGGAACCTCAACGAATATAAAATCCGGGAACTTGTGAAAAGTCAGGCCCCGATCGATCTTTTTGGCGTGGGAACGGACATGGTGACCTCGAGAGATTATCCGGCCTTGGACCTGACCTATAAATTGGTTCAAACCGAGTCACGGGAAAAAGGCATCACGTATAAGGCTAAATACAGCCCGGGGAAAGAAACCGTCCCGGGGCGCAAACAGGTCTTCCGGGGATACACAAAGAAGGGTGCCATTGTGCAGGACACGGTGGGATTATTTTCGGAAAAAGCCCCGGCCGGGACCAAGCCGTTGTTAAGGCCTGTGTTGCGAAAAGGCAGGCTGGTTGAGCCGATGCCTCCTGTTGACAGAATCAGGAAAAGCGCGCAGCAAAAACTTGCCCAGCTTCCGCCAGAATTCCTGAATTTAAACAACGGCTGCACCCATAAGGTAAAATATACCCCGCAGATTTCCAAATTGATCAAATAATACCAGACTGATGATGTGGATCCCCCTCATATTACTGACGGCTTTTTTTATCTCCTTGCAGGATGTTTTTGGGAAAAAGATCATCAGCCGCGTTGACCCGTGTGTTGTGGCCTGGGCATGGTTCTTCTTTTCCCTCCCATTGTTGGTTGTCTGCCTGGCCGTTAACGGCATCCCGCCGCTGGGCCCTTTGTTCTGGAAGGCTTTGATCATAGCGGCAGTATTTTTGACGATCGCTTCGATCTTTTATTTCAAGGCGATCAAGTTCTCTGACCTTTCCCTTGCCGTGCCCATGCTTGCGTTTACCCCGCTTTTTTTGCTGGTCACATCACCTGTTATTCTTGGAGAATTCCCGGGACCTTTGGGATTGATGGGTATCATTCTCATCGTTATTGGGTCGTATGTTCTTCACCTGCAGGAACGCCATAAGAGTTTTTGGGAACCCTTCAGGATGTTGGTGAGGGAGAAGGGGGTTCGCTATATGTTGATGGTTGCCGTCCTTTATAGTATTTCAGGCAACATCGATAAGATTGGGGTTATCCATTCTTCGCCTTTTATGTGGATTTTTATGATGAATCTTATGCTGGCCGCGACATTGACTTTAGTTATGGCCAGAAACGTAACGGGCATTCAACAACAGATCAAAGAAGTCTGGCCTTTTTTAGTGGTCCTGGGGTTCTGTAACGGACTGGCCCATATTTTTCAGATGATAGCCATCAAGATGACCATCATTCCATATTTGATCGCGGTCAAACGGACAAGCGTCATCATGACGTCCCTTTTCGGCCTATTTCTTTTTAAGGAAAAAGGATTGCGCGAACGGCTTCTTGGGGCCATTCTGATGATTTTAGGTGTATTCCTAATCTCTTTCGCCCGCTAGAGAAAGGAGGCTGCGTATTTCTTTACAGGCAAAGGAATAAAGTGTAGAATGCCCAAGGATATTATCAAGAAGGCGCAGGCCGAACTGCAAAAACTGGCTGAACAGAAGATCCAGGAAGTGAAAGGAGCAATGGGAAATCTTGGGCAATAGCAGCAATCGGATAATGATAGTCTGCTTTGCGGTTTCCTTATTGGCCGTTGTATGGCCTATGGGGGCGTCATGGGCAGATGGCGGAGGTTATTCAACGGGCGCTTACAGCGAGCTGGAGGCGAACGAGACGTATTGGGACAAGATTTCCGATTGGTTCGCGACGGCCGGGATGTCGGAAGAAGAGAAAGCGGTCATCAAGTCCCGCCGCCGCGCGATGCGCAAATATAGCGATTCTCAAAAAGCGGTTCTCCGGAAAAAGAAAGAGATCATCAAGAAGAAGCGGCAGGCCTTGGAGAAATTGAGGAATAAGGAAAATAGTGGAAATGACTAACCGTTTACCAGGAGGAGGGATAGGGCGATGAAAAAACTATTGCAGTTGATTATTGTTCTCGTTGTTGTGACCCTTGTTGTGTTGGTTCTCGGGCGCAATGTTTTCGCGAAATTCGCCATTGAAAAAGGAGTGGAGGCGGCGACAGGATTGCCCTTGAACATCAAAAAGCTTGATCTGGGGCTGTCGACAACGCATGTTGCGATCAGCGATTTGAAACTTCTGAGCCCGAAGGGATTCAACAATGAGGTCATGTTCTCTGCCCCGGAAATTTTTGTCGATTATGATCTAGGGGCGATGATGAAGGGCAAAGTCCGCTTGGAAGACATCCGTTTGAATTTCGACCAGTTCGTTGTCATTCGGAACAAGGACGGGCAATTGAATCTGGATGCTCTGAAACCCAAAGAAGGAAAGAGGCAGGAACCGGCGCAACAAGGCAAAAAGGACGAAGGGAAAAAGGGAAAGGCCCCGGAAGTCCAGATTGATCATCTGGCCTTGAAGATCGGGAAGGTTGTTTATAAAGATTATTCTCAAGGGACCGAACCCGTCATCAACGAATATAACGTCAACATCTCCGAGGAAATGGATAATGTTACCGATCTCAACAGCTTGTTGGGATTCATTGCCAATAAGGCCATGGCAAAAACAGCATTGTCTTCTTTGGGTGACTTTAATGTGGACGCGTTCAAAGGCGCCGTTAGTGTACCCCAAGAGACCATCGATACGTTCAAGCAGCAGGTCGACGTCTTTAAAGGGGCGATAAAATTTCCGGGCCAGGAATAAGATGAAGTCAGGATAACGATCTTGGAATGAAGTGCCGGCGGGAAAAAGCAGCCGGAGGAAAGCTTCTTGTTTATCTTTAGGCAGTGTCGCATAATATTCCTTTAATATTAAGGTTGAATTTATATGGCGCTGCCTTTTTATTAAAAATTTTTCGATATTCTTGACATTAATTTTCTTCTTTAGTATATTTTTAATTATGCTGAGGGGGTAAACAGCTTTCATATCAGTTTTTTCTGTAGCGTCATTTTCTTATAGATATCGGCGGTTCATACACATAACAGGAGGGGCTATGATAGAAATCAAGAACATCTCGATGAATTACGGTTCCACGGTGGCCCTGGATCATGTTTCTTTTTCTGTCGGTGAAGAAGGGATTTTGGGGCTGCTTGGGCCGAACGGCGCCGGAAAATCGACTTTGATGAGGATATTGACGACTTTTATCTGCCCAAGCCAGGGCACGGCAAAAATCGGAGGCTATGATATCCTTGAGCAGCCTTTACGGGTCAGGGAGATGGTCGGGTATCTTCCGGAGAGCGTCCCTCTTTATATGGATATGCGGGTGGATGAATATTTCCAGTTTGTCGGCAACGCGCGGGGGATCAAGGGCGCGGCTCTGGATAAGAGATTTAAATGGCTGCGGGAGGCCTGCGGCATCGCTTCCGTCTGGAAACACGGCATGCATGAGCTCTCGAAGGGGTTTCGTCAGCGCGTGGGGCTTGCCCAGGCCCTGATCCACGACCCAAAAGTCCTGATTCTTGATGAGCCCACCTCGGGGTTGGATCCCCTGCAAATCATCGGCATCCGCCGTTTGGTCAAGGAATTGTCCAGGGAAAAGGTCATCATTTTTTCCACCCATGTTTTGAAAGAGGCCGAGGTCCTGGCCGACCGCATCGTGATCATTAACGAAGGGAAGATTGTTTCCCAAGGCACGCGGGAAGAGCTGGCGGAAGCCGCGATGAAATACCGCTGCCATGTCTTGACGGTTAAAGAGGACAAGTCCACCGTTGAAAGGGCGCTTTCAGGGCTCCGCTCGGCCAAAGACATTTCTTTTACCGATCAAACGCCCGATGGGTTCGTGACGTTTGAAGTCAAAAGTTCTTTCCAATCCGATGAGACATGGCGGGAAATCGACGCGCTGAACAAAGAAAAGGGATGGCCCGTCAAGAACTTCAGCGAGCGCACGTTCAATCTTGAGGATATGTTCATCGCGTTGCTTTCTAAGACCAAGAAAGAAAAAACGCTGGTGGGATAGCGTAATTTTTTGAGGAGGATTTGATATGAATAAAAAAGGGAACGGCACATCGATTTTTACGCGGGAATTGTTTTCTTACTTCAATTCTCCCATTGCCTACATCTTCATCGTTGTTTTTGTCATGCTGATCAACGCGATGTTCATGTCGCAGTTCTTCCTGATCGGCATTTCCGACATGCGCCAATTCTTCGGGCTTCTCCCCGTCATTTTATGCGTCTTCATTCCCGCCATTACCATGCGGTTATGGGCCGAAGAAAAGAAGGGAAACACCTTTGAACTGCTTCTGACGTTCCCGATGGAAACGTATAAACTGGTTCTTGGGAAGTTCGCGGCGGGTTTGATATTTTATCTGCTGGCGCTGGCCGGCACGCTGTTTGTCCCGGTCATGCTGTTTCTGATCGGCAAGCCGGATATGGGCCCGATCATCGGCGGTTACCTTGGCGCGATCTTCATCGGGGCTTTTTTCCTGAGTGTCGGCATTTTTGTCTCGGGCATGTGCAAGGACCAGATCGTTTCCTTCATCATCGCCATGGTCGCCTGCTTTTTCTTTTTTCTTTCGGGGCTTGATTTCATGGCCAGCCTCATTGACGGATGGCTTCCCGGCGTCGGGAATTTCCTGAAGATCAACTTCGGCATGACCCATCATTTCAATAGTTTTCAAAGGGGCGTCATCGATAACCGGGACATCCTTTATTTTGTCGTCATGACGGCCGTCTTCTTGGTGCTCAATGTTTTTTCTATTGAGGACCGCTTAAGGCCGAAAGCCAAGATCTTCTTTTCGACCGCGGTGGGGGTTTGTATCGCCATCAGCATGGTGATCAACTCGCTGTTCATGGATATCCCTCTGGGGCGCTATGACCTGACGGAGGACAAGTTATATACCATTACGGAATCGACCAAGAACATCATGAGAGGCCTTAAGGCCCCTGTTACGGTGAAATTGTATATTTCCCCATCGGAAACCATGCCGACGGCGCTCAAAACCCTGGAACAGGACATTAAGGACCAGTTTGATGAGCTTCAGGTTTATTCGGGCGGGAATTTTTCCTATAAGGTGTTTCATATGGAGGCTGCTCATCAACAGACTGAGGAGGGGAAGAATGAGGATTCTCTGGAGGACAAGCTCCAGCAAAAGGGAATAGCCCCTTTTCAGGTGCGCAGCATTGAGCAGGATGAGCTGGGCATCAAATTGGTCTATTCCGCGATCGCCATTGCCTATAAGGAGAAAGAAGAGGCGATCATCCCGCGTGTTATCCCGGAAAATTTGAATAACCTTGAGTATGAGCTTGTTTCGCGTATTTACCGGATGACCCTCGAGGAGACGCCGAAGGTGGCTTTGGTGGCGCCTTACACGGATAAGCAGGCGGACGCCCGTATCCAGCAGATGTTGAAGCAGATGGGCCAGACCCTGCCGGATCAGTACAGGGAGGACAAGTTCCGTTATCTGGACGCCGTGATGCGCTATGAAGATTATGAAGTCAACAGGATCCGCCTGACGAAAGAGGAACCGATCCCTGAGGGGACCGATACGCTGGTCCTTGTCGCCCCGGAAGAGTTGAATGAACGCCAAAGGTATGAGATCAACCGTTTTATCGCCGGAGGCGGAAATGTGATCATCGCGGCACAAGGGTTTATGTATAACTATCAGACGAGCGGGCCGCAGGGGATCAACATCACGCCGCAGAGGATAAATCCTGGCCTTAACGAACTGATTGGGCAATATGGCGTTAAGATCAGCGAGAAAATGCTCATGGATGAACAGAATGATACGATTTCGATCACCGGATCCATGGGGTTTGGGCCGTTTGAGATCTCTATGCCGGTGAAAACGCCCATACAGGTTTTAGTTGATGACAAAAACGTGAATTCTGATGTCTCGATCACCGGAAGGCTGGACCGTTTCCTTTATCTGTGGGGATCGGCCTTGGAAGTGGAGGAGGGCAAGGTTCAGGAGTTAAAACTGAAACAGACGACATTATTCACTTCCAGCGATCAAAGCTGGCTCGCTGAATATGCCGGAGGGCCCCTAAAGCGGACTGATCTGCAGAGGGGGGCTCTGGGTTATGAAGGCCCTCAAATTCTGGGTGTGTTGCTGGAAGGTCAATTCCCTAACGCCTATGAGGGGAAGGCGCGTCCCGATTGGCCTAAAGAAGAGGGAGAGGAAGCGGTTGATGCATCGGTGGATACATCTGTTGAGGAAGATGTCAAGGAAGAAGAATTGGTCCTGAAACCGGGCAAACTATTGGTGATGGGATGCTCAAAGATGTTCGAGGAGGACATTATCCGTAACGGCGGCATGGCGAATCTATTTATCAACTCGGTGGATGCCTTGACGTTGGGCGGCGAACTGATCAAAATCCGCGGGCACCAGCCGATCGCCCGTTCGATCAAAACAGTCGATAAGATGAAGAAGCTGTGGTACCGTTTTATGACCATCTTCCTGGTGCCCATTATTGTGATCGTTCTAGGCAGCATCCGCGCGTTCCTGCGCAATAGGGAAAAAGAGCAATATCTCAAGTTATTATCAATCAGTATGGAGTAAAAAAGAATGAACAAGAAAAGCCTTATTATTCTATGTGTCATTTTTGCTGTCCTCATGGGCCTGGTTTTTGTCAAAAGAAGCGTTAAGCCTACCGCTCCGACAAAAGAAGAGATTGTTGACATTATTACCCCGGCCGTCGGGATTAATAACCTTTCTGAAATTGTCTTGAGGCTTGGGGACGGGAGCACGGAAGATGTTGAGAAACCGAAAAATATCCACCTGGCGAAAGAAGGGGGCCAGTGGCTTGTGAAGACCCAGTACGGGGTCTTTGCTGATGATAAGACGATCACGCCTCTTTTGGATAAGCTGGACCGGCTAAAGGGTGAGTTAAGGTCGGACCGCAAAGGGCTTCTTGGCGACTATGGCATCGGCGATGATGAAGGGGTTCATGTGGAGCTGCGCCAAGATGGCGCCAAGGACATTCATGTCATTGTCGGCGTAAAAAATGCGGGTTATCAAAACAATTTTGTCAGGCTTGAAGGATCGAATGCCGTTTATGTCGTCAATGAAAACCTGCTTGGGGCTATTGGAGTCCGCGGTGAAGAGGAAGACCAAAAACTTGACGCGCAAAAGTGGACAGATAAACGCATCGCCCATCTTACGGCGGAGGATGTGGTGGGTATTGCAATCACAGAGAACGTAAACGGGGCGGAAGAGACGGTTGTTGATATCAGAAAAAATACGATTGATGACAAAAAGCAGTGGCAAAGCGTCGAGCCTTATGCGTTCACCTTAAGCGCCTCAAAGATCAAGAGCATGATCGATAAGTTTAACAGCGCCTACGCGCGGGATGTTATTGCACCGGATGCCGAAGGAGTCTTTGATACCCCGGCATGGACGGGAGTATTTACGATGGAGAACGGTGATCAATTCACATTGGTGCGGGGCGCCAAGGATACGGAAGGGAACAATTATTATGTCAAGCAAGAAGGGGCGGGCTATTTCTATCTTGTGCCCCTCTCGACGTTCGATGGCCGGGAAAAACAGCAGGGCGATATTTTTGCGGACAATCCCCTGAAAGCCGGGGAAGGCAATGTGACGGCAATCGAGATCTATGATATAAAAAGCAAGAAAAAGTTTAACGTGACGAAGAAGCCGTCACAGAAAACGCCGGAAGGTGAGGGAACGGCCGGTCAGGAAGGTAAAGAAGAATACGTGTGGCAGGCTTCAAATGGCGAAACCATTGAAAAGGAAAAAGTTAAAGGGATTATCGATAAATTAACGAGTATTAATGTGGAAGCCATCCCGCGGTCAATCACTTCCAAGGGGATGCTGACTTTAAAAATCACCAACGATGAAGGGACAAAAGATTATACGGTCAGCGAAAGTATAACGCTGGATAACACAAAAGAATGCCATGTCCTGGCGCTAAGCGGCAATGACCTGAAGTATTGCGTTTCGAAGGAGCATGTTAAAGCCTTGATTGACGCATTGCCGTAAAAGGAAGATGACCGCGCGATCCTACCGTGAGTCACGTCTATATTGTTTAACAGCATCAAACCACCCATTGTTTACAGGGCACGTCCGAGTTGAGCACACCCCATGAAGGGCAGAGTACCTATTTCGTTATTATCAGATGAAAAATCAAAGCGATATTCTTGAAAATTTAAATGATCAGCAATTGGAGGCGGTGACCTATAAGCCGGCGCCTTTAATGGTCCTGGCCGGCGCCGGTTCCGGCAAGACCCGTGTCTTAACAACGCGGATCATTCACATGATCCAAAGCGGGATCACGGCCGAAAACATCCTGGCAGTGACCTTTACGAATAAGGCAGCCGGCGAGATGAAGGCCAGGGTGGTCCGCCAAGTCAAGGCGCCGGTCACGATCGGGACTTTCCATTCTATTTGTTTGAGTATCTTGCGGAAGAACGCAAGCCGCATTGCGCTTCGCGATGACTTTACGATTTATGATGAAAGAGACCAGCTTTCGATCATCAAGGATTGCATGAAAAGCCTTGATATCGATGAGAAAAGAATCAATCCCAAACATGTGCGCGAGCGTATCAGCCGTTATAAAGACCAGTTGCAGACACCCAAAGAAGCGGCGGAGGATGAGGCGAATTATGAGGACGGATATTTTCTCCCGATCTTCCTGAAATATGAAGAGCGGTTAAAGAGCTGTAACGGCGTTGATTTCGGGGATTTGATCGCCAAAACAGTCCATTTGTTTTCTGCGGCCCCGGAGGTCCTCGAGTCGTATCAAGAGCGGTTCAGGCATATCCTGGTCGATGAATACCAGGACACGAACTTTGCCCAGTACGTCTTTGTCAACCAGCTGGCCAAAAAGTACCGGAGCATCACGGTCGTCGGCGATCCGGACCAGTCGATTTACGAATGGCGGGGGGCCAGCGCGGCGAATATGATGCAGTTTGAGAAAGATTATAAGGGAGCGAAAGTTGTGCGGCTTGAGCAAAACTACCGTTCGACCAATATGATCCTTAAGGCGGCGAACGCCGTGATCGCTTACAATATCAACAGGAAGCCGAAGAACCTCTGGTCGCAGAAAGGGGAGGGGCAGTTGATTGAGTTGTACAGGGCCCAGAACGACCGGATGGAAGCGCAGAATCTGATCCGGAAGATATTTCTGTTGAAAAAACAAGGGTACCGCCCGAAGGATATGGCGGGCTTTTACCGCACGCATTCGCAGTCCCGCGTCTTTGAAGAGGAGCTCCGGAGGAATAATATCCCCTATGCGATTGTCGGCAACGTCAAATTCTACGCCCGCAAAGAGATCAAGGACCTGCTGGCTTATATGAAGGTCGTCTGCAATCCCGGAGACGAAATCAATTTATTGCGCATTATCAATACGCCCAAACGTTCGATCGGGAAAACAACGATTGACAAACTTCTGGAGCTTGGCCGACGGCAGAAGATCAGTCTTTACGAGGCCATCGGCCAATACAGCCGGCAGCCCAAGGCGCCTGAAAAGCTGAAGAAGGTTCTGGACCAATTCTATCGGATGATCAAAGTCTTCAGGGAATCGAGCCAGGTTCTCCCATTAAGCGGATTGCTGCAGGCCATTATCGACACGGCCGGGTATGTGGCCATGCTGGAGCAGGAAAACACGCTCGAATCAAAAATACGCATTGAGAATATCCGCGAGTTCACTGGTTCGGTCAAGGAATTCGAAGATTCCCTTAAGGGGCAAGAGCCGTTGGATGTCTTTCAGGCCTATCTTGAATTTATCAGCCTGCAGACGGAAATTGATGCGTGGCATGAAGAGGATGAGCTTTTTACGCTGATGACGTTGCACAGCGCCAAGGGCCTTGAATTCCCGGTTGTCTTTATGCTGGGGATGGAAGAGGGCCTGCTCCCCCACGCCAATGCGATCAACGCGTCGCTGGAAGAGCTGGAAGAGGAGAGGCGGCTTTGTTATGTCGGCTTTACGCGGGCCATGGAACGGTTGTATTTAAGCTATGCCGAACGCCGGAGGACCTTCGGATACACCAAGCGCCAGCCTCCATCCCGGTTTCTTTACGAGATCCCGCCGCAGCTTCTTCATGGCATCATTGATAATTCTTCTGACTATCAGGACGGCGCCCATTTGGATGATTCTGATTTTGAAGAAGAGGAAATAGGATATTATTAAGAAGGATTTGCAATTCCGAAAATTTAACTTTTGGTTCTCCCTAAAAAGTAATAAAATATATCTAAATTATTTAACTAGGAAATC
The DNA here is from genome assembly GCA_016931055.1 of Candidatus Omnitrophota bacterium. GTDB lineage: Bacteria > Omnitrophota > Gorgyraeia > Zapsychrales > Zapsychraceae > 2-02-FULL-52-10. The sequence continues at coordinate 11,550 of JAFGFL010000001.1, read as the reverse complement.
GGAAGAGGGGGGGGTCTTATGGACAAAAGCAAAATTGTGATTATCCTCAATCTCATCTTAATATTAATCCTCGCTTTTCAAATCATCGATTTCAACAGGACAAAATCAGAAAGCCAGTGCGTGGAACTTCCGAATGGGAACGGACCTGTTTGCCGATTAACTGAACCCCAGTCTTCATTAGATTCATCCATTCATGGTCCGGGTTGTCCTCAAGGAAGTTATCTCATTGCTTTTCATTTTGCTTGTGGAGAAGATCAGTGTGGCGGGGGTACTCCAGGCCATGATATGAAATTTGCTTACTGCCGATATTTATCACCAGCGATTCCAGGCGCTCATGGCGGCAATTGCTATTGATTCTGTGATGGCCTCAAGAAATTAGAAGACTGAAAAAGCACGAATAAAAACGGCACCCGATTTTAACTGGGTGCCGTTTTTATAAGGTGATAGACCTTCGATCGCTTTCGCTATCGTGTTACCTCCTGTTTCCATATTTATAATATCACAATCAGGAATAAAATGAAACGGAATTTATTTTTATTACCAAGGGTGATAGAATAAAACATTAATGGATTTTTGATTTGTTTGTATTTTGGCCGTTTCATCAGGCGTCATAAGAGGGAGAAAAAACGTGGGGAAGTTCATTTTATTAGTCGATGACGAGCCCGATATAAGAGACGTTCTGGGTGCGTCGTTGCGGAAGGTTGGATTCGAAGTTAAATGCGCCGGTACCGGTCAGGAAGCGCTCAGGATGTTTCTTAAGACATATTATGACCGGCCGTTCGATGTGATCCTTTTGGATGTCGGTTTGCCGGATGTTGACGGCTGCGATGTCCTTAAAACGATCCGGCAGGAAGAGGAAATCCGTGGTGTCAATTATGACAGCGGCGTGAAGATTATCATGCAAACCGGGAAAAAGGACCCGTATATGGAAGCGTTCAACAGGGGCTGTGATGATTATATCATTAAGCCGTATTCGTTCGAGGACCTGATTAAGAAGATAAATGAAAAAATAGAAACGGAAAACAATTAGGAATGAGGCAAGGCAGCGACCTTGTTTTGCATGTGTTGGCAGAAAAATCGGGAGGAGGGATTATGAGAAAATTTCTTTTACCGTATTTACTCGTTGTTCTTGTTTTAGGCCTGTTTGCCGGCCAACAACCGGCCTATGCGGGAAGCAAAGAGTTAGTCGCGACCAAAAGGGACATCTTTGAGGACGACAGCACCCAAAGCATGCGCGATGTATATGTCCGGCTGGAGGCTGAAGATAAGCAATATCGGCAAACGATGCTCAATAACAGCGAAGAGTCCATCAGGCTTTTAAAAGAGATCAGGGATTTGCTCCAAAAGTTGAATGAGAAAGAATAAAAATGTGAACGCATGGAAAGCGGGAGATTCTGTAATGGTGCGCCTCATTTAATTTTGAAATGACAATAAAACAAATTCTAGAGTATTTCCAAACACAGCCTTTTCGTGTCCGATTATATGTTCTTATCCGTGTTTTCATCCTCGATTTGAATAGAACAATCGGTCGTTTCCCTCCGAAGGCCAGCTCCATCATGGAACTGGCCTGTGGTTATGGCATTGCGTCTTTTATGCTGGCTGGAAAGTACAAGCATATTCCCATAAATAGTTATGACATAGACCAGAAACGGATAGATATTTTAAATTCTATCAACCCCTTTGAGCATTTAAATTTTCATAAACAAAATATTCTAGAAATCCAAAAGTTTGATTCAGGCGTTATTTTCATGTCAGACCTATTACACCACCTCACGTATGAACAGCAAAAGGCATTACTGAAGAAAATTTATGATACCGCTCCTCATGATTCACTATTGATTATTAAGGATATGGATAAGGGGCAGCGCTCTTTCAGGCAGTTATGCAATTACATGATCGATTTCCTGCACACAAAACAGAGACGATTTTATTATCATACCAAAGACTCCTTTTTGGATTTATTTATTGCCTGTGGGTTTAAGGTTAATTATAGCGGCTATATAAACAAATGGTTTATCCCATTAAATCATGCTCTATTTGTTCTAGAGAAGGAAAAGAAAAGTTCCGCAAAAGTCGGCGAATAATTCTTTCATAATTCATGATCGGTCAGGAGATGAATGGTTTCTGATAAATTAAAGGAGACTGTGATCGTCCAAGATTTATATAGACTAAGGTTTAAGAAAGAAATGGGATTCCGCAATAAAATGTGGGAAATTTTATGCCGAGAATTCTTTCAAAGGTATATCCCTAAAGAGGCTGTTGTGATATTTGCGCCATGCTATACTAACTAAAGTGTCATATTAGAGGAGGACGCGGATGTTTAACGGCAAAACGGTCTCCGTGGTCATGCCTGCCTATAATGAGGAAAAGGGCGTAGGCGAAATGGTCAAGGAGTTTAAGCAATCTGCCTATGTCGATGAAGTTATTGTTGTCGACAATAACTCGAATGATCAAACCGCGGCCATTGCTGAGCGCGCGGGGGCACGCGTCGTCAAAGAATTGAAGCGGGGGTACGGGCATGCGTGCAAGAGGGCGCTGCTTGAGGCCAAAGGAGAGAATATAGTTCTTTGTGAATCGGATTGCTCCTTCTCGCCGAAAGATCTCCTTAAATTCTTGGCGTACTCAGACGATTTTGATCTTATTATGGGCACGAGAACGAGCCGGGAACTCATCGCCAAAAGCGCCAACATGTATTATTTTATGAAATGGGGCAATTGGTTTGTGGCTAAACTGCTCCAGGTCCTTTATAACGGCCCCGCCCTTACCGACATGGGCTGTACGTACAGGTTGATTAAACGTGGGGCACTGAAAAAGATTAAGAATCATCTATACGTAGGAGGATCCGCGTTTCTTGCCAACATGACCACGGTTGCGTTAAAGAAATCCATCAGCACCATAGAGATCTCGGTGCATTATAAGGGCAGGAAGGGGATTTCCAAGATTACAGGAAGTTTCTTTAAAGCGGTCATCGTTGCCTTAAGCATGGTAGGTATCATTTTTGCAAATCTCTTTAAGAATTATAACGAAAAGTGAACAAACCCTCACCGATCAACACTTCTAATAAGAAATTTCTGCTCGTATTACTAGCGTTTATTGTCTTTACGCTTATCATCGTTTCCTGCAATCTTCATAAGCCTTTTAATCTTGACGAGGGCGATTTTGCGATAGCGGCGCAAAGACTGAAAGACAATCCCAAATTCTTTTCTGAGGACCCCGGCGGCGGGCTGTGGCATCCTCCGATGTATATCTATTCACTTGCTGCCGCATTTAAGATCTTCGGTGAATCAACCGTTGCGGCAAGAGGCCTTGGTTTTTTCTTCTATATTCTTACCATAATCTTCGTGTCCTTAATCTGCAAAGAATTTTTCAAGCCTGAGGAATATCGCATGATTTCGGTTATTGCCGTTTGTCTCTGCCTGATCAATCCTCTTATGATTCAGTTTGCCCTTCTCCTGGACATTGACGGCGGCCTTTTGACGTTACTGTTAACCGTTTTTTGTTATTTCTTTGCTCGTTTTTACAAGAGGGGGATGAATATCAAGCGGATGGTCATCTTGGGATTTATTTTTGGGGTCAGTATGCTGGCCAAATTCACAACCCCGCCCCTCTTTGTACCGGCCGTGTTTGTCTTTTATTTTCTCCGAAGGGATTATAAAAAGGCATTTGTGTATTCATTTCTGCTCTTGGTAATCGGCGTTGCTGTTTTCTGGGCTATCTGGGGCTCCTATTGCCTCCTATTTGATGTTCAGCCTTTGTACCCATTCCACGTTACTTTCGGGACGAAATGGGGGCAGGGCGGTTTCGCGATAAACCAACAGAAGATTATGCTGGTCAAAAGCTCCCTGTTGTACCAATGGTATTGGGTTTCACCGGCATTTGTGATGCTGATGGTATTCAGTATAGTGGATCGGTTCGGCCATTTTATAAAAAGAAAGACTGTTGATGATGCGGACTTCCTGATGATTTTAGGGATCGGCATATTTCTTTATTATTTCTATTATTTCCCCAGGCAAAGCATGATGAAGTATCAGATCCCGCTCTATCCCCTTTTTGCCATCGTGATTTCCCGTTTCTTCTATAATGTCTTAATCAAAGACAGAAGGGTGAATATTGTCGAGATCATCATCATCTGCGTATGCGCCGTAGTTACGTTTGTGTATTATCTGTTTCATTTCCCTGACATGGTATTGTGGCTGGAACGCGGCGAATATGCGGTCTCTGATTTTTTCAAGTCCAATTATAACTTGTTCCTGAAATTATATTTCCTGCCTTTTCTTTGTTTGCCGCTTCTTTTCCGTTCAATTTTCGAGAAAAAGTCTTTTTATTTTTGCCTAGTTGCCGCACTATGGTTACTAACGGTCAGTACTCAAATTGTCCAGAATATTAAACAGACGGAAGATTATACGACGGCGAACAGCTGGCATAATTACGGGGAGAAGGGTCAGGCGCAGGCTACGAGATATCTCCATGAAAAGTTGTCTCCTGACGGCATCTTTATTTCCCGCAAAGATATCGGATATTATTTGAGAATTAGCCCGCAAGGGGCACTGACGCGGACATATATCTACAACAGCATCTTCCGGCGCCCGAAGCAGGAGGCGCAGGCAGAGATGGAAGAATTGATGAAGAAGCACGATATTGAATATGTTCAGCTGGACAAATATTGCGATTTAAAGAACGCTTTTGAAGTCCTCAGTCCTTATTATTATTTGGATAAACAATTTGATGACTTTTTCGTCTTGAGAAAGAAATAGCGCAAAGGGTAATCCTGGTTGATGCGGGAGGACAAAGATGGCAAATATATTGGTGACGGGCGGGGCGGGATTCATAGGTTCGCATGTTGTTGATGAGCTCATCAAAGACGGCAATAAAGTTGTCGTCTTGGATGATTTAAGCGGAGGTTTTCTCGAGAATGTCAATAAAAACGCTGTATTTGTCGAGGGGTCCATTCTGGACACAAAGCTGCTGAGCGATATGTTTGCCCGGCATAAATTTGATTATGTCTTCCACCTTGCCGCGTACGCGGCGGAGGGACTAAGCCATTTTATCAAGCGGTTTAATTATTTGAACAACCTCATAGGATCAGTTAATCTTATCAATGAATCAGTTTTACATAAGGTGAAGTGTTTTGTTTTTACTTCATCGATTGCCGTGTACGGATCAATCAAGCCGCCCATGAGAGAAGATATGGTGCCGCATCCTGAGGATTCTTACGGGATTGCGAAATTCGCCGTTGAGCAGGAGCTGAAGATATCCAAGGAGATGTTCGGCCTGGATTATATTATCTTCAGGACGCATAACGTCTACGGGGAAAGGCAGAATATCGGGGATAAATACCGCAATGTCATCGGGATCTTTATGAACCAGATCATGCAGAAACAGCCGATGACCGTGTTTGGGGACGGCAAACAGACAAGGGCGTTCAGCTACATCGGTGATGTGGCTCCTGTGATGGCGCGCTCCGTTAAGGAACGTTCGGCTTACGGGGAAATCTTCAACCTGGGTGCTGAAAAACCTTATAACATTATAGAATTGGCAGAGACCGTCGCCATGGCGATGGGGACAAAACCCGATATTCAGTATTTAAAGCCCAGAAACGAAGTTCAGCATGCCTATTGCGATCATGCGAAGGTCAAGAAATTCTTTAAAGAGGGGAAAGCCGCTTCCCTCAAAGAGGGCATCAGCCGCATGGCGCAGTGGGCAAAGGACATCGGGCCCCGCAAGAGCAAGAAATTCGAGAACATAGAAATCATGCAGAACCTGCCGGAACGCTGGCTGGAGGATTTCGGAAACCGGAATCTAATCCTATGAAACGCTTTTTCTTTTTTATTATTTGTTGGATCGGTTTTTTGATCGTTTTTTTCCTCATCGGAGAATTCTTCTTCCGGGTTTTCCGCGGGAATCCAAATCCGTTAGCTAAGGTGACTCAGCAAAGTGCTGAATATCTTTTTAGACCAAATTCCAGAAATGACGCAAAATCTTCAATCGAGGGCGAGTTCGCTTATAAGGCGCGGATTAATAATTTTGGTTACCGCGGCAAGGATTTTGCCATGCCCAAACCGCCAGGCCGTCTGCGCATTCTTGCGGTAGGGGATTCATTTACCTACGGGGTGGGGGCCGAAGACAATGAAACCATCCCCGCCCGTATTGAGCAGGCCTTACAACAACAAAATAGGGATGTTGAGGTCATCAATGCCGGGATTGGGCACACTTCTCCGATCACCCATTATGTCAATATAAGAGACCTTCATCTAAACTATCAACCTGATTTGGTATTGCTGTTATTTGATCTTACCGATTTGTGGGATGACTGGTCCTCGCAACGGAATGCGGTTTTGGACAAAAACGGTGAGATCATTCGTTTTGATCCGACTTTTATTTATGGAAAAAGGGACTGGTGGCGGACCTGTTGCCTTTACAGCGCGTTTTGCAAATACATGAACAACAAAGTCATCCGATCATTTAAGAAAATACAACTCATTGGTTTCCGTAAATACCTATGGTTAAGTATCCAAGGCAAGCGGGCAAAAGCTGAAATAATCAATTCCGGGAAAGTCCAGTCTGAAGATGCGAAAATTGAATATGATGGAATGCTGATGCTGCGCGGCCGCGAAAAACAGGAGCTCATCGAGAAAAACTGGGCGCGTACGGCCGCATACCTCACAAAAATCCGGGATCTTTTAGCCCAGCATAATATCCCTATGATCTTGGTCATGTACCCTCATGGAATTTATGTTGGCGAGGATCAATGGAATGACGGGCGGGAGCCTTGGGGATTTGAAAAGAACAAACTTTACACCGATCTTTATCCGTTCGAGTTAGTCAAACAGTATGCACAAAAGAGCGGCATTCCTTTTATCAATACCCTCGATCATTTCTTTGAAGTCGAAACCCAAGATTTTTTCTACAGTTATGATGGCCACATGACCCCTGCCGGTTACCGCGTGGTTGCCGAAGGGATCACTGAGAATGAGACTTTCCAAAGTGCCGTTTCAAATCTCATCTCAAAGAAATAGGGGGAATGTCGAAAGAGGGGGAATGATGGGCCAAGGCCCATTGATTAGCGTTATTATCCCAACGTATAACCGCGCCGCGATGCTGCCATGCGCCGTCCAAAGCGTTATATCGCAGCAGGTCAATCATATCGAAATCATTATTGTGGATGATTGTTCCACAGACAATACTAAAGAGGCGGTTTGTGCGTTTGCGGATCCGCGCATTCATTATATTCGTTGTGAGAAGAACGGCGGGGCTGGAGCTGCGCGTAATGTTGGCATTAAAGAAGCCAAAGGGGATTTCATCGCTTTTTTAGATTCTGACGATGAATATTTTCCGTTCCGGCTTAATAAGCAGATGGATCTGTTCAAATCGCTTTCGCCCGCCCCCGGACTCATTTTTACCAACTATATGGAAATAGGGGAGAATAAAACTCTTCATGTTAAATCGGCGGTCCCATCAGGGTTCATTGATGCCACAAAAAGGTTCCCGGCTTCTGTTTCCTGTACCCCTCCAAGCTCGTGGATGATTACCAAAGAGGTTATCCGGGAAGTCGGCCTTTTTGACGAAGAGCTACGGACAATGGAAGACTTGGATTATTTTTTACGTATTGTTGAAAAATATGACGCCTATTATTTGAATGAGCTCCTTCTGATTAAACATGTCCATACCTGCAAAAAAGGAAGCGTTCCTATTGAGCACGCAGAAAAAACCGGAGAACGTATCCTTGAGAAATGGTATCCTCGCATGCGAAAGGATAAAGATTATCTTATTAAATTCTATTGTATGATGGGCAAAGACCTTTGGCGGAGCGGGAAAAAGAAAAAAGCTTCCTGTTTCCTGCGAAAAGCCCTCCTTCTACAGCCGTATAACTTTTCTATTTGGGCTAAACTGATCAAATATTGTTAAACAAGACAGACCATTTCCAAACTTGTACCGAAGAACGCGTCATTGACGGTGACTCCATCAAATGCAGCAATGACGAATGAGTTTATCTGTGAATTATTCCCACCAGCTTCGGTCTAAGACGTTGCGGTTGAATTCCGGTAATTCATCGAGAAATAGGATGCCATTATGGCTTAGCGTGACCTCTCCGGGTTTTGGGATAGATCCGTCACCGACAATGGCCACATCGGAGGTCGTATGGTGCGGCGAGCGGAACGGCCTTCTGGACACAATGCCTTGTTGGTTCCCCAAAAGCCCCATGACGGAATGGATCTTTGTTGTTTCCAGGGACTCCTCCAGGGTCATATCCGGCAGGATGGTCGGCAGCCTTTTGGCGAGCATGCTTTTTCCGCTTCCCGGCGGGCCGATCAAAAGGACGTTATGGCAACAAACCGGCTGGAATCGAATTTGAGATTTTGGTCAGGATTTCTAGAAAAATGTGAATGAGCAAGAAGTGGTCGCGGCAGGCAAACAATTTGCTCAATGAATCGGCCAAATTGACATGAGTTTAAGTTATGAAAATTAGTATTGATAATACTAATTTTCATGATATGCTTATGCTATGGAAATCATCCGACAAAAAGAAATCGATCTTATTGAATCTAAATTGGCATTTAATCCCGTCGTTTCCATCCTGGGGCCGCGTCAATGCGGTAAAACAACTTTAGTCAAACAGTATGCGGGTCAGAAAAAGAAGGATATTCATTATTATGACCTGGAAAAAACGGCGGATTTTGAATTGCTTAAAGATTTGTATCTGGCCATGGCGGATATCAAGGGATTGGTGATCATCGATGAGATTCAGCGCCTGCCGAAGATATTCGAGGCTTTAAGGGTTATCGTTGACACGCGCAAAGACATCCGATTTTTGATATTGGGAAGCGCCTCACCGGATATTATCAAAAATGTTTCCGAAACCCTTGCCGGCCGGACGGGGTTCGTCTATCTGAATGGGTTTCATCTGCATGAAGTGCGTGAGCCTGGGTATAAGAGATTGTGGGTGCGGGGCGGTTTTCCAAGATCTTATCTGGTTAAGCAGGAGGCGCATTCATATGAATGGCGGGAAGATTTTATACGCACGTTTTTGGAACGTGATGTGCCGGTCTTGGGGTATAATCTGCCCGCCCAAAGGATGCGGCGGATCTGGACCATGGTCGCGCATTATCATGGGGACCAATTGAACATGTCGGAGATCGCGGGCAGTGTCGGGGTTAATTACAAAACGGTGCGAAATTATCTGGATATACTCTGCGGGACGTACATGGTCAGGGAATTATTGCCATGGACGCGCAATACAAAAAAACGCCTGGTCAAGGCTCCCAAAATCTACCTGAGGGACACGGGCATTTTACACGCGCTGCTCAGCCTCAGGAATGAAAAAGATGTCGCCGGCCACCCAAAATGCGGAAAGTCATGGGAGGGGTTTGCGCTGGAAGAAACCATTGCGGTACTCGACCTGCAGGATGACCAGGTTTACTATTGGGCGGTTCATAATCAGGCGGAGCTGGATTTATTATTCACAGCCGGGGGAAAAAGATTTGGCGTCGAATATAAATACGGGTCTCATGTTAAGGCGGAGCGGTCGATGCATATCGCTATTGAAGAGTTAGGGCTTGAACAATTATTTATTGTTTCGCCCCAGGGAAGGGAGTCCAGGATCGGTGAGAAAATTTATTCACTTCCCATCAGTCGGCTGGACGTTCTTAAAAGGAAAGTCGGTTTGTAGGAGGGGGGAGAGAAAAATTCCCTTATTTTTGTCTTATGGGGGAAGGCGGACATGATTTTTGACATGCGAAGAGTTGAAAACGGGTATGTTTTGAAAGTGGTCGATCAAGACGGCAATGCCGGTGAGCCAAAAGAAATCGTTTATCAGGAAAAGTACGAGGATGAAGTCGAATGTTTTGCCGATTTTCTCCGGTATTTGGATGAGCACTACGGCCCCTCAACCAGCAGGTATTCCGAAAAAAGAATATATATAAGAGTGGAGCCGGGAGATAAATGTGAATCTCCCTAAAGGGGAAACATCAGGATCGCTTACCAAGTTTATTTGATTTACGGCGGCGCCCGGCGCGGCGTGACAACGGATCGCAGGCAGGCACCCGCCGCTTTGGGAAATCATGGATATGGGCATTACGGGGTTTGCGCCGGTGATCATCAATATTACGCCTTTACCGAGTGTCCTGCCGTTTCTCGGCCTTGCGCCGCAGAGAGAGGAAGAGGAGATCGAGGTATCCAGTCTGAATTAGAGAGTTTTGGTATTGTTAAGTTACCTGGCATGAAACCCTATCGGATGTTTGGGCTTCTCGGGCGGTTCCAATAGCTTTTTAATGGCATCGAAAACGATCTTGAACTGGTAATCATATTTTTTCTCCATTTCCTCGATTTTCCTCCTCAATTCCGCATGCCCAGCTAGTATCTCCCGCATTTTCGTGAATGTCCGCATGATTTGAATGTTGACCTGAATGGCCCTCTTGCTATTGAGGACGCTAGAAAGCATGGCAACGCCATTCTCTGTAAAGGCAAAAGGTCTGTACCTTAGACCTTTTTTGTCCTTTTTGGAGGTCACAAATTGTGACCTCCAAACATTAAACTCGTCCCGGGAAAGTTGAAACATAAAATCGTCCGGGAATCGGTCGGTATTGCGTTTCACGGCCTGGTTGAGAACCTTGGTTTCAACGCCATAAAGATTCGCTAAATCTCGGTCAAGCATGACCTTTTTGCCTCTCATAAATAGGATTTTGCTTTCGATTATTTCCTTTGCAACGATTAATTGCGTCTGATTTGGTTTTCTCATCACAGATTTCCTTTTTTAATAACACCATTTTGGCACCTTAGATTTTCTATCCCCACCAATCTCTGTCCAGACTACGGTACTGGATCGCCTCGGCCAGATGTTCGGTCTTGATGTCCTCCAAGCCGGCCAGGTCTGCGACGGTGCGCGCGACCTTCAGGACCTTGTCGTACGCCCGCGCCGAGAGGCCGAGTTCATCGATGGCGGCCTTCAGCAGTTTCTTGCCGTCGTCATCCAGCGCGCAGAACTTTTTGATCTGGCGGTGGTTCATGTGGCTATTTCCGCCGCAATACGTGGCGGATCCGCCAAGTTTTTTAGCGGAGGCGGCATTTTCATCCTTGAACCTTTCAGTCTGAATCACACGTACTTTGGCAACTCGTTCCCGGATGTTCGCCGAGTTCTCAGCCTGGGCGTTGTTCAGCAATTCCGTCGAACTTAAGGCCGGGACTTCCAAATGAAGGTCGATGCGGTCCAGCAAGGGGCCGGAGATCTTAGACAGATATTTTTGAATTTGGTTCGGAGTGCAGTGACATTCTTTTTTATGGTCCGTAAAAAATCCGCACGGGCACGGGTTCATGGCGCAGACAAGCATGAACTTGGAAGGAAAGCGGATTGAGCGGATCGCGCGGGAAATAGTAACATGGTAATCTTCCAAAGGTTGCCGTAGCGACTCTAACACATTCCTGTTGAATTCCGGCAGTTCATCCAGAAATAAAATGCCATTATGGCTCAACGTGACCTCTCCTGGCTTGGGGATAGATCCGCCGCCGACAATAGCCACGTCAGAGGTCGTATGGTGCGGCGAGCGGAAAGGCCTT
>JAFGFL010000062.1 GCA_016931055.1 Candidatus Omnitrophota bacterium | reverse complement strand
GGCCCGGCGCGTGATGGCGGTCTTGAGGCCTGTGAAAGTCGTTATCGAGAATTATCCGGACGGTCAAGTGGAGGAATTGGATTGCGTCAACAACCCTGAAGATCCAGGCGCGGGCACGCGCAAGGTCCCGTTTTCAAAGACCTTATATATCGAAGAAGATGATTTTATGGAAAATCCTCCCAAAGAATTCTTCCGATTGGCCCCGGGGCGGGAAATCCGCCTGCGTTACGCCTATTTTATTAAGTGTAAGGACGTGATAAAGGACAAACATGGGAAGATTGTAGAATTGCGTTGTGCCTATGATCCGCAAACGCGCGGCGGCAACGCGCCTGACGGACGCAAGGTGAAGGCGACGCTCCATTGGGTTTCGGCCGGCCACGCCATTAATGCCGAAGCCCGTTTGTATGACCGTCTTTTTACGGTTGAGAATCCTCTTGCCGGAGGCGAAGAGGAGGATTTTACCCGCTATTTAAATCCGCGCTCGACGGAGATTTTGACGTCCTGCAAAATGGAGCCTTCATTGGCGGACGCCCAATCCGGCAAGCTGTATCAGTTTGAGCGGCTCGGCTACTTTTGCGCCGATAAAGATTCCACCCCAGGACATCCCATCTTTAACCGCGCGGTCTCCCTGCGCGACCAATGGGCGAAGATCGGGAAAACACGAGCGCAGTGATCGATAGCGAGTCCAAAACATTTCGAGTTCTTTTAATAAATTATTTCTCTTTGGAATTTTAAGTAGGTTATGAAACGAACCTGGGATTTCTCCCCCCGCACCGTAGGTGCGAGGGGGGAGGTTAGGTGGGGGGATATGTCGTCAACGTCTTACCCCCCTCCCTAACCCTCCCCACGCTTCGCGGGGGAGGGAAGACTTCTTATTACCCGCTCAAACTTCCAAAGAACCAAAAAATTTTTCTATGGCGGATAGTTGTAGCCAGGCTAATGTTGATGAAAAAAGGAGGAGGCATGGTCTTACTGCAGATATTCTTGGTGTTTTTCAGGATCGGGTTATTCGCCATTGGGGGTGCGTATTCTTTTCTGCCTCTCATCCAGAAGGAGGTGGTAGAGAGATATCATTGGCTGACGAAGGATGAGTTCCTTGAGGTCCTGGGGGTGGTCAAGATTTTCCCGGGAGCGATATCCATTAAGTTCGCGACGTATACCGGCTATAAGATGGCCGGCGTTCCGGGCGCGGTGATCGCGAATGTCGGGAATCTGCTTGCGCCGGCCGTGCTGATTATGATTGCGACCTATTTTTATTCCCGCTATAAGCAAGCCCCAATGGTCAAAAATGCCTTTGAAACGATTCAGCTTGCGGTCTTCGCGATGATCATTGCCGTCGCGTTTCAAACCATCAATGTAAGCCAACTTTACAGTGTTAAGAACGGGCTGATCGTTATTGCCGCATTTGTTCTTTTTATTTTTTCAAGCATCCATCCCGCGTTTATCATTATCGGCGCAGGCCTGCTCGGCGCTTGGTAAAATAGTAAAATAGGTGTAAAATAGGGGTCAACTCCCGATATTGTTTACTCCCGATATCAGGGGATTCCAGGGACACGACTGGACCTAAATTATTCGAATTGACAGGCAATCAAAGCAAGATATAATAACACCTTCCTCAATTTCCCCTTATCAGGTTATCCCAAAACCGAAAGGGGATTTTTTATGTCTAGATTAACAAAAGTTATTGATCCAACAAAAGCCGGAACCGTGGCGAGATTAAGGTCACGTCGTGCGGGACTCACAGGAAAAAATGGAAAGGAGGTCATGAGATCCAAAGTATTTTCAAAAGATTACGGTCAATTGCTGTTTACCGTCAAATCCCGCATCCGCCAGGCGCAGTATGAAGCTTTAAAGGCTGTGAATAAGGAGCTGATCGGTCTCTATTGGGATATCGGCAGGATGATTTCGAGCCGGCAGAAAGGAGGGAGCTGGGGGCGGTCGATTGTGCAGCAATTGGCGGAGGATTTACAAAGAGATTTTCCCGGAATGCAAGGGTTTTCTTCTTCCGGCCTATGGCGAATGCGAAACTTCTATTTGGCCTATTATGCAGATAAGAAACTCGCACCATTGGTGCGAGAAATTGGCTGGTCGCACAATATTATCATTCTTGAGAAATGTGATGATCAGCTTGAACGCGAATTTTACATCCGCATGACGCGCCGGATGGGATGGAGCAAGAACGTGCTTATTCACCAGATAGAAAATATGACCTATGAAGAAACCATTTCCAATCAAACTAATTTTGATAAAGCCCTGCCCGCGCCGCTTAAAGCTCAGGCCAAACTGGCCGTGAAAGACGAATACATGTTCGATTTTCTTGAATTGGGCGAGGACCATGCGGAGATGGAATTGGAACGGGCTTTGATGTCTAAAATCAATCGTTTTCTCATAGAAATGGGCGGATTATTTTCTTTCTTGGGGCATCAGTACCGGTTGGACGTTGATGGTCAGGAGTTTTTCATTGATATTCTTCTTTATCACCGTCGTTTAAAGTGTCTGGTGGCTGTGGATCTTAAAATAGGAAAATTTCAGCCCGAATTCGTTGGAAAAATGCAATTTTATTTGTCGGCTCTGGATGAACTGGTTCGGCACAAGGATGAAAATCCTTCCATCGGGATTATTCTTTGTAAGGATAAAAACAAAACGATTGTTGAATACGCCTTGCGGGACACGAAAAAACCTATCGGTGTTGCCAAATACAAAGTGGTCAATAGGGTTCCTGCGGCTTTCAAAAAAGAGCTGCCTGATCCGGAGCAAATCAAGCCGTTATTGGAAGAGGTGTAGAAAAATAGAAAAATAGGGGTCAACTCCCGATATCGGGAGTTGACCCCTATTTACCTAAATGAATACTGCTATCCCGCCGGTTTTATTGTATAATGGCTTCGTTGAAAATCTGATTTTTGACCTCAGCATCTTTCATATCGCCGCACCGGAAGGGCTGAAGTGAGATTAACCCTGTCAGTTGGAGGACCGTCCATGAAAAAGTATCAAAAAATCCTGATCATTGTTATTGCGGTAATTGTCGGGCTTGCCGTCATGAAAAATGTCCTGATTAAAACGGCCGTTACGACGGTCGGTTCCAGCGTGGTCGGGGCGCCCATCCAGATCAAAAAGTTCTCATTAGGATTCTTGACCCAGAAAGTGCATATCAAGGGGATGACATTGCATAATCCCAAAGGTTTTCCTGAAGGCGTGTTGGTCGATATCTCTGAGATCAGGGTCGATTTTAACTTGGGGGCTTTGATCGGCGGAAAACTTCATCTGCCTCTCATTATATTTGACCTAAAGCAGATGGTTCTTATTAAGAATAAGGACGGAGAACTGAACGTTGATGCGTTGAAAATCGCGCAGGCGAAGGAGGAACCGGGACAAAAGGAAGAGGAAGCCAAACCGAAAAAGAGCGGCAAGGCCATGCCTATGCAGATCGATGAGCTAAGGTTAAACGTGGAACGGGTTATTATGAAAGATTACAGCCAGGGCGAAAAGCCGGTCGTTTTAGCTTATGAAATCGCGCTGAAAGATAAAGTTTTTAAAGACATCAAGAGCCCTGAACAGCTGGCGACCCTTGTGATGATCCAGGCCATGGGGCCGACCGCGATCCAAGGGGCCAAGATTTACGGAGCGGCCACATTGTTGGGGGCCGCGTTCTTGCCCGCCGGCGCTGTCGGAGTGCTTGTTGGCAAGGATTCGTCCACAGCCGAGTATACGGTTGGCTACGATAAGCTATATGATGTCAGCTTGGGTTTAATGAAAGAGATCGGCCAATTAAAAAGCGAGGAACGCGGCAAAGGGGTCATCAAAGCCAATGTCAACGGCAGCGATGTTGCCATAAAATTGGAGCAGACATCCGAGAAAAAAATCCGGATGACCATATCGGCCAGAAAATTAATGCTCCCCAAGCCGGAAGTCGCGGGAGGCATCCGCTTTCAAATCGAAGAAAAAATATTATAATTGAATCTTTATACTTGTCATAAACGATTGATGAAATGCATTATCAGTTCCATAGCCGGCTGGTTCCTTTTTGCCCGGCCTTGTTCCCCTCTTTATGCCGCGCAAGCCTTATTGAGGGTCCATTTTATCGATGTCGGATATGGGGACGCGATCCTTGTCGAACTGCCTGACGAAGGCAAAGTCCTCATCGATGCCGGCGACGCCCCATATGCCGCCCGCCTGACGGAATATCTCACTGACCACAAGATCAAAAATCTTGAAATGGCCATTTTGACCCATCCGCATAAAAACCATTTTGACGGATTTCTTTCCGTCATCGAAGGCCGGGCCATCGGAAAATTTTATGATAACGGGGATGTTCATCAGGCTGAAGAAGGATATGACCGCGTGGTCAAAGGCATGCAAGACAAGGATATTCCCATGGCGATTCTCAAAGAAGGAGATGAGTTGTGCCCGGGGAATAAGAATGTCTGCTTCTCGGTTCTGCACCCATCGGAGTTAACCGAGGGTGTTAACGAAGATGCCCTTGTATTGCGAATAACATACAAAGAAGTAACCTTCTTATTGACGTCGGACATCCAAAATCCGCAGCAGGAAGAACTCATTTCACGTTATCCTCAATTAAAGTCAGCTGATGTTGTCCAGGTTCCCCATCACGGAGGAAGGATCGCGGACAATTTCGCGGAATTTTTTGGAAAAGGTGCTATCTTCATCGTGTCCACCGGGCCGAATGAGTATGGAAAGCCCTATACGGAAGAGTTGGACAAGCTCAAAGGCAAGGTTTACCGGACAGATGTCCATGGGCCTATCGTTCTGCAAAGCGACGGCTATTCTGTAAAGGTGATTCATGAGTGATCTCAAGGCCAAGCGGGTTCACCGCTGGATGCATGCCGGAGTGTGGACCGGACTCATTTATTTGACCTTGCCGATTATGCCCCCGGTTTGGTTGTTCTTTAGCCGGCTTGCCTGGTTTCCCTTCTTTGTAATAGGCGCGATTGTTCTTGTCATTATTTCTTCGCTAGTGGTTTTTATCAATAAAAGGTATATACGACGCGCATCATCCTATGTCCTGCTTTTTTTGATTGCGATCGTTTATTTAGGGGGGATCAGATTTCTTAAAATCCCTGTTGAACGGGTGCATTTTATCGAATACGGCATCTTAGTTTTTTTGGTCTACCGGGCCCTTAGCCTGGATTTTAAAAACAGCTGGCCTTATGTTGGAGCCTTTATCCTAACATCATTGATCGGGCTTGGAGATGAAGGGATACAGTATCTTCTGCCTAACCGGTATTATTCATTAATGGATGTCTGTCTTAATTGTGTCAGCGCCGCCCTGGGATTGGCCCTAGTCTATGTCATCACTAGGGATAAGAAAGCCAGTCACAGCATATAATCCTAAAAAAGGGCTCAAAACAGCTCAAAAAACAAAAGTTGCTATACTTAAGGTCTGTGTATATAATATCTTACTCTCATAAATTCATATGAGTATTCATATATATAACTATAAAATTTTATTGTGAAACTGTAAAAGGAGACTGTTATGGCGGTATTGAATGTTACAGGAGAAAATTTTGAAGCGGAAGTACTGAAATCAAGCCTGCCCGTATTGGTGGACTTCTGGGCAGAATGGTGCGGCCCCTGCAGGATGGTGGGCCCGATTGTGGACCAGATCGCGGAAGAGCTTCAAGGCAAGCTCAAGGTCGCCAAAGTCAATGTTGATGATGCCCAGGACCTGGCAGGCGGCTATCAGATCATGTCCATTCCCACCTTGCTTCTTTTTAAGGGAGGGAAGCCCGTTGAGCAGATCATCGGGGCTGTATCAAAAGACCAGTTGTCCAGAACAATCAAAGCGAAATTATAAAACCTGAGGTATTATGGAAATGTTCATCGAGATATGCAAATCAAAAATCGCCCATGGATTTATAACAGAGGCCGAACTTTTCTATGAAGGCAGTATCACGGTCGATAAAAGCTTGCTTGAAGCTGTCGATATCCTTCCGGGCGAGAAGGTCGACGTCTTAAACGTCAATAACGGGAACCGGTTCACGACCTATGTTATTCCCGGGAAGGCGGGATCCGGAACAATCTGCCTCAATGGCCCCGCGGCGCGTTTGGGGCTTGTCGGTGATCAAGTGATCATCTTGAGCTTTGCCTTGATGGAGCCGGAGGAAGCAAAAAAATATAAAACAAAAATTATCCATTTGGATGAAAACAATAAGATTAAAAATAATCAGTTCTCTGTGCGTGTCAGTGACGAAAAGTGAACACCCCTGCCCTGAAAATCCGGATTTATGGAGATCCTTGCCTCCGCAAAAAAAATGTCCCTGTTAAGGAAGTTGGGCCCGGCGAGCGCATGGTCATGCAGGCGATGATCGGGACGATGTACCAAGCCAAGGGAGTCGGCCTGGCGGCGCCCCAGGTCGGGATTAACCAACGGTTTTTTGTCCTTGATATCGGCGACGGGCCGATGATCGTTACCAATCCCGAAATCATCAAGCGCAGCGGTTCTGCCGTTATGGAAGAAGGATGTTTAAGCGTCCCTGAGGTGACGATTGCGGTAACACGGTCTGAGGAGCTCACACTCCGGTATACGGACGAAAACAATCATGCGCGAAAATTGACCTGCAATGGTTTGCTGGCACGGGTCATTCAGCATGAGATGGACCATTTAAACGGGGTATTGATCGACCATTATGCCAGTCATGAGGAAAAAGAGAAATTTAAGGAACGGTTAGCCATTCTTCAGGCAAAACAGAAAGCATGACCGCCCGATGGCCTGTATAATCGAAGATATCTCGATTCCAGAAGTAAAACGGCTGCCTCCATGGTTCCGGCAAAGGATCCCGGATATCAAGAAAATCCGGGAAATGAAAAAGAGATTTGATGCGGCGGGACTCCATACGGTCTGCCAGAGCGCTTCTTGCCCGAACATGGGAAAGTGCTGGGAAGAAGGGGTCGCGACATTCATGATCCTGGGCGATACATGCACGCGGGCCTGCCGGTTCTGCGCCGTTAAGTCCGGGCAGCCGGAAGCCGTTGACCCGAATGAGCCGCGGGAAGTTGCTTTGGCGGTCGCGGGATTGGGCCTGAAATATGCCGTTATTACCTCGGTCACCCGCGATGATCTTGCTGATGGAGGAGCGCAACAATTTGTTGATACGGTCAATGCGGTCAGGAAGGCTTGCCCCGGAACAAAGATGGAACTTCTTATTCCGGATTTTTTGAACGATTCAGATGCCTTAAAAAAAATAGCGGCTGTTAAACCGGAGGTCATCGGCCATAATATTGAGACGGTCCGCCGCCTCTCGCCGTCCATCCGGCCCCAGGCTGATTATGTCCGGTCTTTGCAGGTTTTAAAACGAATAAAGCGGTTAACGGCATCTGCTGTTTTTATCAAGTCCGGCCTCATGGCAGGTTTGGGCGAGACAGATGATGAGGTTGTCGAGGCCATGCAAGATCTTCTTGACGCCGGCTGCGACATCCTGACCGTAGGACAGTACCTTGCGCCGACGCGAACAAAGAGGCATGTCAAGGTCGAGCGTTTTGTCGCTCCCGAAATGTTTGAGTTTTATCAGCATAAAGGATTGGGGCTCGGGTTTAAATATGTGATGAGCGCTCCCTTGGCGCGCAGTTCTTTTATTGCCGAGCAGGGATACCTTCAATGTGTCAGAAGCGCGTGACCGAAAGGCCGATCAGCGATGAGTCTTAATAATAACGTCAAAAGTGCATTGTCGTTCCTGTTGCGCATGGGCCTGAGCGTAGGCTTGTTGTGGTATGTGTTCTCAAAGATCGATATGGAGGGCACGAAAAGAGTCTTGCAGTCCGCCGATATAACCTATATTTCGCTTGCCGGTTTTGTGTTCGTTATTGTTAACGGCATCGTCCTTTTGCGCTGGTTTATTTTTATCAAGGCCCTTGATTTGTCCGTATCGGTCAAGGATGTCGTGCGCAACTATTTTTACGGGCTTTTCGGCAACCTTTTTCTGCCGACGGCCATCGGCGGGGATATCATCAAGGTGATCGGCCTGTGCAAAGACAGTTCGCAAAAACCGAAGGTCGTGGCTTCTGTCTTGCTTGATCGGTTAAGCGGGTTTGCTTCCATTATTGTCATTGAGCTGGTCATGCTCCTGATCGGATATCCGTTTATCGCAGGGGATAAAGTCCTTTCGACGGCGATTGTCATGATCGGCCTCGGGTCTACTGTTTGCGCGGTCATTCTGTTTAATGAAAGAATCTATTCTTTTGGCTGCAGAGTCTTTGACAGGCTGCCTAAAGTGAAACAGGGATTTATGAGCATGCATTATGATATTGCCCTGTTAAAAAGCGGGCATAAATCCATAGAAGGATACAAAGCCATCGCGGTTTCGTGTTGTTCGCAGGCCGTGTTTGCCTTCTCCTGGTTTCTGACCGCCAAGGCGTTGGGCCAGGAAACGGCGTTCTTTCATTTCATCGCTTTTGTCCCCATGTTATGTGTGGCGTCGTCATTCCCGTCTATCGGAGGATTGGGGGTGCGTGAAGCCGGGGCGGTCTATCTGTTTTCGAAAGTCGGGATGGAATCCGGGGTCGCCGTCAGTCTGTCGCTGATCAATTTCTTTTTTATGGTCATGGTCGGGCTTGTGGGCGGATTTACGTATGTCTATACATTATCTGTTGGACGGATACAATGTTATTCACAGGATGCCGTGGGCGTTGGACCTGGCGACGCTTGAGGAGCGGCGCCTTGAGCTCATCCGTTTTATCGAGCGGCACAGGCCCCAGGGGAGCTTGAACAACCAAGTGACGGTTGTGTTTGACGGGAATCCCGAGATGTATGGCGGGATGACATCGCCGGCCGCCAAAGTCATTTTCTCCCAGGGAGAATCGGCCGACGATAAGATCAAGGAGATTGTCGCCCATACCAAGAATGTCAAGAACGTCATTGTCGTCAGCGATGACAGGGATATTCAATATGCCGTGCGCGCGTTAGGCGCAAAAATAAGCACGGCTCAGGAGTTCTTGGGCAGAGCAAAGGTTTCTCTGAAAGACGGGCCTATCGGCCCAAAAAGTTCAGGGAAAAATAAAAAAGGTTCCGGATTTGGCCATCAGGAAGAATCCGTGAAACATATTTCCAAAGTCGAGGAAGCCAGGATTACTTCCGAATTGGGAAAGATCTGGTTAAGTCCAGGCAAGAAACACAACAAATGATCGCAATGGATTTTTTCCGTCTTATTATCCAAAGTCTAGCCGGATTGGGAAACGCTCTTTGCTTTCTGGGAGACATCCTTCGGAATGTCTTACGAGGCAAGGTCCGGTATGGGGAAGTCCTGCGGCAGGTTTATGAGCAAGGCGCGCAGTCTGTCGTGATCATCGCCCTGACTTCGTTCGCGACGGGTGCGGTCTTGGCCATTCAAGGGGCGGAAACATTGTCGCGGTTCGGGGCCAAGCAATACATCGCGCAACTGGTCGCCTGGTCGCTGGTGAGGGAAATGAGCCCTGTTTTTACGGCGATCATTTTTTCGGCCAAGGCCGGCGCGCGCATCACGGCGGAGCTTGGGACGATGAACGTCAATGATCAGATGCTGGCCACGAGGGCTTTAGGCGTTGATCCGATTGAATACCTGATCGTTCCGCGGATGCTCGCGTGTTTTCTCGTGATGCCCATCCTGACGATCGTATCGGAGATCGTGGGGATTGCCGGCGGCTATTTAGTCGGTATTTTCGAAGCGAATATCCCCGGCCCTTATTATATCAACCAGACCTTGCGGGCCGTCCGGTACGTCGATTTCTTCAGCGGGTTTGCCAAGGTGTTCTTTTTTGCGGTGCTTGTCGGCTGGATCTGCTGCTATCAGGGATTTGTGACACAAGGAGGATCATTAGGCGTCGGGAAATACACGACCAAGGCCGTTGCCTATTCGATCATTATCGTGATCCTTTCCAATACGGTATTAACAAAATTGATTATCACTTTTTGGGGGTAAGAGATGAACATTAAAAGCAGAAATAAGTCGCTAGCGTCACCGTATCCCAGGACCCCGGGGAAATGTTTAATGGACGCCTGGAAACCGGAGCTCTGGGGACCAGTCTTTTTGTTTTTCCTTTTCACGGGTTGCCAAAGCGCTGCACCCAAGGGCAATGTTGGGCATGTTCACAGTTATCCCATACCGACCATCGAGGCGGATTGGATCAGGAACGGAGATCCGATTGAATTTGAAAACGCGCTATGGTATCCTGCGGATGATATCGAAGCTTTTATCGACTCGGAAATGGCCATGATGGGGGAGTATAAGGGCGTGCCGTTCTATATCGATAAGGTGGATGTCCGTCCCTATAACCGTATCTACACCAAATTCGGCCGGAACCAGTTCAGGTTTTTTGAAAAAAAGAAGGGCGAATGATCCGCGTTGAGCATCTATTCAAGTCGTTTGACGGTCAAAAGGTCCTTAATGATATCAGCTTTTCGGTCCCGGAAGGTGAGATCCTTGTCATCTTGGGCGCCAGCGGTACCGGGAAAAGCGTTCTTTTAAAATGCATGATGGGGCTGATGAAGCCTGATAAAGGCCAGATCTGGATCGACGACAAAGAGATCACGCGGCTTCCGGAAGGGGATCTTCTTAAGGTTCGAAAGCACATAGGGTATCTTTTTCAGGAAGGGGCGCTGTACGATTTCATGACTGTATATGAAAATATCGCGTTTCCCCTTCAGGAACATACGGCCCTTGATCAGCGGGCGATTGAGGCCAAAGTTAAGAACGCCCTGGAACTCGTCGACCTTCAGGGCGTCGAGGGCAAACATCCTTCCGAATTAAGCGGGGGGATGAAAAAAAGGGTTGGGCTGGCCAGGTCCATCATCCTCGGTTCGAAGATCCTGTTTTGCGACGAGCCGACTTCAGGCCTTGACCCGATCCGAAGCAGGGACATCTCGAGTTTGATCAAGAATGTCTCCAAAAGGCTGCTGTGCACAACGGTGATCACTTCGCATGATATTAGAAATTCGTTCTATGTTGCGGATCGGTGCGCGTTGATCCGCGACGGGAAGATCATTGCGATGGGGACAAGATCTCAAATGGAAGCGTCTTCCAATGCTTTTGTCAAAGAGTTTATCCATTAGTTTAAGGATGTGAGGCCGATTATGGAAAAAAAAGAGCTGATCGTCAAATTTATGGCCGGCC
Source organism: Candidatus Omnitrophota bacterium (assembly GCA_016931055.1). Lineage (GTDB taxonomy): Bacteria > Omnitrophota > Gorgyraeia > Zapsychrales > Zapsychraceae > 2-02-FULL-52-10. Next base: position 82,489 of record JAFGFL010000062.1, on the reverse strand, counting down.
TGTTTTTGATCGTCGGCCTGGGCATGATCGTTGTGGTGATCTTCACGATGGGGAAGAACAAGGGCTTTACGCAGCCCAAGTTCAAAGCGGAGGTTTTATTCCGGGATGTCGGAGGATTAATCGAAGGGGCGCCTGTTCAGCTGGCTGGCGTCAATGTCGGGACGGTCTCCGCCATTAATTTCCTTGAGAAGGAATTTCAAGGGCGCCGGGTGAAAGTCCAATTGAGCATTTTCAATAAATTTAAAAGACAGTTGGAGCAAAAGGTGCGCTTTACCATTAAGACGGAGGGGATCCTGGGAGAAAAACTGGTTGAGATCTACGTCGGTGAGGGAGGGGAAGAGGTGGATTTAGCCCACCCGATTATCGGGGAAGACCCGCTCAATGTTCAGGATATCGCGGAGGCCTTTGCCAATGCGGCCGCGTCGCTGACCAGGACAACCGAAGTCGTCAATGAAGCCGATGTGCAAGAATTGTCCAAAGTCTTGGCTGAGACGGCGCAATCGTTATCAGAGACGGCAAAAGGAGTCGATACCGTTCTAACGGAACTGTATTATATCTCGATCAAGTCCAAACGGCTTTTGGACCGGTTGGAACAGAAAGTTATTGATGGGAAACTGTTTAAAGTTTTTTAATGCTGAGCAAAGGGAAGAAATCAAATTGTCGAAGCCCTAGTTTATGGAAGGGAGAATCAAAATGACTGAGATCTCTGTTTTTGGCCTAATGATTTCCTCATGGATTGTTGTCCCGGTCGTTTTTCTTGTCTGGGTCACGGTCCTGCTTTTTCTTAAAAAGATTGCGTTTAAGATCATAACCAGACTGGCGAAGAAAACAAAAACGGAATTAGATGACATCTTTATCCAGTCCGCGGACTTTCCCATAACGCTGTTCATCCTGGCAAGCGGCGGCGCTATTGTCGAGCGGATCATGCCGTCGGCTACGGAGAACGGATTTACGGCTTTTTTCATTGTGGGCTTTAAAGCGGTCACGATTGTCGCGTGCGTTCTATTCTTCGATAGATTTCTCAACGCCCTGATCCATTCCTATTCGGGGCAGGTGGAGATCTTAAAGACTTCCGGAGGTGTTGCCAGGGGCTTTATCCGTATTCTTGTAATCGGCCTCGGCCTTTTGGTTCTTTTGGACAGTTTCGGCGTTTCGATAACACCCATCTTGGCCTCGTTGGGCGTCGGTTCCCTGGCGGTGGCGTTGGCTTTACAGCCGACATTGGAAAATTTCTTCTCCGGCATCCAGTTGGTTATGGATAAACCCATCAAGGTCGGGCATTTCGTTAAATTGGAATCGGGGGAAGAAGGGTATGTCCATAAGATCGGCTGGCGCTCGACTTGGGTGAAAATGCTTCCCAATAATATGGTGATCATTCCCAACAAAGTGATCGTCAGTGCGAAGGTGATCAACTATTATTATCCTCAAAAAGAATTGTCGGTCCTGGTTCAGGTCGGTGTACATTATGACTCAGACTTAGAGCATGTGGAACGGGTCACGATCGAGGTCGCCAAAGAGACATTAAAAGAGGTCCCGGGAGGGGTGGCAGATTTTGAACCGTTTATCCGCTACCATACCTTTTCGGATTTCAGCATCAATTTTTCGGTCATCCTGCGCGCGAAAGAGTTTGTCGATAATTATCTCATTAAGCATGAATTCATCAAAAGGCTGCATAAACGTTATGCCAAGGAAGGGATCGCGATCCCTTATCCTATACGGGCGATCAATTATTCGCAGGAGAAGGCCTTTGAGGATTCGGGAAAAGACAGATAGGGAGCATTAACCAAAAAGGGGGTCGTCAGCATGTTCGTTTTAGGAAATCTCATAAGGGCTCTGGCAAGTGTCATCGATATCGTCTTGAACATATTTTTCTGGCTTATCTTTGTTCGGGCACTGATCAGTTGGGTCAATCCGGATCCCTATAACGCGATTGTGCAGTTCCTTTACAGGGTGACAGAACCGGTATTGCAGCCGATCAGAAGATTGCTGCCGCCAATGGGCTTTGATTTATCACCTATCATTGCTTTCATCGCAATCATATTCTTAAGGGGATTCCTCGTTGCCACGCTTGTTGACATCAGTTACCAATTGCGATAGCAGCGTTTTCCGGAAAAGTAGTCCTTGAGATTCTACGGGTGTCTGGAGATCATTGCAGAACCCATTAAGATCGCAAAAAAGTTTATCAAAAGGAATTTTCATGTTTGATAAAATGAAAGAATTGATGGAAATGAAGAAGCAGGCTGACCGCATCAAAAGGGAACTGGACAATGCGGTCGTTGAAGTCAATGAAGTCAAAGGCGTGAGGATCGTCATTAACGGTTCGCAGAATTTTCAATCTCTGGAAATCGATGATGCCCTTGTCAATGCCGGGGACAAAAAGAAGCTGGAGAATGACATCCTCCGCAGCGTTAACGCGGCTATCCAAAAATCTCAAAGTGCGGCCGCTCAGAGAATGAAAGCAGTTTTGCCCGGTTTCCCGGGGATGTAAACATAGTCCATTCACAACAAAAGAAAGGAACGAACATGCCTTACGATCAATCACTGGATGTTGCCACATTTAAGGAAACAAAGGAATTTCAGGACACACGGATCACGGTGGGGGTCTTTTCATATAATGGAGGAGCCAAGAAACTCCAGGTTTCCCGCGAAAACCGGAACCAAGATGAAGAATGGCGATTCGCGAAATTAGGGCGCATGACCAAAGAGGAAGCTAAAGAGATCATCCCGATTATGGCAAAGGCCCTCGAAACCATGTAAACGTTTGGGCTGCCCAATTGTTTTTGTGTCTGGTTCCATGAGTTTTTAAAATGCAAAAAGACAGGCTGTTGTCGGGATGAAAGGAAACATGTCTGAAGATATTTATTTAACGCGGGACTTCTTTCATAAACTGCACGATGAATTCGAGCAGTTGAAAAAAGACGGCATGAGGATCTCCAAGGAGATCGAGGCGGCCCGTTTGCAGGGGGACCTCTCGGAAAATGCCGAATATGACGCGGCCAAGGAAGCCCAGGCGCAGAACGCGGCAAGGCGCTTGGAACTGGAAGACAAGCTGGCCAGGGTCAAGATCATTGAGGATCAGAACATCCCGTCGGATAAAATCTATATCGGCGCGATCGCAACGCTGAAAGACCTGGAGACGGAAGAAGAGATCAACTACATGCTGGTTTCACCCGAAGAGTCCAGTTATGAAGACAATAAGATCTCGATTCTTTCCCCGATCGGGAAGGCATTGCTGGGGCATGCGGAAGGTGAGGAATTAATGATCCCCGTTCCCGCGGGAGTCTTAAAGTACCGAGTTTTAAAGATCGAGCGCCCTTGAGTTTAACGATAGGGACAATGAGAGCGGTGATTTATGGCATCGAAATTTATTAATATCGGCGTGATCGGATGCGGCCACTGGGGGCCCAACCATATACGGATTTTCTCGCATTTGGCGGGCTCGAAGGTTTTGATGTGCGCTGATCCCGATTCATCGCGGCTGGATGCGATCCAAAAAACTTTCTTGAATGTCCGGGGGACAAAGAATTACAAAGAGATCCTGAATCACCCGGATATTCACGCGGTCTGCATCGCGGCGCCAACGGACCTGCATTATTCCCTGACGAAAGAAGCCTTGAAGTGCGGGAAGCACGTCCTTTGCGAAAAACCCTTGGCGATGACCCCTGAGGAATGCCGGGAGCTTAAACGTCTCGCCGACCAATCGGGGAAAGTCCTTATGGTCGGGCATATTTTCCTTTTCAACGCGGGCATCGTCCGGCTTAAGGAATATATCCGCTCCGGGGAATTGGGGAAGATCTATTACGCGTATTCAACGAGGACGAATCTGGGGCCGTTCCGTTATGATGTCAACGCTTTATGGGATTTAGCGCCGCATGATATTTCCATTTTCAACTATTTGTTTGACAGTTGCCCGTTGAACGTCTCGGGCCGCGGCCAAAAATGCCTGGGAGAGTCTTTGGAGGATTTGGCCTTTGCCGCCCTCGAATATCCCGGCCCTGTTCTGGCCAATGTGCACGTCAGCTGGCTTGACCCCAAAAAGGTCAGGCAGATCACGATCGTCGGCGATAAGAAAATGGTCGTCTGGGACGACCTGGACAATGTCGGCCCCATCAAGCTTTATGACAAGCATGTGGAGAAGACGAAGACGTTCTATGAGACTTACGGCGAATTTCAGCTGCTTTCGAAAGAGGGAAGCATCACGATCCCGAAAGTCGGCGTGGGTGAGCCGTTGAAGAAGCAGGGGGAATATTTTTTAAAATGCATAACGGATTCATCTGAGCCTGAACTGTCGGATGCGCAAAAGGGGCTCGATGTTGTCAGGACCTTGTGCGCCATCCAGTCTTCGATGGGGCAAAACGGCGCTTTGGTAACTGTTTCTTGAAGGGGATATTGAAGAATCGTTTAAGTTATAGATGTTGGATGAGGTCATTAAGGTTGGAAAGGTTGCCGTTAAAAAACAGTTTCAGGTTACACGATGTTATTTCAGGTTCCCAACCTTGTGCAACATAAAGCTACCTATTAACGGCAACTTCCATAACCTCTATAACATTTATAACTTTCGTAACATAAAACTGTATATTTGCTTTAAATTTTGAATGTTTATGGTTAAGAGTGAAACATGAGTTATTTCAAGCATGAACAGGCCATAGTCGACAAAAAGGCCCAAATAGGGGAAAAGACGAGGGTGTGGGCTTTTACCAATATTCAAGGCGGAGCGGTCATCGGCCGGGAGTGTAATATTTGCGACGGAAGCTTTGTTGAGAAAGGGGCCGTGATCGGCGATCATGTCACGATCAAGCATCATGTGGCCGTGTTTGACGGCGTGACCATTGAAGATGATGTTTTTGTGGGATCGAATGTCGCGTTCATCAATGACCGGCATCCGCGCAGCCATCGGGCTGATCCATGGACTTTAGAGAAGACGGTTGTCCAAAAAGGGGCGACATTGGGAAGCAACAGCGTCATTCTCTGCGGTGTGACGATTGGCGAGTACGCCGTTGTCGGGGCCGGGAGCGTTGTGACAAAAGATGTCCCGGCGCACGCGGTGGTCTTTGGCAATCCGGCCAAGGCTGAAGGATACGCATGCCGGTGCGGGCGCAAGCTCAACGGCAAATTCCAATGCGCCTGTGGCGCGCGATATCAGCGTAAAGGTCGAGGACTGAAAATTGATGAATAAGGTTCTGGTTTGTCCCGTTGCGTTTAATGAAAATGAGAAGCTCAGGAAGGTTATTGAACGTTTTTTGAAATGCCGTGTACGGTCTGAGGCTGACTATCTTATCGTGGATGATGCCTCCAATGACGGCACGACCCAGATCATCAACGGTTTCGCGGCTCAGGGAGTGAAAACGATCAGGCATGAAAAGAGGCGGGGCGTTGGCGCGGCCATCCGGACGGCGGTCCAATACGCGCGCCGACAGGGATACGAAATCCTTGTGATCATGGCGGGGAACAATAAAGATAACCCGGATGAGATCCCGCGGCTGATCGGCCCGATTCTTAAAGAAGGTTATGATTTTGTCCAGGGGTCCCGTTATATGGGGCATGACGGCGCCGGCGGAGACATGCCGTTTTACAGGAAAATCGCGACAAGGATACATCCCCGGCTCATGTCGTTTCTGACAAAGAAGAAAGTTACCGACAGCACAAACGGCTTTCGGGCGTTCAGGCTTTCGATCTTTGGCCATCGGGAGATCAATATTGACCAGCCTTGGCTTGACCACTATGAGATGGAGCCATATTTGTTGTATAAAGCCATTACGCTGGGATTTAAAGTGACGGAAGCCCCTGTAACGAAGATCTACCCGTCGAGGAAAGTCGGTTACACCAAGATGCGGCCGCTCTCCGGATGGTGGAGTATTTTACGCCCCTTATTTTATTTGGGATGGGGGATCAAAAAATAGATTTCAAGAACGCGATTAAAAAAGGCCGTACCCTGCCTAGTATGTGATAGGGTGCGAGCCTCGTCCTTTCCTTCTAAAGGAAATGCGGAAAAATGACGGGAAAAAGCGATGATCAAAAAAAGTCTTTTATTGTCCTGCGCCTTGGTATTGTTCGGGTGTACTTACGGGCAGAATTATCTGGAGAATCCTGAGACATTGATTCAGGACCCGCATTTTGCCAACTACAAAGAAAACCGGGATGGCCTGGAGCGTCAATATCTGCATAAAGAGATCACGTACGCTGAATATATCGAACAAAGAGACCATCTGGACGCGAAATATGACAGAGAAGTGCAGGAACGGACAAACAAGATCATATCGCAGGAATAATCCCTTTAAACGGCACGGCCATAATGAAACTCTCTGGGAGAAATCCGGTCATTGAGCGCTTGCGGTCAAATCCGACGAGCATTACGAAGATCTATATCCAGCACGGCTTTCAGGGCACCTTGTTCATCCATAAAAAGGCGCGGCAATGGGGCATCCCGGTCTATCAGATCCCGGCATCGAAAATGATGAAGATCGGCCGGGATAAGAACACGCAAGGGATTCTGGCGGATGTCGAGGATGCCGCCTATGTGCCGTACGATGATTTGCTGGAGGCGGCGCTCAGGAAAAACCGCTGCCCGGTCTTTTTAGACGGGCTGACCGATCCCCAGAACCTCGGCGCCATTATCCGCAGCCTCGCCTGTTTGGGGAAGTTTTCCCTGGTCCTGCCGACGCATGACTCGGTCAGCGTGACCGAATCGGTTTTGCGCGTGGCGTCCGGAGGCGAGAATTATGTCCCTATCTCGAGGGTCCCCAATCTGGGCAATGCGATTAAAAAGGCGAAGGAGAAGAGCTTTTGGATCGCCGGGGCCGTTGTCCAGGGAGGGCAGCCTTTAAACGAGGCCCGGCTGCCTTATCCTTTGGGGCTCGTGGTAGGCTCGGAACAAAAGGGGATCAGGGACGTTATCCGGAAGACACTTGATATGGAATTGTCGATCCCTATGGCCTGCGACACCGTGTCCTTCAACGCGGCGCACGCGACAACCATTTTTTGCTATGAAATCACGAGACAGAAAAAAAAATACCAGAAAGAATCCAAACAATAGTCTGCAAAGCGCCATCGATCTGTTCGCCGAGGCCGGGCTGCTGAAGAGGATCAAGCGCAGCGGATGGTGGGTGGCGGGCATTAAGGACCCCGAAAGCGTGGCGGAACACTCATTTCGCTGCGCGGTCATCGGCTATTATATGGCGCATCTGGAGAAGGTTGACCCGTTTCAGGTCATGGCCATGGCGCTTTTTAACGATATCCATGAGGCGCGCATCAATGACCTGCATAAAATGGGGCATCATTATATCGATTTTAAGGAAGCTGAGAAAAAGGTCTTTAAAGACCAAGTCGCTCATCTACAAAAGGATATAAAAAGCGAGCTGACGGCTTTACGGCGGGGATTTGACGAACAGAAAACGAAGGCAAGTCTCGTGGCCCGGGATGCGGATATTTTAGAATGTCTGTTGCAGGCGAAGGAATATTATGACGGCGGTTATCTTAAGACGGAAAAATTCTTTAAAACCGCTCCCGACCACTTGAAGACGAAAACGGCAAGAACGCTTTGGCGGCAAATGAAGCGGTGGGACAGCAGCCGGTGGTGGGAAGAGATTGTCAAGTTTGAACGATAGAACAGACTATAGACTGCAGACCATAGACGTTAAAGTTATTAAAGCGGTAGAGGAGAAGGAAATGTTCATACAGCTGGAATCAGATGATCGCCAATCTTTATTTTTCCTGAGCAAGTCTTTCGTCTTTAGTCTGTTGTCTTTAGTCTTTCTTTTTTGCGGGTGCGCTTCGCTGGGGACATATAATCCGGCCACCGGGCGCAACGAGCTTATCTTTATCTCGACGCCTGAGGAAATATCTCTGGGCGAGGAAGTCCAGCAGAAGCTGAACCAAGAATACACGTTTTCAAGGAATTCCGCGGAGACCGAGAGGGTCCGCCGCATCGGCCAGCGCGTGGCGCAGGTTTCTGACAGGCAGGATTATCAATATCATTTTTACCTGATCGAAAAGGACGAGATGAACGCGTTTACGACCCCGGGCGGGAATATTTATCTGTTTTCCGGGCTGGTCGATGAATTGACGACGGAAGATCAGATCGCTTCGGTGATCGCGCATGAGGTAGGGCATTGCGCCGCCCGTCATACGGTGAAAAAATACCAGGCGGCCCTGGGGTATAATCTGATCGGCAATATTGTTTTAGGGCAAGTGGGAGGCGAGGGGGCGCGGCAAATCGCATCGATGAGTTCCAATGTCGTCATGAGCCTTGTCTCTTCCGCTTATAGCCGCAGGGATGAATACGAAGCCGACCGCCTGGGTGTTAAATACCTGCGCTTGGCCGGTTATGACCCGGAGGCGATGATTCAAACTTTGGAATTGCTTGAGAAGGAATCCAAAGGGATCAATGCTCCTATTATCTTAAGGAGCCATCCCTATATTCCGGACAGGATCACGGCTGTCAAGAAAGAGATTTCGCTGACGGATCATCAGCCGGATTCCTGAACGGTTGCATCGGATCAAAGGGGGCTGTCATGAAACGCATTGGTATCGCCGCCAGTAAAATTTCAAAAGGGAACCTGGCCCTTTACAATATTTACGTTGTCCTGATTTCCGCTTTGTTTTGCCTGTTTATTTTCATCGTCGCGGGTTCAACGATCGTTTTTGCCCTTGCGATCATTATGTATGTCGGCAATGAAATCATGGATACCGGCCTTGATAGGAACTGGCAGTCGATCATGACGGTCTGCATGGTCTCATTGACCGTCGTTATCACTTTGTTCTGTTTGTTCTCTATTGTGATCAACCTGAGGTTCCCGAGGTTGAAGGACAGGCGCGGCCTGTTTATTCTACGGGACAACCTCCTAAAGAAAAGGACCACCGATGAGTGAAAAAGCGTTGGACTTCGAAGAATTCATGAACAGGGTTCAGGACGATAAAGAGCTCTTTTTCGAATTGCTGGATATTTTTGTCCAGGATTATCACACGAAGCGCAAGGAATTGCATGAGGCTGTCGAACAAAAAAATACAGAAATGGTTAAACAAGTGGCGCATTTCTTGAAGGGTTCTTGCGGCAATATCTCGGCGAAACCCATGAGGGCCGTTTTTGTCAGGATGGAAGAAAAAGTGTCCAGAGGCGTCTGGGATTTTGAGCAGGATCTGAAGGATATTGACCAGAAATTTGAGGAATTGGTGATCGAGATCGGGCAGCTGCGCCAGAGACTTTAACAAGCGTGATCAGTGAGAACCCTGTGTTGCTAACTAATGTTCATAACGGAATCGACCGGCTTCAACCGGCTCATATTATTCTTATTCTGGCAGCCTTGGGGATGCTCTCCTATGCCAATGCCGTTTTTCACCCGTTTGTGCATGATGACGTCGTTTTCCTTGAAAAGAACCCCAATCTGGCAAACCTTGACCTGGAAGAAATTTTTTCCCCGGCATCTGATCCCGATAACAAGCTTTCCCTCATCAATAAGTATTACCGGCCTGTCCTGGAGCTGGTCAACAGGCTTTTGTTTAGGATCATAGGGATTAATCCCCACGGATTTCATTTTTTCAACATCCTGCTTCATATCCTCAACAGTTTTCTTGTTTATCTCGTCATCCGGTTTGTCATCGGTCTCAACGGCCTTTCTCTGGCAGCGGCGATTTTGTTTCTGCTTCACCCGGTCCAGAACGAAGCGGTCGCCTGCATTTCCGGGATATCGAATCTCGTTTTCGCATTTTTATGCCTGATGAGCTTTTACGCGTATTTGATCTCGGCGCATTCGGCGGAAGGGAAGAAGAGGGTGTTTCTTTACGGGACCTCCCTGATGTTTTTTCTTATGGCCTTGCTGGCAAAGGAGCAGGCCGTTGTTTTGCCGCTTTTGATCATTGTCCATGAGCTTTGTTTTCTGTCGGGATTTTTTGGGAAGGCGTTTAAGAAATACTGGCTTCCCATAGGAGGTTTCCTGCTTGTCCTGGCCGGGTATTTCCTCTTGAGGAAAATGCTTTTCGGCTTTACCCTGTTACGACCCGCGGATAACCAAGGGGAATTATGGATGCGGGTCCTGGCCATCCCCAGGAGCCTTTTGATTTATCTTGGCCTTATATTTTTCCCTCACGATCTGCATTATTACCGCAGCCAGGACATCTTGCTCCCATTTTTAAATCCATTTTTGGTGATGTTATTGGTTGCGTGTGTCATTCTTTTTTTGATCATCCGGACGCCAAGACCGCATAAAACATGGATGACCTTCGGGATGGCCTGGTTCATGATTTCTTTGGCTCCGGTCTTAAACATTGTCCCTTTGATTAATGAATTTTCCAAGATTTTCACGGCGGAGCACTTTCTGTATTTCCCTCTTATGGGCATGCTCTTTTTCGTGATGGGGGCCGGTATTTATTGGTTGGGACAAAAAGCAAAAATTTCTTACCCGGTAGGATTTCTTGCCTTCGGAGCCATCTGTGCGATCTTTATCGGGATGAATATGAAACAGAACGCCTATTGGCGGGGCGAGATCCCCTTGTTTGAAAGGACACTTCAATTCCAAAAAGATTTTGGAAGGGTCCGCTTTTTGCTCGCGAAAGCTTATGAGAAGGAGGGCAGGCATGAAGAGGCTGTCCTCGAAGACCGCAAGGCGCTGGCCATCATGAAGGGATATGAACAGAAAGTCCAAAAGGAAGAGGTCAAGGAGTTTTACAGGGGGTTCATCAAAGGGATTCACTACCACCTGGGATATTGTCTTGATATCTTAGGGAAAAACGGAGAGGCGCTTGCCGAATTTAAAAAAGCCTTGGAGTTGGAAGCGGACAATGGGGTCGTTCACTATAGTATCGGGCTCAGTTATTTGAAGGTGGGGGACATTCAGAATGCTATATCGTATTTTGAGAAGTCCCTGGAATTGAACAAAGGCGACCTGATGGTGATGAACAGCCTGGCCGTGTGTTATCAAGAGATCGGCCGCTATGATCAAGCGGAGCCGCTTTTAAGGACGATCGCCGAGAAAGACAGCGGGTCTGTTTCGGCGCGACGGAATCTTGAGGATTTTCTTAAGAAAAGACAAGACATGACGTTTTAAACGATAGGATTTCAGCCAAAATGGAATATTGGACCGTTGAGGTTTTATTAGGGGCGGGCGTCGTTCTGATTATTGTTTTGCTCGGGATCATTTTCTTGATTCCTGGCGAAAAGAAAGAAAAGAAGAAGGACCTAAGGCTTCAGGAAGAGTTGGTGCAGCACAAAAATGACCTGGAGCAGAAGGTTTCCAAACTCACCAAGCATATCCGTTTGATGCGGGAGAAGATCCTCGCTTTGCAGAAAAAAGAGAAGGAGAGCGAGAAGATATTGATGGTCGAGCGGGTGAGAGTGAAGAAACTCCAGGAAAAAATGTCCCAGGAGCGTGAATGGCATAAGAAGGAACAGACCGGCGTTGATAAAAGAGAAAACGAGTTCCGCCAGTTGAAGACGGAATTAGAAAAAATTCAGGAAAGTTTTTCAAGAGAGCACGCGCTGAGCATCCGGCAGGAGCGGGAATTCAAGGACCTGAAACAGCAAAACGATTCCCTCAGTGACCACTGCCGGGGCGTCGAGATGGAGAATGCCCGGCTGAAAGAAAGAAACGAGAATAACGCCAAAGAAATGGCGCAATTGAAGAAAGAAGCGGCTGAATTGTCTAAAAAGAGCGATGACGCGCAGTGGATCGCCAAATCGGAATATGACCGCGTGACGGGATTGCTGGCGGAAAGGGAAAAAGAATTACGCAGGATGGAAAGGGAAACGAAACAACAGTGAAAGGGATAGAACTGTGGGAACCACGATAGAACCGTTTTTATTTTCGCGCCGGACCAATTGGCCTTTGGAGTCCAACAGGCTGACGGTCGATTTACAATGCCTTCGCGAAAAGGGGGAGCTCCTTTTGGACTTGACGGAGTCCAATCCAACTCATTGCGGCTTCCATTATTCGCAAGAAAGCGTTCTTAAACCTTTATCGGATAAACGCAGCCTGGATTATAAGCCTTCGGCCCGGGGAGATTTCAGGGCCAGGGAAGCCGTGAGCCGATATTATGAGGAAAAAGGTTCCAGGGTCTCTCCGGAAAGGATTTTTTTGACGGCGAGCACGTCGGAGGCCTATTCTTATCTCTTCCGCCTTTTGGCCAATCCGAGCGACCACGTCCTTTTTCCTTGTCCGAGTTACCCGTTATTCTCTTTTTTGGGAAATTTGAATGACGTGCGCATGGAAAATTATCCGCTTGTCTATGATGGGAAATGGGGCATTGATCTTCAAGCCGTGCAGGGGCTCTTTTGCGCTGACACAAGGGCCTTTGTCCTGGTCAGCCCCAATAATCCAACGGGGTCATTTGTCAAGCGGCAGGAACTAGAGGAGTTGAACGTGCTTTGCGGGCTTCATAATACCGCGCTAGTCTGCGATGAAGTGTTTACGGACTTTAGTTTTGATAAGGGCCAAGGCCGCTTCAGCCTTGTCGATAATGACCAGGTCCTCACGTTTGTCCTGGGGGGCATTTCCAAGACGCTGGGCCTGCCGCAAATGAAACTGTCCTGGATCGTTATCAACGGGCCTGAAGGATTAGTCAAAAAAGCAGGTTCGCGACTTGAGGTTATTGCGGACACATATCTTTCGGTCAATACGCCGGTCGAGAACGCCCTTGCGTCATGGCTTTCCCGCAGAAAAGAAATCCAGAAAGAGATCAATCTGCGCCTAAGGCAGAATTTTGCTTTTTTAAAGAAGGAAACGGGAAAAACGCGTGACTGTGAACTCCTTCCGGCGGAGGGCGGCTGGTATGCGGTCGTGAGGATCCCCGACACGTTCAATGAGGAAGAGTGGGTGTTGGCGTTCTTGAACAAAGACCATATTTTTGTTCATCCGGGATATTTCTTTGATTTCGACCGGGAAGCTTTTATTGTCATGAGCCTTTTGCCTTCGGGACAGATTTTCCAGGAGGGCGTCAGGCGGATCTTAAGACGCATATCCGGCAAAGAGCTTTAAAGACACAAAGCCCCAAAGCCCCAAAGCTATTGAATTTTAAATTTATTCCTGTTATGGTAACAGGAACATACCCGTTAGCGTATAGAGTTTGGAGGATCGAAAATGCAGAAAAGACCCGATTGGGATGAATATTTCCTGAAGCTGGCCATGCTGGCCTCTGAGCGCGCGACGTGTCCGCGTATGCACTGCGGCTGCGTCCTGGTCAAAGATAAGAATGTTGTCTCGACCGGTTATAACGGGTCGATCCCCGGCGATGTCCATTGCGAAGATGATGAATGCTTGGTGGTCGACAATCATTGCGTCCGCACGGTTCACGCCGAGATGAACGCGCTGGTCCAGGCGGCCAAGCGCGGGCATGCGATCGATGGGGCGACGGCTTATGTCACGAACATGCCGTGCACGACCTGCGCGAAGGCGCTCATTACAGCGGGGATCAAGCGGGTCGTTGTCTTTTCGGAATATCACGACACGTTGGCCACGGGATTCTTTGCCAAGGCCGGGGTTACGATCGATAAACATGCGATGCCGTCTACCGAGATTAAATATGACCTTAAAGATTATTCTTCGGCCCGCCAAATTTAGATAAATTTGGCGAGGTCTCGCCCTCAACTTAACTTGAAGGCGGATCCGCCAGCAAGTTAAGTTGAGGACGGACACGTTACGATCGTCATTTAATGGAGAAATAATGCAGAATTTAAAAATCCTTGTTGCTGATGATGAGCCCGAGATCCTAAAGATCATGACCAAGAAGATCGCCGAACGGGGCTATGCCGTTATTTCGGCGGCTGACGGTGAGGAAGCGTGGCAGAAGATCCGGAATGAATCGCCGGATATCATTGTCCTTGACCTGAACATGCCCAAAAAGAACGGCTTTGAGGTTTTGCAGGAATTGCGGGAGCATCCGCCGGAAGAGAAATGGCAGCCGGTGATCATTGTTTCCGCGAGGGGGGAAATGGATGATGTAAAAAAAGGACTTTCCTTGGAAGCTGAGCACTATCTTGTCAAGCCGTGCTCGGTTGATCGAATTCTCATAGCCATCAAGCTGATGGCCGGCCTGATTCCGCAGCGCAAGTCTCCCTCGGAAATCAGGAATGAACAACACCTAAGTTAATTGAGCGGATAAACTCTTATGAAAATCGGAATTATCGGATTACCCCAAGTCGGGAAAAAAACATTGTTTGAATTGCTCACGGGCGGGAAACTCCCGGAAGGACATGGGGCAGGCCAGGAAGTCAAAATCGGGTCTGCCAGGATTCGGGATAACCGTTTTGACCGTCTGGTGGAAATGTATAAGCCCAGGCGCAGTGTTCCGGCGGCCATCGATGTCATTGTGATGCCGAAATTCGACAAAGAAACGGTCTCAAGCGGGGAATTCTTAAAGTCCCTGGAGAAATGCGACGCCCTCTGCCATATCGTCCGCGCCTTTAGCGACGAGTCGGTGTTCCATGTGGACGGCAGCGTTGACCCCCTGCGGGACATTCAGAACGTTTATTCCGAGCTGATTTTAGGCGACCTCATTTTAACGGAAAAAAGGATTGAACGGATCGCTTTGGACCAGAAAAAAGGCGCGACTAATCCGGGTCAGGGCAAAGAAAAAGAGATCCTGGATGGGATGAAAAAACTTTTGGATGACAATCTGCCTTTGATCAATTTCCCGATGGACGCGGATGACCGCAAACTCATGTCGAGCTATCAATTCCTGACCCGCAAGCCGGTCATCATTGTCTTAAATGTTGACGACGGCAAAATCGCGGACACGGCCCTTTTGGAGCAAGTCAAGGCGAAATACAAGAACTATGGGACGAAGGTCATGCAGATTTCGGCCAAGATCGAGTCCGAACTCGCCTCCCTTGACGCCGGGGAGCAGGAGACATTCCTCAAAGATCTGAATATCACGGAATCGGCCCTCAACCAGTTAAGCGCGTTATGTTTTGAGGCCTTGGGCCTGATTTCTTTTTTTACGGTCGGGGAGGATGAGGTCCGCGCCTGGACCGTCAAAAGAAACACCCTGGCCCCTGACGCCGCCGGCGCGATCCATACGGACCTGCAGCGCGGCTTCATCAGGGCCGAGGTCATGAAAACCAGTGAACTTTTTGAGCTGGGCAGCGAGACGAAATTAAAAGAAGCGGGAAAGGTCATGCTTAAGGGCAAGGATTATATTGTCGAAGACGGCGATATTATGCATGTCCGGTTCAATGTCTGATTGAGCAGGATTGATTTATTCTTTCGTTTTAACGCGAATAGTCGCGAATTACACGCTGATGGTCGCGAATAATCGGTACTGATATTTGCGTAAATTCGCGTTGGATTTGCGATTATTAGCGCTAAAATAATTTTTCTTTTGTTTTAAGGGTTTCTGTCAACGATATGAAAATCATCCTTCACTTAATCGTCATTATTGTCGTATTTGTCGTTTATATCCGGTATCTTGAACGCAAGAGTGTTTTCTTCCCCAGCCGGCCGCTATTGGCCACACCTGGCGAATTGGGCCTTCCTTTTGAGGATGTTTTTATCCAGACAAAAGATCATATTAAGATTCACGGCTGGCTGATCAAGGCCCCTGCGGCCAGCAGCACCCTGATTTTTCTGCACGGCAATGCCGGCAACATCGGCGACCGTTTGGGGAAGATCGGCCTTTTTCACCGGATGGGCCTGAATATCCTGATCATTGATTACCGCGGATATGGGAACAGTGAAGGATATCCGACGGAAAGAGGGGTCTATAAAGACGCGCTTGCCGCTTATGATTATTTGAGAGCGCGGGAAGATCTCAAGGGACAAAAAGTGATCGGTTACGGCTCGTCTTTGGGCGGCGCCGTTGCCGTTGATCTTGCGGCCAAAAGGCCGTTAACTTGTCTGATTGTTGATTCGACGTTCAGTTCGGCTGTGGATATCGCCAAAATCATCTATCCTTTTGTCCCGGCGTTCTTGATCGGGACGAAATTGGATTCACAGACAAAGATCAAAGACGTAATGATCCCAAAACTTTTTATCCACAGCGTTGAGGATACGATGGTTCCCATCGCATTAGGCAAGAAGCTCTATGATGCGGCGCCGGGGCCTAAAGCGTTTATCGAGATCCGCGGCGACCACAATGACGGCTATATTTATGATGAGGACAAGGTCAGGGATGGAATTAGACAATTCTTAAAGGAACAAGGACTGATCGAATGAAAAACTTTCTTAAGACGGACAAAACGAGGATTGTTACTGAAGACAAGAAGCCGGTTTTTCTCAGAGGGGTCAATTTGGGCGGATGGCTGATGATGGAGGCCTACATCCTTCATGCCCCGAATTACCCTGAGCAGAAATTCAAAAAAGAATTTGCCGATGCGCTGGGAAAGAATGCCCTTCATGCGTTTGAGGACGCGTTCCGCAGCCATTTCATCACGGAAGGGGATTTTAAGAACATTTCGCGGTTAGGGTTTAATTGCATCCGCCTGCCGTTCAATGGACGGCTGGTCGAGAAAGCGCCGTTTCGCTATGACAAACACGGGACCCGTTTCCTTGACCAGGCGGTCCGATGGGCCCGCCAATACAAAATTTGGCTGATCCTTGATCTGCACGCGGCGCCGGGAGCGCAAAACTGTGATTGGCACTCAGACAGTTTGGGCAAGGCCGAATTGTGGACAAAAAGGAAGAACCAGGAGCGCGCTTGGGCTCTTTGGGAATTCCTCGCTGACCGTTACAGGGATGAAGACTGTATTGCCGGTTATGACCTTCTGAACGAATCTGTTTTAAAGGACACAGGACTTCTGAACCGGTTTTATCAACAGATGATCAAAAGGATCAGGGGCATCGACAAGAACCACATTTTGTTCATTGAGGGCAACACGTGGGCCACCGACGTGGAGTGCCTGGAAGAATACGACGATGATAATTATGCTTTAAGTATCCATAATTACGAACCTCTTGAGTTTGTGTTTAATTTTGTCAAGAATTTGTCTTACCCTCTCAAGCCGGCACGAGGCGGATGGAATGAAACGAAGATCCGGCGGAATCTCTCGCGTTATCTGGATATATCGCAGAAGAGGAATGTCCCGATGTTTGCCGGAGAGTTCGGCGTCAACGTCTGCGGCGGGATGTCCGGCGAAGACCGCTGGCTTGCCGATATTTTAAAATGTTTCAATGATTACGGTTTTCACTGGACCTATTGGACGTACAAGGCCGTTAAGGGAGGGATTTTCCCGGATGGCCTTTACAGTTATGTGGAAAATCCGCCGTGGGTCAACCGGCCGGGGCCGCTGACCGGATGGGATACCTATAAACAGCATTGGCCGGAACATCGTAAGGCGATGGCGCAGTCATGGCGCACAGAGAATTTCCGGTTAAATAAGGAAATAGGGAAGGTCCTCAAAGATGCCTTACGATAAAATCACGAGTTTAACGAATTCTAAAGTCAAACGTGTTGTCCAGCTTCGCAACCGCAAGCAAAGAACGGAAGACGGCTTGACGATTGTGGAAGGGGCGCGTGAGGTCGCCCGGGCCTTTGAGGCAAAAGTCGTTTTCAAAGAGCTCTATGTCTGCCATCCATTGTTGAAGGGGGCCAAAGACGCGCTTGCGCTGGCCGGGAATATTTCCTTTAAGAAAATCCCTGTTTATGAAACGACCGAGGCGGTGTTCTCAAAAATTTCTTACGGCGACCGCGGTGAGGGACTTTTAGCGGTCTGTGAAGCTTCGCTCTTCACTGTGAAGGATCTCGCGCCAAGGGGGCATCCCCTTTTTGTTATCGTCGAAGGTGTCGAGAAGCCCGGGAATTTAGGGGCGATCCTGCGGACCTGTGATGGAGCGGGCGTTGACGGGGTGATCATCTGCGACGGGAAGACGGACATTTACAACCCCAACGTGATCCGCGCCAGCCTTGGGACGATTTTTTCTGTCAAGACGGCGGTCTCTTCAAACGCAGAGACGCTGGAGTTTCTAAGGTCAAACAGCGTAAAAATCTGCGCGACACTGCCCGAAGCAAAAGACGTTTACACGAAGGCAAATTTAACCGGCGCCCTGGCGCTTGTGGTCGGCAGCGAGCAGGAGGGGTTAACCGGCTTTTGGGCCGATCACGCGGACCTTAAGGTTAATATCCCGATGCGCGGGTTTGCCGATTCCTTAAACGTGTCTGTCTCAGCAGCGATTGTGCTTTATGAAGCTATCCGGCAAAGAACCAAATAAACTGCGACTGCAGGTGTTTTTGTCACATAACGGCGTCTGTTCCCGCCGACGGGCGATGGATATTATTCAGGAAGGCCGCGTTGAGTTGAACGGCCAAGTATGCCGTGAACCGTCAACGTCCGTTGATGCCAGCCGCGATCAGGTGTTTGTTGACGGCAAGCGGATTCAGGGCAAGGAATATGATTATGTTGTTTTGAATAAACCGGCCGGTTATACGACAACGAAATCCGACCGGCACGCGGAAAAAACAATATTGGATTTGCTGCCTGGCAAATTCAGGCATTTGTCTCCAGCGGGTCGCTTGGACAGGGACACTGAAGGGCTTCTGCTTTTAACGAATGACGGCGATGCAGCTTACCGGCTGACGCATCCGAAATTCAACGTGGATAAAACGTATTTTGCCAGGATCACGGGGCGGCTGGAGGAAGATCGTAAGAAACGGTTAGAGCAGGGAGTCGTCATCGAAGGCAAGAAGACTTCCGCGTGCAGGATCAAGGATGTTAAGGTCCTCAAAGACAAGACGGAGTTGGCGATCACTATTCACGAAGGCCGCAAGCGCCAAATACGGCTCATGTTCGCTTCTGCCGGGCACAAGGTCATTTATTTAAAAAGGCTCGCGCAAGGCCCGCTTGTCTTAGGGGCGTTAAAAATTGGGCAATGGCGACTGCTTAGCCAAATTGAAATTGAGCAATTAAAGAAAAGATGAAAAATTTCAGGTGATGCTCATGGAGTGAAATGGAGCCCCGAGGGACGAGGGGCGATTTGAACGAAATGAGCATCACCTGAACTAAAGTAAGTAGTATTTATTACATCATCAATGATCACGATCAACAACATAACGATGGGGTTCGCGAAGCGGACGTTGTTTAAGGATGTGAACTTAAGCATTTTCCCCAAAGAGCGCATCGGGCTGACCGGCCCCAACGGCGCCGGGAAGACCACGCTGTTTTCCATCATCCTCGGGCAGACGGAACCGCTCGCCGGCACTATTCAGGTCCAGAAGAATATCAATATCGGTTATCTCCCGCAGGAAGCGAAATTTGAATCTAAAAGAACGGTCATGGAAGAGCTCACTTCGGGCGATGACCGGATCCGGGCCCTGAAAGAGGAAAAGCGGAAATTAGAGGATGCGCAAAAGGCCGACACGGACCGCTATGGCGACATCCTTCACGAGCTGGAAATGATGGGCGTCTATGAGATCGAGCATAAAGTCGAGAAGATCCTCATGGGGCTCGGTTTTAAGACCACGGACTTTCACCGCCCCATCGAAGAATTAAGCGGCGGCTGGAAGATGCGGACGCTGCTGGCAAAAATGCTGACCTATCCGTATGACCTCCTGCTATTGGATGAGCCGACGAACTATCTGGATTTGGGCGCGACGTTGTGGCTTAAGGATTTTCTCGCGTCTTACCAGGGGGCGTTTGTCCTGATCTCCCACGACCGGGTTTTCTTAAACGACGTCACGAACTACACGATCATCCTGGAAGGCGCCCAGATGACCAAGGTCAAGGGAAATTATGAAACTTATGAAGATCAGAAGGGGATCCAGCAAAAGTCCCTGGAGCGCAGGAAAAAGGTCGTCGATAAAAAACGCCAGCAGCTGGAGCGTTTTACGCAGCGGTTCCATGCCCAGCCGAACCGCGCGGCGGCGGTGCGCAATAAACGCAAGATGATCGAACGGCTCGAGGACATTGAGTTGGCGCAGGAAGAGGAGAGCATCAAGGAATTTGAATTTTCTCAGATCAAACAAAGCGGGTACACGGTGGCGCGGTTGTCGGATGTCGCCAAGTCCTATGGGGACATCACCGTGTACGAAAGCCTTGATCTGGAGATCGTCAAAGGGCAGAAGATCTGTCTCGTTGGCCCCAACGGCGCCGGGAAATCGACCTTGCTTAAGATGCTGGCCGGCGTGCTGAAGCCGGATTCGGGAACAATCAATTACGGCCACCAGGTGGATGTCGGATATTTTTCGCAGACGCGGCTCGATGTCTTAAATCCGGACAGGACGGCGTTTGATGAGGTCAGCCTGTCCGGGAAGAATGTCTCGGCCGTCCAGGTCAGAAGCCTTTTAGGGCTGTTCAATTTCCGCGGGGATGATGTCTTTAAGCAAGTCAAGGTCTTATCCGGCGGAGAAAAGAGCCGGCTGATCTTGGCCAAGCTTCTGATCGACCCGCCCAATTTTATGCTTTTGGACGAGCCGACAACGCACCTGGACCTTGACGGTGTCCAGGCGTTGACGGCGGCGTTTGTGAAGTTTGAAGGGACGGCCTGTTTCATCAGCCATGACCTGTATTTCATCCAACAGATCGCCGATTGCATCATCGATGTGAATGAGGGGAAGATCAAGATCTATGCCGGCGGCCTGGACTATTATTTAGGGAAGAAAAAGGAGTCGGAAGCGGAATCCAACGAAGAGAAACGTAAGCAGAAAGAGGATGAGAACAAGGCGAAGAAAGAAAAGCATAAGCAAGACAAGAAAGAGAAAGAAAGCGGGGCGCTCGCGGAGCTTAAAGCGCAGCACAAACAGGCCTTAAAAAGGATTGCCCAGATCAAGAATGAGGTCAAGAATTTGGAACAAGAGCAAAAAGACCTTGAGATGGAAAGTTATGTCAAATCCCGGCATCTTTCCAAATCGTTTGATAAGCGGGACCCCGACGTGCTGAAAGAATACGGAAGGCGGCTGAAGGACATCCAAAGCCGGTTGCGTGAGATCGAGACTACGATCAAGAACTTGAACGAGGAAAAAGAGCGGATAACGAAATAGGGATAAACATTCTTCATCCTGAGGTGCGATAGCGACGAAGGATTTGGACGGTCGAGATTCTTCGCTTCGCTCAGAATGACAGCAATGCCATGAAACTGAAACTTGATTTACACGATATTTATTCCAGCGGCAGGCAGCTGGAACATGCGTTAACGGCCGTTATGGCCGAGGCGCAGGAGAAGCGCGCCAAGTGCGTTGAGATCATCCCCGGCAAAGGCAGCGGCCAGCTGAAAAAATATGTCTTACGCTTCCTTGAAAAAGAGTATAAAGGGGTCTATCATAGGATAGAAAAAGATGATAAAAACTGGGGAAGGATTTTCGTCTGGTTCCGGTGGTAAAATTTGAAGAGATATTTTTAACGCGAATTTACGCAAATCAAAGGCAAATGGTCGCAAATAACAGTACTGATATTCGCGTAAATCAGTGTTAGATTCGCGACGATTCGCGTTAAGACAATCTTTTTTTCTACTATTCTGATGGCAGTAAAAAAGGAGCGGTTGGCTTGAAAAAATTCGTGATTATTTTTACGGGATGCCTGTTTCTTTGCGGCTGCGCGAAAGTCAGCCATCTTGACCAGCTCTTGACGCTGAAAGGCCTGGCGGATGAGCAAGAGCAATTAAATCAGTATATCAAGGCACAAGACCGGAACTTTGAACGGATGCTGGAAGAAGCCAAGGCCGGCACGCTCAAATCGTATTCAAATCAAAAAAAGGTCCGCAAGGCTTTTGGCGAACCGGTGTTTGCCCGGAACGAGACCATAGAAAGTCGGGAATTAGAGATGTGGCTTTACCGCTACGCGACGGCCTATTTCGGCGGGGAAAAAATTTACCTTTACTTTGACCTGAACGGGGATCTTGTAAAAATTCAATATATCGAGGCTGCCCATGGGGAAAGCAAGCAAGAAACCGCGGCAGAGGATGGACGTCAGGAGATATGATAGCGTCCCGGAACAGCAATCGAAGAAGGAAAGAGACTGGACCTTTGACGATATCGCGCGCTCCAAAGCCCGCCGTCGGTAACTAGTACTTTGTAAAATTTTAGTTTCCCCTCCCCTTGCGGGAGGGGATAGGGGAGGGGGAGTCCGACGACATCACCCCCCACCTCACATCCCCCATAAAGGGGGAGGAGCGTTACAATCTAAAGTAGTATGAGCGAAGCTACAAAGACGGCCTTGATGGCCGTGTATCAACGGTTGTTTAAGGCCTTTGGTCCCCAGAAATGGTGGCCTGCCCAAACGCGCTTTGAAGTCATGGTTGGCGCCATCCTGACCCAAAATACCAACTGGGGCAATGTCGAGAAGGCGTTAAACAATCTGAAACAAAAAAGATTATTGTCGCCGCAGGCGCTCAAAAAGGTTTCGCCTAAGAAACTCGCCTTACTGATCCGTCCCGCCGGTTATTTCAATATCAAGACCAAGAGGCTCAAGAACTTCATTTCTTTCATGTTCCGCGAATATGACGGGGACCTAAAGAAGATGGCGCGGGAAGACATGGCCGTGTTGCGGCATAAGCTTCTTGAGGTAAGCGGCATCGGCCCGGAGACGGCCGATTCGATCCTCCTGTACGCGCTGGACAAACCGGTCTTTGTCGTTGACGCCTACACCAAACGGATTCTCTACCGGCACAACATGGCGCAGCAAGACGCTGATTATCATGCGGTTCAAGACATGTTCATGCGGTCGCTGGACCATGACGTGTCCTTGTTCAATGAATACCATGCCTTAATCGTGCGCTTGGGAAAAGACTTCTGCAAGTCGAATCCCCTGTGCCCGCAATGCCCTTTGAATAGTTTCCATTATTCGTTGGTCCATAAGTGTTCCCGCTGCCACAGGGCGTTACCTTCAAAACGTGACCGGATCTCCGCTAAAGCCGGCTACCTTTGCTGCGAGTGTGATGCAAAATGAGCAAGATGTTGCTTTACATCAAAATGCCCGACAGGTATAATCATAGCAATGAGATTGCTGGTAAAGAGCCAGAAAGGAGAACTATATGTGCCCTTTCAGTTTAGGTCAAGGCGGGTTAAGCGCTGATATTATTTGTTTTGGTATTAAAGTCTTCTTGCTTATCTGGATTATTTTTGTGCCTATCGCGATTACGGCCCGCCTGGAAAAGATCATTAAGTTGCTCGAGCAGGAAGTAAAGTAAATCTTACCCCTGATGGCCCAATTTTGAACCAAAGCCATCAGGGGTTTTTTGTCTCCGGGCTCGGCCAAGGAAAAATTTGATTATATCGGGGATTTCATATATTATGATAGGCAAGATCAATCGGTTGTTTAAGGGAAAACGGAATGAATAGTTTAGGGATGATCATTTTAGGTTTTTTCCTGGTTGCCGCGTTTTTGGTGGCCGTATTTCTTGCCTTGACGGCCTATTTCAGGAAGCAAATTCACCAGGACGTCAAAGAAAGCCAGGAGCAGTTCCTTCAGCTGGCCCGCCAGCAGTTTGAGGCCGAGCAGAATAAGGCAACGACCGAATTGGAAACACGCAAACAGATGGTCGAAAATTCGGTCAGGGGATTAAAAGAGCAGCTGGAACGGTATCAACAGATGCTCCGCGATCTTGAGCGGGACCGCGCCCAGAAGTACGGCAACCTGGAGAATGAGCTGAAGAACGCCTCGCTTGCGACGGCAAAACTTCAGGAGACCACCAATAATTTGAATAATATCCTCGGCAGCAATCAGAAGCGAGGGCAGTGGGGGGAGCGGATGGCGGAGGACATTATCCGCTATACTGGCCTTGCCGAAGGGGTGAACTACCGCAAACAGACGAAACTGGACACGGTGGCCACCAAACCTGACTACACGTTCTTCCTGCCCGACAAACATAAGATCAACATGGACGTCAAATTCCCTTTGGACAATTATCAGAACATGATGGCCGCCGAGGTTGACACGGAAGTCGATAAATACCGCAAAGAATTCGAGAAGAACGTCAAGGCAAGGATCAAGGAAATACAGAACAGGGATTATATCAACCTTGCCGAGAACACCTTGGATTTTGTCCTGCTTTTTATCCCCAATGAACAGGTGTTCGGATTTATCCAATCGGAAATGCCGGAGTTGATGGACGAGGCGCTTAGGCAAAAAGTCGTTTTGTGTTCCCCGTTCACGCTGTACGCGATGCTCAGCGTCATCCGCCAAGCCTTTGAAAACTTCAGGTATGAAAAAGACCTCAAGAAAATCATTTTGTCCATCGACCAGTTCGCGAAGATCTTTGAACGGTGCAAAATGCGCTTTGAGGATATCGGCAAATCGATCGAAAAGCTCGAAGGCCTTTATTCCGATGTGAAAAACAAAAGTTTTAAGCAGCTGGACAGCAAGATCCAGCAGATCGATGGCTACAAAAAAGGAAACAAAATCGCTTTTGACGGTTCCAGCGATGTCATCGAGATCTCCCAGGACGAACCTATCGAAGATGACGCCATTCTTCAATAATGTTTTCCCGCCGGAAGTTGTCACATTTATCAGCAGGCGCCCGGAGGATTTTTGCCTGGCGGCAGGCCAGGCCTCTCTGACCGGGGGCCAAAAAAATTTCTTGTCCGCGCAGCTGGGTTTCCAAATCACAAAAGCAGTGAACATCCGCCAGGTCCACGGCGACAGGATTATTGTTGTCCCGAAAGATAAACCGTATATTGCCCCTCAGGTTTTAGAGGAAGCCGATGGAATTGTGACAGACACAGTAAACCTGCCCGTTGTCGTGCGCACGGCCGATTGTGTTCCGATATTTGCCTACGATCCCAGCCGGAGAAAGATCGGTCTTTTCCACGCCGGATGGAAAGGGACGGCAAAAGAGATTCTTCTTAAAGGATTAAGGCTTATGAAGGCCCGGCCGCAAAGCGTTAAGATCGCTTTTGGCCCGGCAATCCGGGCCTGTTGCTATGAAATCGGGGGCGATGTTCAAGCCTGCTTCCCCAAGGATATTATCCCAAAGAAGGGGAAACATTATCTGGATTTAGTTGAGGTCAACAGGAATCAGGCGCTTCAATCCGGCGTCAAAGAAGAGAACGTTACAGACTGCGGCATCTGCACCTGTTGTGACGAAAACTATTTCTCCTATCGGAGGCAAGGGGATTTTGCCGGCAGGATGATTTCTTTGATGATGTTAAAAGATCACTAACTTAAGAACGGAGGATAAGGATGTACATTGTTGTTTTTATCACGGCTAAAGACGTCAAGGAAGCGAACAAGATCGCGGCAAAATTAGTGAAAGACAAGCTGATTGCCTGCGCGAATATTATCAAAGGCGTTCGGTCCGTTTTTTGGTGGCAGGGCAAGGCCGATAAGGCCAATGAAGTCCTGATGATCTTAAAAGCGAAACACAGCTGTTTTAAAGCGATCATGAAGGCGGCAACGCTGATCCACAGTTATGATGTGCCTGAGATCATCGCATTGCCGATCATTGACGGGAGCCGGGACTATTTAAAATGGATCGAAGAAAGCTGCTTGGCATAACTTTATGAAATTAATCATCAAAGCGCTTCTCGCGGTTTTTGTGGTCTTTATCCTTCTTAGGTCATGCGGCCCGTTTTTAAGAGGCCCCAATCCGCTTTTAGGTCAACTTGCCCCGGATTTTACTTTGTTGACATTGAGCGGCCGCAGTGAGTCCATGAACTCTGTCCGGGCCGGCCAGCCGGCCATTCTGTTCTTTTGGACAACATGGTGTCCCCACTGCCGGAGCCAACTGGCGGCGCTGAATGGCCAACGGGCAGATATTGAAGGACAAGGGATCAAGGTCATTCTGGTTGATGTCGGTGAGGACTCCAGGAAGGTGAAGGCTTATGTTGACTCCGAAAACATTTCCTATGATTCTTTTTTGGACAAGGACGGAATTGTCTCGGAGAAATATAACATCATCGGTTTCCCGACATTTTTCCTTCTCAGCAGGGAGGGAAGGGTCCTTTCCGAGGAACATGCCCTTCTTCCTGATTATAAGGAAGTCTTATTGGAACCGGGCCCGTAATTCAGGGAGATGATCAATCAGATTGGCTTTGATCCTCAACTGCGACACAAAATCCGCAAAGGCGGCATTGCGTTTCTCATCCGAAAGCTCTTGGGCCAAGGCGTCTTTGGCTTTTTCGTAATCGCTGTTCTCTATGGGGACATAGTCGTCAAGATGAAGGATGCAGTATCCTTTGGCCGTTTCGACGACCTCACTGACCTTGTTATCTTCCGTGAGCGCGAAAGCGGCTTCTTGAAATTCTTTGGAGATCCCGATTTGAGGCAGATACTGGCCGCGGTTAAACGTGGGCGTCTGGTCAATTTTAAGCCCCAAATCCTTGGCCGCTTTTGGAAAATCCTGCAGTTTTGATTTATTTAATTCTTCTTTGATCGCTTTGAGATTTTCAGCCGCTTTTTGTTCGGCGATTTTTCCGGCCTCTTTCTCGATGACGGCTTCCTGGGCTTTTTCTTTAGCCTCCTGGAATTCAGGCGTATACGATTCTCGATTTTCTTTGATTTGCAGAATGGTGATGCCGTCCGCCGTTTCATAAGGCTCGCTGATTTCATTCACATCCATTTGGAAAAGGTCATTAAGGATGTCGTAGGACCAGCCTGCCGTGAGGTTTGGTTGTTCCATGCTGAAAAATCCGGTGTTTTCAACGGTAAGGTTATTTTTGCCGGCGACTTCTTCCATATTCGGATTGATTAAAAGCTCTTGAAAAACAGCATCTGCCTTTTCCCGGATCACATCGATTTCTTTTTCGCGGGCGATCTCTTGTTCGTTCTCATCGGCAGGCGATTCTGTTCCCGCATTGCCGTTTTCTTTTTGCCCTTCCTCAGCGGATGTTTCCTCTCCTGATTCGTCGTTATTTTCTTGTCCAGCTTCAACGGCTGTTTCAGTTACCAGCTTTTCATTTTTTTTGATTTCTTCGGGAAAGGCGAAGGTTAGATAGCGGACATCAATGGTTGGCGGCATTCGGAATTCGGCCTTATGATCTTCGTAATATTGTTTAATTTGGTCGGCGTTCGCGGTAATCTCATCCTTGAATGACTCTGGGGACACCAAGACATAACTGATCTGGATTTTTTCGTTGCGTTTCTTGTATTCTTCAAAAACCTCTTCCTCCGAGATTGTCACAGAGGAAGTCGCTTGCCTGTAGAGCTCGGAGATTTTCAGATTATCGCGCATTGTCTCTTCATAATCCCTTGCCCGGATGCGCAGGGTCCGGAGAATGGCGTTATAGATAAGGACGTCAAAACGGCCGTTTCTCTGGAAGGACGGGTCTTGTCTTATGGCCTGGACGACTTGCTCATTGGAAATATGGATCCTTCTCTTTTTTGCCTCATGAAGAAGGATCATCCGGTCCCACGTTTGGGCTTCGAGATTCAGAAGATGGGCCACTTTGTCCAGGTCAGCGCCATATTGGCGGATGGCTTGCATGCGGGTCTCTTGGTAAACGTTATCAAAATCCTCCAAAGAGACTTTTTTACCGAAGATCTTGCCCGCGTATCCTACAACTCCCTTTCCGGTTAAAAGGTACGCTGTCCCGAAAAATCCAAAAGAAATGATAATGACAACGGCGACAACCCATAGGATTTTCTTGGCAATACCCTTTTTACGCAAAATTTTAAGCATTTTAACTCCCGTCATTTTTGCCATTTACCATAAAGGTAAAATGACGAGGCTCGCACCCCACCGGATAAAGGAATGGGTGCGGCCTTATACAATCGGAATTCATATATTGATGAGAATGGGAAAGACGAATCGGTTCATTATAGCCTTCAACGATACCTTTGACAAGGAATTTCAGTAAAGTTTGTTGCTTTTTTAGTCAATTTCTTGCGTAAAAGAGCAATTAAACATTATACTATAGTATACATTATAATTATCTTTACATCGGTGATGAGCGAGGCTATAATACGCTGTTTATTTTATCTTAAACGAGTCTATAAAGAATTTGATGGTCAAAGTATGGAATAATATACACTTAAGAAAAGGATGAGTGGCGGTAAGATGCGAAAACTCAAATTAGGATTGCCAAAGGGAAGCTTGCAGGAAGCGACGGTCAAGGTCTTTGAACGCGCCGGTTTTAAGATCTATGTTTCCGGCCGGTCGTATTTTCCAACCATAGATGATAGAGAAATTGAGCCGGTCTTACTCAGGGCACAAGAAATGTCCCGGTATGTGGAGGAAGGCGCTCTTGATTGCGGGATTACAGGGGCCGATTGGATTCTTGAGAATGGCTCAAAAGTCATTGTTTTGGCCGATTTGGTCTATGCCAAACAAAGTTCGGTCAAGGTCCGCTGGGTCCTGGCCGTCCCTGAGAAATCATCCATCAGATCCGTCAAGGACCTAAAAGGAAAAAAGATCGCAACGGAGGTCGTTAATGTCACGAAGGCTTATTTAAGGAAGGATAAGATTAAGGCCGATGTTGAGTTCAGCTGGGGGGCGACAGAGGCCAAAGTGGCGGATGGATTGGTTGATGCGGTCGTTGAATTGACCGAAACAGGCAGCAGTTTGCGGGCGCACAAGTTGCGCATCATCTCGACGATCTGCGAGTCAACCACCCAATTCATTGCTAACAAGACGTCCGTAAAGGATCCATGGAAGAAGGGAAAGATGGACCAGATCAGTATGCTGCTTCAGGGAGCCATCGCCGCGAACAATATGGTCGGGTTGAAAATGAATGTTGAGATCAGGGATCTGAAGAAAGTCCTAAATTTGCTGACATCGCTTAAGAACCCGACCGTGTCTTCTTTGTCTGAAGATAACTGGAGGGCGGTGGAAATTGTTATCAGCGAAAATACGGTCAGGACACTGATCCCAAAATTGAAAAAGGCAGGAGCCCAGGGGATCATCGAGTATCCGTTGAACAAACTGATTTATTAATAACAAAGGAAGAAGTCCTATGCCATGCGGAAGAAAAAGAAAGAGACGTAAAATCGCGACGCATAAACGCAAGAAAATGCGGAAGGCTTTACGGCATCTTAAAAAACGCAAAACGCGCTAAGACCTAAACAAGGTTCCATGATGCGAAATGTTTCGATGATCAAGACTTTCGTTTGCCTGTGTCTTTTGGCAGCAGCTGTTTGTTGCACCCGGCCTGCGGATGCTTTTGCTTATCAGGACCAGGTTTCCGCGGCAAAGGGGTTGGCGCACTATGCCATGGGCCAGGTGTATGATTTGCTTGGGATGACAAACAGGGCTACGATGGAATATGAGGAAGCGATCCAGTATGACGAGAACAGTTACTTAACCCATTTAAGGTTGGGCGCGGCCTACGCGCGCTTAAATATGCTTCCCGAGGCGATTGAGGAGCTGCTTCTTGTCCATCAATTCAATCCGGAAGATCTCCAGTCCCACTATTTGCTCGCCTTGATTTATTCCACTCAAAAAGAATATGATAAGGCGGCCAAAGAATATGAGCTGATCTTGAAGACGTTTTCCGAAGCTGAGCCTCAAAATATCCAAATTTACAGTTATCTCGGGCAGCTCTATTATTCGCAGAAAAAGTACGATCAAGCCATCGAGCAATATGAGAAGATCCTGACGATCGAGCCCAAAAATGCCGATGTCCTCTATTTGCTTGGCTCTTTGTATTGGGAGGTCCATAAGCAGGATCAGGCTATTGAGCTGCTTAAGCGTTCGATTGAGATCGATCCGGAGCACGACAATGGACTCAATACCCTGGGGTATTTATATGCGGAAAAAAGTGTTAACTTGGACGAAGCGAAAACTTTAATTGAGCGCGCTTTGGTGATCAGTCCTAATAATGGCGGTTACTTGGATAGTTTGGGATGGGTCTATTACAAAAAAGGGATGTATGAAGAAGCTCTTAAAACGCTTATAGAGGCGGATAAATATCTGAAAGATCCGGTCATTTATGATCATATCGGAGATGTGTATCGTAAACTGAATAATATCGATGAAGCGATTAAATATTGGGAATTATCCTTGGAGTTATTGCCGAAACAGGATGAGGTGATTTCGAAGATTAATGAAGTCAAGAATATCCAGGTCCGCCGCAATACCC
This sequence comes from Candidatus Omnitrophota bacterium, assembly GCA_016931055.1. Lineage (GTDB taxonomy): Bacteria > Omnitrophota > Gorgyraeia > Zapsychrales > Zapsychraceae > 2-02-FULL-52-10. The sequence goes on along the minus strand of JAFGFL010000062.1, from coordinate 52,624 downwards.
CCTGACGCATAAATAATGATGAGTTTTCTTAATGAGCCGTATTGTCCTGTCCTCGCCCGCTAAACTAAACCTGTTTCTGAAAGTCCAAAACAAACGACCTGACGGATACCATAATATCGTTACGGTATTTGAACGGATTGACCTTTCTGATGAAATCGATTTCCGCACGACAATAAAACAAAATATTTGTATTCAATGCGATCATCCGGATGTCCCTTTGGGGCCTAGAAATTTGATCTATAAGGCCGCGCGGCTTCTTCAGGAAGAATTCAAGACCAATCAGGGAGCGGAAGTTAAAATCAAAAAACGGATCCCTGTGGCTGCCGGCTTGGCTGGCGGGTCCAGTAATGCGGCAACGGCACTATTGGGGCTAAATCATATATGGAAATTGAATTTAAGCAGGACGGAATTGCTTCCGTTTGCCCGGAAAATCGGCAGTGATGTCGCCTTTTTCTTACATGATACAAGTTTTGGCCTTGGAAGAGGACGCGGTGACGATATTAAACCGCTTAATATTAAGACTAATCTTTGGCACATTTTGGTTGTTCCACGGATAAAAATGTACTCGTGGAAGGTTTATGGAGGGCTTAAGATGCGGTTACGACCCTCCAGTCTTCCGTCAGAAAGCGACTTCTCAAGGCAGGCGCTGGGATCATCCCCGGGAAGGAAAGGGGAGAGTACGAATGTGTTGACAAAGATTATTGATAATGCTAATATCCTTATCCATAACTTGAAGAAAGGCAATATATTAGAGGTCGGCCGATCGCTGGATAATGATTTGGAGAGTGAGATTATCCGGCTTTTGCCTTCTTTAGTAAAATTAAAGAAAAGACTAAAATCTTTGAATGTCAAGGGGGTTATGATTTCCGGGAGCGGTCCTTCCGTCTTTGGATTGACCTTGACAAGAAATGAGGCCGAGTTGATGCGGCCGGTTTTATTGAAACGCTTTTCGCAGGTATTTGTTGTTAAGACTCTTTAGATTTTGACTGTCTGGTAACTTAAATTTTTGGGCTGTATGCTCGCTTTTTAAGTGGTTTTATGAATAGCGGGTGTTGAGGATGAAACATTGTTTTGTTCTGTACCGATATTGTGAAAAAGGCGGAACCATTCAACCAATAAATTAAGGGGTCTGGGATGGAGATTACGGAGATACGTGTCTTTCAAAAGGAAGGCCAGGATAAGAAATTAAAGGCTTACGCGACGGTAACATTTGACAATGCCTTTGTGGTCAGGAATATCAAGGTTATTCAGGGCTCAAACGGCTTATTTATCGCGATGCCGTCGCGTAAAATGAAGCGTTTATGCCATAAATGTCATTTTAAGAATGAAGTCGGCAGCAAATTTTGCAATCATTGCGGAGAAACGATAAAGTCGGAAAGCCAAAACACGGAACTCTTGGATGCCAAGACAGAACACCGCGATATCGCTCATCCCATCACTCAGCAATTTCGTGAGTATCTGCAGACCAAAATTCTGGAGGCCTACGATCGGGAAATCGTTGCGGAGGGCAGTTTAGGTAGTCCTTCCGAAAGAGTTTCCTCTGAAGTCAACTAAGGGGCCTTGAGGCTTTAGGAAATGTTGCGCTTTCCTACAGTGCGAGCACCATGTGTTCATTAGTAATATTCATAACCGGGACATGGTGCTTGCCTGTTTATTGGAATAAAGGATTGCCCGGTGGTGTAATTGGAAACACAGCAGAATTTGGATCTGCTTTTCCAGGTTCGAGCCCTGGCTGGGCAGCCATGTACCACTCGCTGCGCCTTGAACCGTCGGTTGAGGGCTACGCTCGGGTACATGGCCGTGAACCCGACCCTGAACCATTCGCTTTGCTCAGGTTCAGGGGAGTGGTTCACGGTGGTTTTAAACTTAGACGCTGCAGCAGCGAAGGCCGAGGCAGTTCTGAGGTTAACCCATTTAAAATCATGAAAGAACTAAGAACAATCATCTTGGCAGCGGGGAAAGGGACGCGGATGAAGTCCGATATCCCTAAAGTCTTGCATGCTCTTTGCGGCAAGCCGATGATTCAGTATGTCTTGGATATCGCCCTGGCCCTGGGTTCTTTAAGAACATATGTTGTTCTCGGGCATAAAAGCGGAATGGTTAAGAAAATTTTAGGCGACAAGATTGTCACGGTTGAGCAGCCTAAAATGCTTGGAACGGCCGATGCCGTTAAACGCGCGGAGAAATATTTTCGAAGCTACCATGGCGATATCCTCATTCTGTGCGCTGACACGCCTTTGCTGGACAAAACGACGGTCAAAAAAATCGTTCAGAAGCATAAAAAGGCAAAAACGGTATGCACATTCTTGACGGCCGTCGTCCACAACCCTAAAGGCTATGGGAGGGTCATCCGCGGCACGAACGGCAATGTTGTCGCCATTCGCGAGGACAAAGATGCCGCGGGTTTTGAGCGGGATATCGCTGAGATCAATGTCGGCGTTTATTGCTGCCAAGGCAAGGAATTGTTTAAAGCGCTCAAAGAGATCAAGATTAACAAGAAGAAGAAAGAATTTTATTTGACCGATATCATCGAATACTTTTTCGAAAAGGGGCTTAAGATGTCGACGGTCGAGACGGAAGACCCTGCGGAAGGTTTGGGGGTCAACACCCGTGAAGATCTGGCGGCGGCTGAAGCCATCATGCGCAGAAAGATTTTAAAGTATTTCATGTTGGAAGGCGTCACCATTGTGGATCCAAGCACAACATATGTTCATGCGAACGCAAGGATCGGATATGATACGGTGATTCACCCGTTTTCTTTTATCGAGGCCGATGTCCGTATCGGCAGCCATTGTAAGATCGGCCCTTTTGCCAGGATCCGCTCAGGCACGAAAATCGACGATAAAGTGGAGATCGGGAATTTTACGGAGGTGTCAAGGTCGAAAGTCGGCAGCGGCACATTCATGAAACATTTTAGTTATGTCGGCGACTCTTCGGTCGGTGAGAATGTGAACATCGGGGCAGGAATGGTCACGGCTAATTTTGATGGCCGGCAAAAACATCCGACAAAGATCGCTGACGGCGCTTTCATCGGATCCGGATCCATTTTGGTAGCGCCGGCCAAGATCGGCAAAAAAGCGGTTATAGGAGCGGGAAGCGTTGTTTTAAAAGGAAAAACCATTCCCGATGGCAGCGTGGCTGTCGGGGTACCGGCAAAAATCATTTCAAAGAAGGAACGACAATGAACGGGCTATCTATTTTTACAGGGAATTCCAATCCAGAGCTGGCCAAAGGCATTTGTGATAAGTTGAATGTTTCGTTGACGGATGTTCTGGTCTCAAGGTTCAGCGAAGGAGAGACCCGGGTTGAGATCAAACAGAATATCCGGGGAAAAGATGTTTTTATCATCCAATCCACGTGCCCTCCGACGAATGATAATTTGATGGAGCTTTTGATCCTCACCGATGCGGCCCGCAGGGCATCGGCTGACCGTATTACAGCTGTTTTGCCTTATTACGGCTATGCCCGCCAGGACCGGAAAGACCGGCCGAGGGTCCCTATTACCGCGAAGCTAGTCGCGAATTTAATCGTGGCAGCCGGGGCAACCCGTGTTTTGACCATGGACCTGCACGCCAGCCAGATCCAGGGATTCTTTGACATCCCTGTTGATCACTTATATGGGATCAATACCCTCTGTGAATATTTCGATGATAAAAAACTTAAGAATCTGGTTGTTGTTTCTCCCGATGTCGGGGGGATCAAAATGGCGCGGGCTTATGCGAAGCGGTTGGACGCGGGCCTCGCCATTGTCGATAAAAGGCGCAATAGCCCTGAATCGACAAGTGTTATGCATATCTTGGGAAACGTTAAAGGAAAGAACACGGTTCTTGTCGATGACATCTGCGCGACGGCCGGGTCGTTGATTGAAGCGGTCGCGGCCTTAAAGAAGAAGGGCGTCCTGGATGTGTATGCCGCGGTCACGCACGGCATTCTTTCTGGAAATGCCATCGAAAGGATCAAGGAGTGCAAGGCGTTAAAGGAACTGGTCATCACGGACAGTATCCCGTTAAGCAAGGCAAAACAAATTTCAAAAATAAAATGTGTCAGTGTTGCATCGTTACTTGCAGAAGCGATTCAAAGGATCCACAGCGGAGAGTCGATTAGTTGCTTGTTTGATGTAACGGCATAATCAAGAAAAGGCGGTAGAGGAAAAATGGAAGAAATCGCATTGGATGTTCAACTAAGAGATAAGATCGGGAGCCGAAAGGTTAAAGAGGTCTATCGGGAAAATTGCGTCCCGGCAGTTGTCTATGGCGGGGAAGAGAAAGGCTCGACCCCGGTCAAGGTCGACCGCCGCACGTACGAACGCATCATGCGGCTCCATCAGGGAAAAAGCGTTATTTTTCGCCTGAATATGATGGATGGCAAAAAGAAGTTGAAGGATTGTTCGGTCATCGTCAAAGAAGAACAACATGAACCTGTCTCGGATGGCCTGGTGCACATTGACTTCCACCGCATTTCATTGACGGAAGAACTTGAAGTGAAAGTCCCTATTGTCGCGAAAGGGGAAGCCACCGGTGTCAAGAACGACGGGGGTTCTCTCGATCATGCCATATGGGAATTGGATGTCATTTGCCTGCCGACCAACATCCCAGACAAGATTTTAGTTGATGTGACTAATCTGAAGATTGGTGACGCTATCTATGTAAAGGATGTTGTTTTACCCGATGGGGTCAGGACAGAACATGACCCGGAGGCTATTCTCGTCTCGGTGGTCCCCCCGATGAAAGAGGTCGAAATACCGGTCGCCGGTGAAAAAGAAGAGATCGAACCTGAGGTCATTAAAGAGAAGAAGGCTGAAGAAGTCGAAGAAGAAGGCGAAAAGAAGGCTGAAGCAAAAGTGGACGAAGGTAAGGCAAAGGCGGATGAAGGAAAGAAGAAAGCAGATGAAGGGAAGAAAAAAACGTAGCAATGATTTTCTTACGGTCAAGTTTATCCAGAATCGGCCGAATATTTAGTTTGGAGCATTGACAGAATTGCGACTCATTGTTGGTTTAGGGAATCCCGGAAAAGATTACGAACACACACGGCATAATCTCGGTTTTTTGGTCGTCCGCCGCCTGGCCGAGAAACTCAGGCTGAAGTTCAGCCGGAGTTCTTTAACAAAGGGGATGACGGCCAAGGGAGTATTTGAAGGAGAAACCCTCTGGTTGCTGGCGCCGTTGACGTATGTCAACGATTCCGGTGTGGCCGTCAGTCAATTCATGTCCAAGAAGGACCTATCCTCGGACGATATCCTGGTTGTTTGTGATGACTTTCATTTGGATTTTGAGCAAATCCGCTTAAGAGCCAGGGGAAGTGATGGCGGGCATAACGGGTTAAGTTCCGTTATCCAGCATCTTGGCACGGAAGAATTCGCAAGGTTAAGAATGGGGATCGGTTGCCCGCCTGATAGTCGAGATACGGTTGACTATGTTCTTGGAGAATTCAAAAAAACAGAGGAGGCCCGTCTGAAGGGGTTTGTTGACGAGGCAGTATCTTGCTGCCTCATATGGTTAAGGCAGGGAATAAATGCGGCCATGGGCCGTCATAACAGGCGGAAAGAGGCTTGACCGTCGAGATGTGTTTGTTCTTTTAGGTTGAATGCGCTAAGTTGTATTAAGGAGAGAAAAACATGGAGAAGAATGAATTAACAAGGAAATATGAGTTAGTTGCGATTGTTGATGCGAAATTGACGAATGAGGCAAAAGAAACCGTCCGCAAAGAGATCACGGAGGCCATCAATAAGCGCGGAGGGAAAATCATCAATAGCCAAGTATGGCTTGAAAAGCATAAACTGACTTTTCCGATCAAGAAATGCAGCGAAGGGACATATTATATTATCAATTTTGAAGGTCAAGGGGAAATTATCGGTCAGCTAAAACCCCTTTTTAGGATAAATGAGAAGATCCTTCGATTTGATTTTATCAGACTTAAATCAAAGGTGGCGGCGGAAACGGCCCGTGTCTGACGGTGCCTGCGGTTTGCCTATGAAGGCCAATCGGGATTTATAAGAGACAGAAACATTTTCAGAGGTTGTTTGTTAGTAAGGAGGATTGAATGGCGAATTTAAACAAGGTTTTTTTAATCGGAAATTTAACTCGCGACCCGGAATTGCGTTATACGCCGGGCGGGACCGCTGTGGCGAATTTAGGCATCGCGGTTAACCGGCGTTTTAAAGACAGTTCCGGCGAGTTAAAAGAGGAGGCCTGTTTTCTTACGGTGACGGTTTGGGATAAACAGGCCGAGGCCTGTTGCCAGTATTTAAAGAAAGGGCGGCCGATTTTTGTCGAAGGGGTCCTGCAGTCGCGGTTCTGGGAAACAAGCGACGGCCAAAAACGCAGCGCTATTGATGTCCGTGCCGAACGCGTGCAATTTTTAGGGGAATACGGTAAAGGAATTAACAATAAAGAAGCGACGGAAACCAGGCTCACGGATGAAGCCAATCAACAGGAAGACGCTGTTATTAAGCCGGAAGACATCAATTGGGATGAATGAAATTAAAACATGATTAAATCGGAGGGGAGAATTGATTAAAAGAACGAATGTCAAAGATAAAGCCAAACTGCGCAGGAAGTTTGACAACCGTCAGAAGAACACGGCGCGGTTCCAGCTTCCCAAAAACGCGGATCTTGATTATAAGAATTTCAGCCTTTTGCAGAAATACTTAAACGATCGGGGGAAGATCGTCCCTCGGAGAATATCGGGCGTTACGGCCAAAGAGCAGCGGCAATTGGTTGTCTCCATCAAAAGAGCGAGACATTTGGCACTGCTCACATCGGGCGGGATGAAGAAGTAGGATTCCTTTATCAGAAAATTTGTTTGTTTTGGCGTATAAACGTTAATCATGGCCGTGGTATCGGTATTGAGGAGGAACAGCGGCCAAAAATATTGAGGAGCGATCATGGAAGTGATATTGTCACAAAATGTCGATGCTTTGGGAAAACTCGGGGATGTTGTTAAAGTCAAGGACGGCTACGCGCGCAATTTTCTTTTACCGAGAAAGTTGGCTTACGCCGCAACTCCGGCCAATCTCAAAAGGATCGAACAACAGGAAAAAAACCGTAAAATTCAATATGAGAGAGAAAAACAAGAAGCGGAAAACTTAGCCGAAAAACTCAATAAAACTTCCTGCACGGTGAGCGTCGAGGTTAACGACCTTGATAAACTATACGGTGCAGTTTCGGAAGCGGATATCTTTAAGGCTTTGGAAATTGAGGGTTTTACGGTTGATAAAAAGACTATTGTCATCCCAAATCCGATCGAAGAATTGGGAATATTCGAAATCGGTATTCGCCTTCATCCTGAGGTGACGGCAAAGATACGGCTATGGGTCACGAAGAAATAAGAATCCCGCCACAAAACGTTGACGCGGAAAAATCCGTCTTGGGATCGATGCTCATCGACCAAGAAGCCATTGGCGCGGCGGTTGAGGTGCTCGATGAGATGTGGTTTTATGAGGAGGCCCATCGCAAGATTTATAAGGCCGTTCTGGACCTCTATCAAGCCCGCAAGAATGTCGACCTGGTCACGCTGTCTGATAAATTAAAAAGTGACGGGCTGCTCGAGAAGATTGGGGGAGCCTCCTATCTTTCCGGCATCATAGATGCTGTTCCCACCTCGGCGAATGTGGAGCATTACGCTCATATCGTCAAAGAAAAGGGCATCTTGCGGAAGCTCATTCAAAATGCGACGAGCATTATCACCGATAGTTATAAATTTTCCGGTAATATCGAAGAAGCCGTTGACAACGCCGAACGGCTGATCTTCGAAGTGGCCGATTTGAAGCAGAGCAGCAAGACCTCCCATATCAAGGAGCTGGTCAAAGAAGGGATTGAAAAACTCGACCGTTTATATCAGCGCAAAGAACATATTACGGGTATTGCGACGGGTTTTACGAAATTTGACAATATGACTTCCGGTTTGCAGCCATCCGATCTTATCATCGTGGCCGGACGTCCGTCGATGGGGAAAAGCGCCTTGGCGATATCGATTGCGGAAAAGGTCGGCGTCGATCTGAAGCAGGGGGTGGCCATATTCAGTCTGGAGATGTCCAAAGAGCAATTGGTGCAAAGGATGCTTTGTTCTCAGGCCCGCGTGGACGCGCATAAGGTGCGCAGCGGCTTTTTAGCACCCTCTGATTGGCCGAAATTAACGGCGGCAGCTGGAAAACTATCCGAATCCAAGATTCTCATTGATGACACTCCGGCGATCTCGGCTTTGGAGCTCAGGGCCAAGGCGCGTCGCTTAAAAGCCAATAATCAAGTTGATCTCATCATTCTAGATTATCTTCAGTTGATGAGAGGATCAACAACAGCAGACAGCCGGCAGCAGGAAATCTCTGAGATCTCACGGTCGCTGAAGTCCTTGGCGCGCGAATTGAAGGTTCCTATAATCGCCTTAAGCCAGTTGTCAAGGGCTGTTGAATCCCGCCAAGATCATCGTCCGCAACTGTCGGACTTGCGCGAGTCCGGCGCCATTGAACAGGATGCGGATTTGGTTGCCCTGCTGTTGCGCGAAGAGTATTACAATCAAACGGAGGAAAACCGGGGGATTGCGGATGTGATTATTGCCAAACAGCGCAATGGCCCGGTCGGGACGATCAAGCTCACGTTTATAAAGGAATACATGCGCTTTGAAAATCTCGCTTATGGAGATTGACACATTTTATGGTTGACCGTATAATCAAAAAGTATGTAAATGAAAGTTAACATGCGATCAGGAATATTAATATATATCTTATTTATTATCATTCTGCCCTCTCCGCTTTTTGCCCAATCTCCAGAAAGTCCAGATCCTTCCGTTGAAGAAAAACAGGAGTTATCGTCGACCATTGTGAAGTCGATTGAGATCAAGGGGAACAAAACGATCAGCATTGCCATGATCCTTTCAAAGATCAAGACTCGCGTGGGGCAGGAATATCTGCAGTCCGTGATCAGCGATGATTTGAAGCGCTTGTATAATACGGGCTATTTCTCCGATGTTCGGGTGGACCGGGAAAGTTATGAAGGTGGTTTTAAAGTTATCATCTATTTGGATGAAAAGCCCATTGTTGAGGAGATCACGTTTTCTAAAATGCGGTACTTTAAGCCGCGGAGCTTACTAAAAAAAATCAAGACGCAAGAAGGCAAGTTCCTTGATCATAAGTCGCTCAAAGACGATACAGATACGATCAAGGAATTATACTCGAAAAAGGGATTGACTTTAGCTGAGGTTGAAGTGGAAACTTCCATTGATGAGGCTACCAACAAGGCGAAGCTTCACTTTATTGTCACGGAGGGCAACAAAGTTCAAGTCAAACGCATTTATGTTGATGGCAATGAAGCGTTTAAAGACAAAAAAATACTCAAGGCGATCAAAACAAGGAATAAAGGTTTTTTCAGAAAGGGTTATTTGAAAGATGAAGTCCTGGATGAAGATATGGAACGGGTCAAGTCGTTTTATGGACAAAATGGTTATATCGATGCGGTTTGCGAATACACCGTGGAAGAATTGGGCAAAGGGCTTGTGAATATCCGAATTCAGGTCAGCGAAGGCAAGCAATACTCTGTCGGAAAAGTTACTATATTAGGCCATGACGTCCTCTCAGAGGAGGAGATCCGGCATGTTATGGAGGAAACAAAAGAGGGCGGGGTCTTCAGCCGCCAAAAACTAAGTGTTGATATCGCCAATATCAGAACGCTGTATTTTGACCGGGGATATATCTTTGCCAATGTTGATGAAACAACATCCTTGGACCAAACGACCGGTAAGGTTGAGGTCAAAGTCAATATCGAGGAAGGCGGGCTTGCCTTTATCAATCGCATTAATATCGAAGGCAATACGCGCACGAGGGATATTGTTATCCGACGGGAATTGAGGTTAAATCCTGGGGATCGTTTTGACGGCGGCAAATTGCGCCGGAGCCGGGAGAGGCTGGAGAATCTGGGGTATTTCGAAGACATCGGTTTTGATATTGAAGATACGGATGTCAGCGATAAAAAAGATCTTGTCGTTCAGGTTAAGGAGACAAAAACGGGAAGTTTCAGTTTTGGCGGCGGGTTCAGCACCGTCGATAAGATTGTCGGTTTTATCGAGGTGGAACAACGGAACTTCGATTTTACGAATTGGCCGACATTTACCGGAGGGGGGCAGAATTTAAAGCTACGGGCCGAAACGGGAGAAACGCGCAACAACCTGCTTTTGAGCTTTGTCGAGCCGTGGATCTTTGACCATCCCGTTTCATTAGGATTGGACGCTTTCCGCACGGAACGGGATAAGGAAAGCGACGTTGGCTATGCGTATGATGAGGAAAGTGTCGGAGGCGGCATCAGTCTTGGAAAACAATTCTCTGATTATGTTTCAGGGAAGGTTGCCTATAAATACCGAAATGTCACCATCGAGAATTTGGATGAGAACGTGTCATCGGCGTTGGCAGCTGAAGAAGGGACTAACGCAGTCAGCGTTATCGGAATTTCAGCGACCAGGGACTCGACCGACAGCAGTTTTGCGCCGACTAGAGGATTGATCGTCAATTCCGGTGCGGATGTTGCAGGCACTTATTTAGGGGGCGACAAAGACTTCTACAGGTTACAAGTTCGCGGGAACTATTATATCCCTTTTAAATTCGATTCTGTTCTGGAATTGCGCGCGCGCGCCGGATATGTTGACGCCTACGGTGATTCAACCAGCGTTCCGATTTTTGAAAGATTCTTTGCCGGCGGCGCCAGAACGATCCGCGGATATAATGAACGAAAAGTCGGCCCTCTGGATCCTAACACGGGAGACCCTGTGGGCGGGGAGGGTTTGTTAACGGCCAATATTGAGTGTACGATTCCCATTATCGAGTTTATCAAACTAGCCGCGTTTTTCGACACTGGAAATGTCTGGGCTGAAGTCGAGGATTTTGGTTCAGGGGAATTAAAGTCTGGAACCGGATTGGGATTAAGGGTCAAGACGCCGATTGGCCCCGTTAATCTGGATTACGGTTATCCTTTGAATGATGAACCAGGGGAAGATGAACGGTCTGGTAAGTTTTATTTCAGTGTGAGCAGGGGATTTTAATTCAGGATGGGTTAACAACAGTGTCTTAAAGGAGGTTTTTATGAGAACGATGAAAATATTAACCATGATGGTCTTCATTTTGTCCATGGCCGCTGGGGGGGCTTATGCGGCGGATAGCGGGAAAATCGGTTATGTGGATTTAAGCCGATTATTCGACGAGTACCATAAGACTAAAGAATATGACCAGGCGCTTGAAGCGAAACATAGCGAGCTGGAGAAAATCGGTAAAGAAAAGATCGAGAAAATCCAGGAATCCGAAAGCCGGCTGGCTCTGTTAAAAGAAGACCAAAAAGCGAAATTGAAGAGTGAAATCGAAACGCTGAAAGAAGAAGCGCAGGAATTTGTGAATCAAGAACAGTCTAATTTGACAAAAGAACGGAACGAAAAAATCCGGGAAATTCTCTTGGAAATAGAAAAAGTTGTCAGTGATTATGCCGAAAAAGAAGGATATAATGTTATTCTTAATGACCGGGTTCTGATCTACGGGAACCCCGCGATGGATCTGACGGAAGGAATTTTGACCATCTTGAACAAGCAATAGGATGGTTTTTATTAGGGAGTATCATGAAAAAAACCTTGGCCGAGATAGCAAAAATTGTCAATGGCGAGGTGGTTGGTAACAAAGATTTAATCATAACCGGATTAAGCGGCATTCAAGAAGCAGAAGAAGGCGATCTGACGTTCCTTGCAAATCTGAAGTATCTTCCGTTTTGCAGGAAAACCAAAGCCTCGGCGATCATAACCTCGCGGGATATTAAAATTCCGGGAAAATCTGTTATCCGCACCGATAATCCTTCCCTTGCGTTTACCGAACTTATGTCTTCTGTCAGCCAAAAAGGGATTTATTATCCTCGAGGCATACACGAGACAGCGTGTATCGCAAAAGATGCCGTCATTGGGAACCATGTGTCTATCGGGGCGTTTGCGATCATTGAAAGCAAGGTTACCATCGGGGATAACACGACCGTTTTTGGCGGCAGTTACATAGGGCATGAATCAAAGATTGGCGCCGATTGTTTGATTTATCCCAATGTCACTATACGCGAGCGTGTTACTCTTGGCCAACGTGTGATTGTGCACAGCGGAACGGTTATTGGCTCAGACGGATTTGGTTATGTGCAGATCGATGGTGTCCATAAGAAAATCCCTCAAGTTGGGACAGTGGTCATTGGGGATGATGTTGAGATCGGCGCAAATGTAGCGATAGACCGGGCAAGATTTGATCAAACGGTGATCGGCCGTGGAAGTAAAATAGATAATTTGGTTCAAGTAGCGCATAATGTGGTCATGGGAGAGAACTGTATCATTGTCTCCCAGGTTGGGATCTCCGGAAGCGTCAATATCGGAAAAGGCGCGATTTTGGCCGGCCAGGCAGGCATTACCGGGCACATTACTATCGGCGAAGGCGCGGTGATTTATGCGCAAAGCGCTATTACCAAGTCCGTTCCCGCGCACGCGCGGGTCTCGGGATATCCGGCGAGGCCCCACATTGAGGCAAAGCGGATACACGCCTTTACACAAAGGCTGCCGCTCTATGTTAAGATGATTCAGGATCTTGAAAAGAAAGTCGAAGAACTTGAAGCAAGTTTAAGGCGAACAAAATCATCGGGTAAAAAGCAGAAATGAAGCAAAAGACGATCAAAAAAGAGTGCACAATCTCAGGGATCGGCCTGCACACGGGTAGTCCCGTGAAGGTGATATGCAAAGCTGCGGCTGAAAACACAGGGATCCGTTTCATCCGGACGGATTTGAATGGCTGCCCGGAAATTAAGGTTGATCCGCTCAATATCCATATTGACACGACCATGCCGCGGTGCACCGCGATCGGGAAGAACGGGGCGGTCATCTACACCGTTGAGCACTTTATGAGTTCGCTCTTCGGGCTCGGGATCACGAATTTGATCGTCGAGATTAATGCGAACGAATTGCCCGGATTGGACGGCAGCGCCATCGATTTTTATAACATTATCAAGGAAGCCGGGGTTGTTGAGCAGAATATTGACGCGCCTTATTTTACGATCCGGGAACCTCTGGGGGTGGAACTGAATGGATGCTCGATTTTTGTAGCCCCGTCCAAGGAATTGAAGATTTCGTATACGATGGTTTACGATCACCCCGTAATAAAAACGCAATTTTTCAGCGCCAGGATCGACAGCGCGATTTTCGAGAAAGAGATCGCGCCGAGCCGGACGTTCTGCCTGGAGAGCGAGGCGAAGGAATTGCGCGCCCGGGGAGTGGGGAAAGGGGCCAATTATAAAAATACACTTGTCGTCGGAAAAAAAGGGATTAAGGAGAATAAGGTACGTTTCCCGGATGAGTTTATCAGGCATAAAGTCCTTGATTTTATCGGGGATTTGTATTTACTGGGGATGCCGATCCGGGGGCATTTCTTTGCGGTCAAGAGCGGACATACCCTGAATATCGAATTGCTGAAGAAAATCCTGAAACAGAAAGTCAGATATGAGAAAAAAACCAACGTTTCTGTCCCTGTGAAGAGAGGCAAAAAGGAAATTGAAATTGATGGCATTATGAACGTCCTTCCTCATCGCTACCCGTTTCTTTTGGTAGACCGGGTGATTGAGATTGACAAGGGCAAGAAAGCGATCGGGATCAAGAATGTCACGATCAATGAGAATTTCTTTCAGGGGCATTTTCCGACGCGGCCGGTGATGCCGGGGGTTTTGATGGTTGAGGCCATGGCCCAGGTGGCTGGGGTCGTGATTTTAACAAACGAGCTTCATCGCGGCAAAGTTGCGTTTTTTATGGCGGTCGATAACGTGAAATTCCGGAAGGTGGTCAGCCCGGGGGATCAACTGGTCATGGAGGTTGAAGTCATCCGGGACAAAAGCCGGACCGCTCAGGTCCGTGGAGTAGCTAAGGTTGATAGAGAGATCGCCGCCGAAGCTGATATGGTATTTTCTTTCACGGATGCCGATTACCTGGAATAAGGAGCCAGGTTTTTCTGTATTCTATTGACTCACTTTAAACTATAGGATAACATAAAAATAAAGTTGCACGGAACGTTGGAAACATGGCGCCCGCATTATGGAAAATTTAAATATACATAAAACAGCCGTCGTTTATCCCGGGGCAAAATTATCTTCGGGAGTGAGTATCGGACCTTATTCGGTGATCGAAGGAGAAGTTTCTCTAGGGGATAATGTGCGCGTCGGCAGCCATTGTTTGATTACGGGACAGACGACCATCGGCCGAAACTGTAAGATATATACGGGAGCAGTGATCGGAAGCGCCCCCCAAGATAAAAAGCATTCGGCGGATGACAATGTTTTTTTGAACATCGGCGAAAATAATGTGATCCGGGAATATGTGACGATTAATCCGGGAACGGTCGAGGGAGGAAGTAAAACGATTGTCGGCGACAACAATCTCATTATGGCTTATTCCCATATTGCGCATGACTGCATAATCGGCAACAATTGCATCATGGCGAACGCCGCCACGTTAGGCGGCCATGTAACGCTTGAAGATAACGCGATGGTGGGGGGCTTGACTGCCGTCCATCAGTTTGTGCGCCTGGGCCGTTTGGCGATCATCGGCGGATGTTCGAAGGTCGTTCAGGATGTCCCGCCGTTCTCGACGTGTGACGGCCATCCGGCCAAGGTGATCACTACCAATGTCATCGGTCTGCGCCGTGCCCAAATCCCTGAAGAGTCCATCAAGCGGCTGAAGAAGGCGTTTAAACTGTTATTCCATTCCGGCCTTTCCAAGACGACCGCCTTAGAGAGGATCGCCAAAGACATCGAGCCTTGCCCGGAGATAGAACATTTGACGTTCTTTACGAAAACGACGGAACGGGGATTGTGTAGTTAATCAAGCGTGAGTCACATGTCACAGACGAGAAATTGCTTGCGGACTGTGACTTTTTTTTCGCCGATCCTCTAAAGGATTTCTGAAAATGCCCCATAAACCGCTAGGACTGATCGCCGGAAACGGCAAATTTCCCCTTCTATTCGCCCAAAAAGCCAAAATCCAGAATTACAAGGTGGTTGCGGCTGGGATCAAAGGGGACACTTCATTTTTCTTAAGGTTTCTCGTTGATCAATTCGCCTGGTTCAAGGTCGGTGAACTCAACAAGCTTTTTCTTTATTTTAAAAAATGTGGCGTTCAGCAGGTCATCATGGCGGGCCAGGTGAACCCCAATAATCTATTTGAAAAAGACGTTGCTTTTGATGATGAGTTCCGGAGCCTATTCGAGGCGCTTCAGGATCGCAAAGCAGATACGATTTTTACGGCAGTGGCAAAACGTTTAAGTAATCACGGGCTTGAATTGGCCGATTCGACATTTTTGCTGAAAGAATATCTTGCGCCGAAAGGAACCATTACCAGCCGGGGGCCGACGTTAGCTGAGCTGGATGACATTGCTTTCGGGGCGACCATCGCAAAAGAGATGGGGGGCATTGATGTTGGTCAGACGGTTGTCGTGAAGGACAAAGCGATTGTCGCTATTGAGGCCATGGAGGGGACGGACCGCACCATTTTGCGGGGTGGAAGAATAGCCCAATCCGGGGCCGTCGTTGTCAAAATGAGCAAACCTGACCAAGATGTCCGTTTTGATGTTCCTGTGATCGGCCCGTGCACGCTTAAAACGATGATAAAGTCCAAGGCAAAATGCCTTGGCATTGAAGCGAAAAGAACCCTCATTATTGACCGGGGCGCGTGCGTTAAACTTGCCAACAAAGGGGATATTTGCATTATCGGAACTTGAGCAAATATTTTTTCCTCCATTTTCCCTTGAATGTTTAGGAAATAGCAAAAGATATGAACAGCCATTTCTCGGCGAAATAGACGGCTGTGTTTTGATTGACACTCCAGTTCTTTTTCTATATAATCTAACTAAACATATTAGTATAAATATTAAATGAGGTATTAATTTTTATGGAAGTTGATGAAATCAGAAGAGTTAGGGTAGACAAGATCAAGAAGTTGAAGGAACACGACATTGCTCCTTATGGAATGCGTTTTGACCGCACCAGTTCCATTTCCGACGTTTTAAGAAATTTTCAAGAAGGAAAAGAAGTGACGATCGCAGGCCGCCTGATGGCAAGCCGCAGTCATGGGAAGGTGATGTTTGCCGATTTGGAAGATCAAAGCGGTAAAATTCAGCTTTTTATAAAAGTCCAACTGGTAACGGTCAACAGATTCGAGATCGTTAAGGCGTTGGATATCGGCGATATCATCGGTATCAAGGGGACATTGTTCACGACGAAGACAGGACAACAAAGCGTCCGCGTTGCTGAAATAACATTCCTTTCCAAGTCGCTGCTGCCCTTGCCGGAGAAATGGCATGGCTTAAAGGATGTCGAGATCCGCTATCGGCAAAGGTATGTTGACCTTATCGCCAACAAAGAGGTCAAGGAAATTTTCATTAAGCGCAGCAGAATCATCTCCCTCATTCGCGCCTTCCTGGACAATTTGGGCTTCCTGGAAGTCGAGACGCCGATGCTGCAACCGATGGCCGGTGGCGCGCGCGGCCGCCCTTTCAAAAGCCAGCACAATGCCTATGATATGGAAGTATATTTGAGGATTGCTCCGGAACTGTATTTGAAAAGGCTTCTGATCGGAGGGCTGGAGCGCGTCTATGAAATAAACCGTAATTTCCGCAACGAGGGGGTCTCCACCCGTCATAATCCCGAATTCACGATGCTGGAGGTTTATCAAGCCTATGGGGATTACGGGGACATGATGAAACTGACGGAAGACCTGATCAGTCATCTGGCTAAGGAAATAACAGGTTCCTATAAAGTCACCTACCAAGGCAAGGAGATTGATTTTACGCCGCCGTGGGAAAGAAGGTCGTTCGCTCAGGTCGTCAAGAAGAAGTTTGGCATCGATCCCAGCGATGATGCCAAAATGATGCTGGATAAGCTTAAGGCGCATAAAGTCCAAAAGATCAAGATGGATAAGCTCACGCGTTCGGCTGTGATGAAAATTGTGGAAGACATGCTCGAGGAAGAAGAGGCCGGCAATCCGGTGTTCTTTACGGACTATTTTACGTTTCTCTGCCCATTGGCCAAAACTTCGCCGGACAACGCAGCGATCTCCCAGCGATTTGAGGTCTTTATCGCCGGGCTGGAAGTTGGGAACGCCTATTCCGAACTAAATGACGCTTTGGAACAACGGGAGCGCCTTCAGGAAGACCTGAATGACGATATGGAAACGGGCAACCGATGTGTCGATGAAGATTTCTTGAATGCCATGGAATACGGGATGCCGCCGGCGGGAGGATTAGGGATCGGAATCGACCGCTTGGTCATGATCCTGACGGATGCTCCGTCTATTCGGGATGTGATTTTATTTCCCTTGATGAAACCGGTGCAATGAAGGGGCAAGCATAATGAATTACGAAAGCTGGATCAGTTACCGTTATTTGACAGCAAGCAAAGGAAGATTCCTTTCGTTTCTCAACCTTGTTTCGGTTGCCGGCGTGGCGATCGGGGTGACTTCCCTGATTGTTGTGACCGGCGTCATGACCGGTTTCGGCAATAACCTGCGCGAGAAGATCATAGGGACGACGCCGCATGTGATGGTCGAAAAAGAGACCGGTGTGAGCGGTTTTAATGAGCTTCGTCAGCAGATTAATAGGATCGAAGGCGTTGAGGCTTCGTCAGCCTATGTTCAAGGAAATGTTTTTCTCGAGAGTTCCGGCGGCCAGGCGACAGGCATTTTTATCCGAGGGATCATCCCTGACACCGAAGCGCGGGTGACCAAGGTTAATCAGTATTTGGTTAAAGGGACGTTGAAAGATTTGACCGATGACGGGGTTTTTATCGGCAGCGAACTGGCACGTTATTTTGGGTATCGGCTTGGAGACACCATCACGGTGATTTCACCTGGATCGGGCATCGCCGGCCAAGGCTGGCGATACCATTTGAAGGTTGCCGGGATTTTTAATACGGGAATGGCAGATTACGATCTTAGTTTGGTGATTGTGAACCTAAAAAAAGCTCAGGTTATTTTTGGTTTAGACAGTCATATAGCAACGGGTCTTGGGGTGAAATTAAAGGATCCATATGCGGCTAAGGAAATGAAGAAAGCAATTTACGAGGTCATCGGCTATGGATTTCTGGTCAAGACGTGGATCGATATTAACCGCAACCTTTTTGAAGCCCTGTTCCTCGAGAAATGGGGTTTGTTTATTATCCTTACATTGATGGTTCTGGTGGCGTCGTTTAATATTGTCAGCACATTGATCGTCACGGTGACGAGTAAGATCCATGATATCGGCATCCTGCAGTCGATCGGTGTGCCGAAACGCGCGATCAGAAGGATTTTTACGAAGCAAGGCGTTTTTATCGGGATGTTAGGGATATTCTGGGGGCTTGTCGGCGGCATCGGCTTAAGCTATATCCTGAAGACATATGTCCAAGTCCCACAGGAGATATATTCCATCGATCACGTCCCTGTTGATTTACAGTCAACGGACATCGCCATTATTGTAGCAGCGGCGATGGTGATCAGTTACCTGGCGACCATTTACCCGGCGGCCAAAGCGGCAAGTCTTCAACCGGTCGATGCCCTGCGGTATGAATAGAAATGGACGTGTGATCTGCGATGCTTGAAGCTTTGAATATCAATAAATCGTACTTCCGCTCTAACAATGCTTTGCATGTTCTTAAAGGGATTGATTTAAGAATCGAAGAAGGTGCTATTGTTTCGGTGGTCGGCCCTTCCGGAGCCGGCAAATCGACGCTCTTACATGTCCTTGGCGGTTTGGACAAGCCTGACCAGGGAGAGGTCCATCTTGACGGCGAGAATATCTACGGTTTAAAAGATGCGGCGCGGGCCAGGATACGCAACACGAAGGTTGGGTTTGTCTTTCAGTTCTATCATCTGCTTCCGGAGTTCACGGCTCTGGAGAATGTCCTGTTGCCGGCCATGATCCAAATGCGGCAGGGCGCCAAGAAACAGTTTGAGGGCCAAGGGCTAGACCTTCTGGACAAAGTCGGATTAAAACAACGGGCCGATCACAAGCCTTATCAATTATCAGGAGGGGAACAGCAGCGGGTGGCCATTGCCCGGGCGCTCATCAACAATCCCCGGATCGTTTTCTGTGATGAGCCGACGGGGAATCTGGATTCTGAGAGCGGCGATGGGATTATCCGCCTGTTGATGGATTTGAATAAGAAGAATCATCAGACGCTTGTGATCGTGACGCATGATGAACAAATTGCCATGCGTTCGCACAGGAGGATTCATATCCGGGATGGAATATTGGTCCCGGAAAAAGAAAGGGTTGGCCGTTGATCCTCAGGCGATGTAAATGTTATGAAAAACACCAATTGGAATCGGTAGAAAAAGTGAGGCGACCATGAAAATTTATATTGATGGAAAGTTTGTTGATAAAAAAGAGGCAACCGTGTCCGTGTTTGATCACGGGTTCCTGTACGGTGACGGCGCTTTTGAGGGGATCCGTTCCTATAACGGCTTGGTGTTCAAATTAAAAGAACATATTGACCGCCTTTATGAAACCGCGCACACGCTGATGATCGAGGCCCCGCTTACGAGGAAACAAATGATCAAGGCCGTGGTGGATACGCTTAAAGCAAATAAGCTGAAGGATGCTTATATCCGCGTCATTGTGACGCGGGGGGAAGGCGACTTGGGGCTGGACCCAAAGAAATGTTACGGTAAGCCTTGCGTCATTATCATTACCGATAAGATCACGCTTTATCCGAAAGAAATGTACGACAAGGGCATGGAGATTATCACGGTGCCGACCGTGCGCAATTGTCCGGAGGCGCTCAACCCCAGGCTGAAATCTTTGAACTACCTGAACAATATCCTTGCGAAGATCGAAGCCAGCAATGCCGGATATTGCGAGGCAATTATGCTGGATCCTCAGGGCTATGTGGCGGAATGCACAGGCGACAATATTTTTATCGTTAAGAACGGGATTTTGTCGACACCGAGCCAAGGGCGCTTGAAGGGGATCACGCGGGATGTTGTCCTGGCCTTGGCGGCAAAGTCGAAAATGAAGGCAGAGGAGCGCCTGCTCACGCGCCACGAGGTTTATACGGCCGATGAATGCTTTTTAACCGGAACAGCGGCGGAGATTATTCCGGTTGTGAAGGTAGACGGCAGGGCGATCGGTGACGGACAGCCCGGTCCTCTGACCAAAAAAATGATAAGGATGTTCAAGGCAGAAACGACTAATACTGGAATCAAGTATTAACTTTGTTCCGCGCTTCTCGTGACAGGCGGTTCCAAATGGCGTGTGCGGAACACGGGTCGCGGATGACGGGGCACATCATAAGGAAAATAGCATGCAATGTGATATTTGCGGGAAGAAAAAAGCGACGGTTCATTTGACGGAGATCGTGGATGATCAGATGTCGGAAATGCATCTCTGCGAGGAGTGCGCGCGGCAGAAAAGCGTGCAAATGGAACAGCAGTTCGGCCTGGCGGACCTGCTCGCGGGGCTGGCGGATTTCGGAAAACCGACAAAAGAAGAAGCCCATGAAGTCATCAAATGTCCGAACTGCGGCATGACCTATGACGAGTTCAGAAAGTTCGGCCGCTTGGGATGCAGCCAATGTTATGAATCTTTTAAAATGCACTTGAGCACGCTCCTGAAAAAAGTCCATGGGTCCAACCATCATGTGGGGAAAGCCCCGGCGAAGATCCCTCAAGCCGAGAAAGACAAGATCGAGAGTTTCCAGGAGTTGAAAACGCAATTGCAGCAGGCTATCCAAAGGGAAGATTTTGAACGGGCCGCGGAAATAAGGGACAAGATACGGGATATAGAAAATAAAAAAGAATAAAGACGGTTTTTTAAACGAAGGATTGGATATCTCATGAAACTAGACGACTTTATCAGTAATACGGGGCAGTGGTTAAAAGGGCGGGGCGCGTTTTCGAATATTGTGATGTCTTCACGCATCCGTCTGGCGCGCAATTTGGTCGATAAGCCCTTTCCCAATAAGGCCAGAAAAAAAGACCTGAGTGATATTTTAGAGATCGTTCACCAGACGGCCGATGGGATTGAGTTTTTTAAGAAATCCATTTTTCTTAAAATCAACGAGCTGGATAACGTGGACAAACAATTTTTGATCGAACGGCACCTGATGAGCCACGAGCATGCCAGCAATCCGGAAGGAAAGGCCTTGATCGTTTCTGAGGAAGAGGTCTTGTCCGTGATGATCAATGAGGAAGACCACCTGCGCATTCAGGTGATGCAATCCGGTTTTAATCTGGATGAAACCTGGAAGATCGCCGACACCATCGATGATGCTTTATCCCAAAAACTGGATTATGCCTATTCGCTTCATTGGGGATATCTGACGGCATGCCCGACGAATACCGGGACCGCCATGCGCGGATCGGTGATGCTTCATCTGCCGGCTTTGGTGATGACCAAACAGATTAATAAAGTATTGGCGGCGATCTCAAAATTAAATTTTGCGTCCCGCGGATTTTACGGCGAAGGGACGCAGGCCAGCGGCAATTTTTATCAGATCTCCAATCAGGTGTCGATGGGGCATACCGAGCTGGACGTTCTTCAGAATATCAACGGCTTGATCCGCCAGGTGATCGATCAGGAAGAACAGGCGCGGCAGGCCTTGTTGGTGCAGAACAGGCCCATGCTGGAGGATAAGATCTTCCGTTCCTACGGCATCTTAAAGAATGCTCATATCATCTCCAGCCAGGAGACCGTTGAATTGTTGTCGATGGTCCGCTTGGGAGTCGATTTGGGGATCGTCAAGGATGTCGACCGCATGGCGATCAACGAATTGTTCATTATGATCCAGCCGGCACATTTGCAGAAAATCGAAGGAAAGAAATTGTCCACGTCGGAACGAGACACGAAACGCGCGAGTCTTATTCGCGAAAAGATAGGAGGTTAGGGAGATGTTCAATCGATTTACCGAGAGGGCCAGAAAGGTTATTGTTTACGCTAAAGAGGAGGCAAGGCGGTTCAACCATGATTATATCGGAACGGAACACTTGCTTCTGGGGCTGGTCCGGGAAGGGGAAGGTGTTGCGGCGGCGGTTCTGCAGAAACTGGGCTTAGACCTCGAAACGATCCGCATCGAAGTGGAAAAATTGGTCCAGCCAGGCCCGCAAACGCAGGTCTTAGGCGACATTCCTTTTACGCCGCGCTCGAAAAAAGCGCTGGAACTTTCGGCGGAAGAGGCCCGATCACTTGGCCATAACTATATCGGAACGGAACATCTACTGCTCGGTCTGGTCAAAGAGGGGGAAGGGATGGCCTATCGGGTGCTTTTGAATCTCGGATTGGATCTTGGGAAGTTGCGTAACGAGGTGATGGAGCTTTTGGGGTCCGGCATCCCCGGATACGGCGGAGAGGAAGCGGTGAAGGCTGATAAAACGCCGGCGATCAACGCTTATGGGCGCAATCTTAATAAGCTGGCGAAGGAAGGGAAATTGGACCCTGTGATCGGGCGCAAGGAAGAGATCCAGCGCATCCTGCAGATCTTGAGCCGGCGCACGAAAAACAATCCTGTCCTTTTGGGGGAGGCCGGCGTCGGAAAGACGGCGATCGTCGAAGGGTTAGCGCAGCTCATTGTCGAGGGCAATACCCCTGAGATCCTCAGGGACAAGAGCATTGTCGTCCTTGATCTGGCGCTGATGATCGCGGGGACGAAATACCGCGGGCAGTTCGAGGAGCGCATCAAGGCGATCATGGATGAGATCAAGCGCTCGGGACAGATCATTTTGTTCATCGATGAATTGCACACGCTGGTCGGGGCCGGCGCGGCCGAGGGCGCGATCGATGCGGCCAACATCCTTAAACCGGCTTTGGCGCGGGGCGAGATCCAATGTATCGGGGCGACGACGCTCGATGAATACCGCAAACATATCGAAAAGGATGCCGCCCTTGAGCGGAGGTTCCAGACCATCATGGTCGAACCGCCGACAATCGATGAGACGATCCAGATCTTAAAGGGCCTGCGCGATAAATATGAGGCGCATCATCGCGTGAAATTTTCCGATGAATCCCTGGATGCGGCGGTCCGGCTTTCTGACCGGTATATCTCGGGCCGGGCCTTGCCCGATAAGGCGGTCGATATCCTTGACGAGGCCGGGGCCCAGGCGCGTCTTAAGGCCATGGTCGCGCCTCCGGATGTGAAGGAACTGGAAGGTGAAATTGCGGATTTAAAGCAGGAAAAAGAGGAATTTATCAAGAGCCAGGATTTTGAAAAAGCGGCGAAAATGCGGGACCTTGAACGGGAAAAACGGAAGAAACTCGAAGATGTGAAAAACGAATGGTCTAACGAAAGGGACAAGATCACTTTAACGTTGGGTTATGAAGACATTGCCCGGGTTGTCTCGCAATGGACAAAGGTTCCTTTGGCCCGCCTGGAGCAGGAGGAAAGCCAGAAATTGCTTCAAATGGAAGAGAGATTGAAGGGCATGGTGATCGGCCAGGAAGAGGCGATCAGCGCGATCGCGCGCGCCGTCCGCAGATCGCGCGCGGGGATTAAAAATCCCCGTCGGCCAATCGGCTCTTTTGTTTTTTTGGGGCCGACCGGGGTCGGCAAGACGCTGTTGGCACAAGTGCTGGCCGAATTTATGTTCGGCAGCAGGGACGCCCTGATCCAGATCGACATGTCCGAGTACATGGACAAGTTCAATGTCTCCCGCTTGATCGGCGCTCCGCCGGGATACGTCGGATATGAAGAAGGAGGGCAACTGACGGAAAAAGTGCGGCGCAAGCCCTATTCAGTCGTTTTATTAGATGAGATTGAAAAAGCCCACCAGGATGTGTTTAATATCTTGCTGCAGGTTTTTGAGGAGGGGCGGTTGACCGATAGTTTGGGCAGAAAGATTGATTTTCGTAATACGATCGTTTTTATGACGTCTAATGTCGGCGCGGAAATGCTGCGCAAACAAGGGTCGTTGGGGTTTGTTGCCCAGAAAGAAAGTGCGACTTACGAAGACATGAAGGAACGCCTTCTTGAAGAGGTCAAAAAGACATTCAAGCCCGAGTTCTTAAACCGTGTTGACGATATTATTGTCTTTAAATCGCTGACAAAAGAGAACCTTTATAGTATCGTCCAGCTGGAAATCAATGAAGTGATCAAACGGCTGAAGGAAAAGGATATCGATATTGAGCTTTCCAAAGATGCCATCGAACTTCTTGTCGAAAAAGGGTTTGACCCGGTCTATGGGGCCAGGCCGCTGAAGCGGACCATTCAGAGGCTTCTGGAAGATCCGCTGGCCGAAGACATCATCGGCGGGCATTTTAAAGAGAGCCGCAAGATCAAGGTTGACCGAAAAGGGGATGTCTTAGTATTTAAATAATAAAACGATCGGGGAAATGGCCCAACGGCTCAAATGATCTGTGTTGGTTTTGAGCGCGGCACTTGGATTCGGCTCAAGGCGCGCTTAAGGCTTTAAAGAGGATTCATGAACGTCTTTAAATTCTTTCTGGCAGTTTGTCTGTTTATCTTCACACCGAAACTTTCTTTTGCCGAGCGCCTGTTTTTCTTTGAAGGACAGGCCGATCTTTCAAAAGGCGAGATGGAAGTGGTTATGGACTTCCATGAGGGGAGTTCGATAAAGGCGAAGATGATGAAGATGTCCGAATCGAATTATCATTTCTCGCTGGATGTCAATCATCTCAAAACTCCGCTTTTTGACCTTTTAAGCAAGATCGAAAGTTCTGTTGACTTGGCTATTGGCAAGAACGGCGACGGCGGACTCTTGAGTAATGATTTGCAGGGGAAGATCTGGAGCCAGTATTCCTTGGTTGATTTTAAGCCCATTAATGAACTATCCGGCCGCTTTGAGATCAAAAATAAAAAGCTGTATATGATCGCATTGTCCGTAGGAAACCTTACGGCCAACGGGTATCTTGATTTGACGGCGCCCTATGCCCTTAATGTTACGGTCCGGTTGCTTGGAGTCGATATGAAAGATTTTCTCAATTTCTGGGGCTCAGGCAAGGAATATGAATCTGCCGGCGACGTCTTTGGGCAAATCAGGGCTTCGGGTTCTCTGGCCCGCCTTGAGCTAAAAGGGAACCTCCAGAGCAGAACCGGTTTTGTCCAACAGCTGAACTACGATACGATTGTGTTGAACATCGAAGGGACCTATCCCTTGATGCAGATCACCCGTTCCACTGTTTCCAAATCGGACGGCGCGAGCTTCTCTTTGGATGGTCCGTTTAATCTGAGCGATAAAAAGAATTTCAAGAAACAGATTCAAGCGTTAACATTGGCGCCGTTGGTCAGCGATTCAGGATCGGAAACGGAATGGACGATCAAACGCCTTAATCCCCAAGATTCCAGAACGACGGAACTGAAATATCACCTGAAAAAAGGGGATGCCTTGGGGACAGGCCCGTCGGCAGGGGATGAAATCGACATGCTTGGTATTGAGCGGACGCGTAAATTCTAACCGGGACTTCTTGAATGCTTGCGAATATCGTTTCTTATTCGGGAAATATCATTGTTCATGTTGTCCGGTATGTCGGAGATTTAACGCTGCTTTTGGGCAGGACGGTCTATCATGTGTTCACCCCGCCGTTTAACGCGTACCGGGTGTTAAGCCAGGCCAAGAGGATCGGCCCGGGAAGTTTCCTGATCGCGTCGTTGGTGGCGTTCTTCATAGGGATGATCATGGCGCTGCAGATGGCCTACCTGATGCTTGAGATGTCGGCGGAGATCTACATTCCGTCGGTGGTGGCGGTCTCATTGACAAGGGAATTGGCCCCTGTTTTGACGGCCTTGATCGTTGCCGGCCGCATCGGAGCGGGGATCACGGCCGAGATCGGGTCCATGACCGTGACCGAGCAAGTGGACGCGATGAGGGCTTTTGCGGTCAATCCTGTGAAATATCTAGTGGTCCCGCGGTTTTTGGGCTTGGTCATTATGTTGCCCGTTTTGACGGTCTTTGCCGATCTCGTTGGGATGCTGGGGGGATTTGTCATCTGCGTTTATAAGTTGTATATCAGCCCCACGCTGTATTTTTCGATGATCGCGGACGCCTTGACAGCCAAGGATATCGTAACGGGTTTGACCAAGACGGTCTTTTTCGGGGCGATCATCGCTTTGGTCGGCTGTCATCAGGGTTTAAATGTTCAAAGCGGCGCTGAAGGGGTGGGGAGGTCGACCACGATCGCGGTCGTGATCTCGTTCATCCTGATCATTATCGCGGATTGTTTTTTCACGACATTATTCTATTTTCTCTTGCGGGTATGAGTCATGATCGAAATCAAAGACCTCTGTAAGGCATTCGGGGACAACATTGTCCTGAAGGATCTGACCTTAACGGTCAATGGCGGTGAAACCAAGGTTGTGATCGGGCGTTCCGGGGTCGGGAAAAGCGTCTTTTTGAAGAATATCATCGGCATCATGAAGCCGGACTCCGGATCGATCAAGATTAACGGCCAGGAAGTCACGGACCTTTCCGAGAGAGAATATAATAAATTCCGGATGGAAATGGGGATGGTCTTTCAGGGAGGCGCTCTTTTTGATTCGCTGAATGTCGCCGAAAACGTTTCATTCGTGCTGGATGAATTCATGAAGTTAGACAAGAAAACGATAAGGGAAAGAGTGGAGGAGGCTTTGGGTCTGGTCGGCCTTCAGGGGATCGAGAAGATGATGCCTTCCGAATTAAGCGGGGGCATGAAAAAAAGGGTGAGCCTGGCGCGCGTTTTGTGCATGAAGCCAAACACGATCTTCTATGACGAGCCGACGACCGGGGTGGACCCGATCACGGCGGATGCGATTAACAACCTGATCATTGACCTCAGCCACAAGCTGAAGGTGACTTCGATCGTGGTCACGCATGACATGAATTCCGCTTACAAGGTTGCGGATTCCATCGCCATGTTTTATCATGGCCGGGTAATTGCGGAAGGCAGGCCTGATGAGATACGCAACACGCGGCATCCCGTGGTCAAACAGTTTATTCACGGGGAGGCGCACGGGCCGATCACGGATAATGAGAACCTGATTTTCGGGCATTCGCACTAAGTCTTAAAAAGCATTTTGTGTCCCGAGGCGCTGTAGCGTATTTGGACAATAAAGACCATTAAACGGGAGAACATCATATGCCAAGAGAATCCAATCTTGAATTTAAAGTCGGCATCTTCATGCTGATCGCTTTGGCTGCCCTGACGATGTTTATTTTTTCCGTCAGCGATTCGTCCGTTATGGAGAAAGGGAAGACCATACGGGTCATTTTCGGGTTTGCGAACGGCCTTAAGAAAAAGGCGCCCGTGCGGATCGCCGGCGTTGATCAGGGGATTGTGCAGGATATCAAACTCTTTTTTGACCGCGCGGACAGCAAGACCAAGGTTGAAGTGGACCTGCGGATCAGGCAGGATACCATGATCCCCGGCGATTCAGTCATAACCGTCAATCAGCTGGGAATGATGGGGGAGAAGTATATTGAGATTTCTCCGGGCGAGGATAACCTGAATTTTTTCCAAGACGATCAGATTGTTCTCGGGAAAGACCCGATCGCCCAAGAGGCGATCTCCGCGCGCGTTATGGAAGTATCGAACAAGCTGGAAAACGCTATTGGCGGTATTGACCGGCTGATTACCGACAAAAACAATGTTGATTCGATTGGGACAACGTTAAAAAATTTAAGCTCTTTAACCGGAAGCTTGGACGGTATGGTCTTTGACATGAAAGAGGGCAAAGGGACTATTGGGAAATTATTATACGATGAGCGGCTTTATGATGATTTGCAGGGATTGACGGCTGACTTGAAAGAGCATCCGTGGAAACTGTTGTATCGGCCTAAGCGAAAAGAAATAGATAAAGAAGATGGAGGATAGAAGATGGAAAATGGAAGGCGGAAGAGGGGGGACGGGATCTTTTAAAGGTCGAGGAACGTCTATAGTCAATTTTCCATTTTCAATCTTCACTAAGTATTTACCATGACCAAAACCAGGACCGTATTTATCTGCCAGAATTGCGGGATACAATCTCCCCGATGGGCCGGAAAATGCCCCGGGTGCGACAGCTGGAATTCGTTGGTCGAAGAGATCGATGCCCCGTTGACCGATAAACGAAACCGCGTCACTTTAAAAGATGAACCGGTTCTTCTGACGGATGTCATGACCGGCGAGGAGAAAAGGCATGTCACGGGCCTCAGGGAATTTGACACGGTTATGGGCGGGGGTATTATTCCCGGAGCGGTCACATTGATCGGGGGCGACCCCGGGATCGGTAAATCGACATTAGCTTTGCAGGTCGGCTGCGCTTTAAGCGAGAGAAGACTGAAAGTGCTCTATGTCAGCGGGGAGGAATCCGTTCAGCAGACAAGGCTGAGAGCCCAACGCTTGAGCGCGAAAGAAAACAAGTCGCTTTATATCGTTAATCAAGTGAACCTGGAAGATATGATCGGGTATATCAACAAGATGAGACCCGATGTGGTTGTTGTCGATTCGGTCCAGGTCATCTATAGCCCCGAGATATCTTCATCACCCGGGAGCGTCAGCCAGGTCCGGGAATGCGCGGCGATATTGACGCATTTGGCAAAGTCCAAAGGGATTTCCTTATTTATTATCGGGCATGTCACGAAGGACGGCATGCTGGCGGGCCCAAGGGTCTTGGAGCATATTGTCGACACGGTGCTTTATTTCGAAGGCGAACGCTATTCGACGTACCGTATCCTGAGGACGACCAAGAACCGTTTCGGTTCCACCAACGAAATCGGGGTCTTTGAAATGACTCCCGCCGGATTAATCGAAGTTGCCAATCCGTCTGAACTTTTCCTGTCGGAGCGGCCGCGTGACGCCTCAGGCTCTGTCGTTGTGCCGATCATGGAAGGCAGCCGGCCGTTTTTGGTCGAGATCCAGGGATTGGTCAGCCGTTCGAATTTCAGCATGGTCCGGCAAAAGGCCCAGGGGTTTGACGCAAACCGGCTGTCTTTGCTGGTTGCCGTCCTTGAGAAAAGATTGGGCCTCAACCTGCAAGATAAGGATATTTTCTTGAACGTGGCCGGAGGCGTTAAGGTGATGGATCCGGCTGCTGATTTAGGGGTGGGAATCGCTTTGGCCTCGGCTCTTTTGGACAAACCGGTTGCGTTCGATACGGTTATTCTGGGCGAAGTCGGGCTTTCGTCAGAGGTCCGCAGCATCAGCCAGCTTGCGGTGCGTGTTAACGAGGCGGACAAGCTCGGGTTTAAGACGTGCATCGTACCCAAGAACAATTTGAAGATGAATAAGGATTTAAAAAAGAAAAACATCAACATTATCGGCGTGGAAACAGTCAAAGAAGCCTTAGAGGCTCTGACATAGGGGGAGACGAATGACACTATTGTTTATCCGGGTCTTTTTTCTCGTTTTAAGCGCTATCGTCGGGTATTATATCGGGACCATTATTGAGCAGCCGATGTTGGGTTTGGAGTTGGGGGCCATCAGCGGCTTGGTGTTGATGTTTCTGGAGCAGCGACTGCACCGCATTTCTTTGCGAGGGTTATCCGGCATGGTTTTCGGCCTTCTTTTGGGCGTGTTCATGGCAAAATTGATTTCTGATATTCTGGAATTGATTCCCTTCGACCCTTTCTTTCTGTCCATTTCCCGCGTGGTCCTGACCATCATTTTTTCCTATTTGGGCACGGTGGTTGCCTTGCGCGGGAAAGACGAGTTCAATATTATTATCCCCTATGTCCGGTTCCGGCGGCAGGATGTGAGCGGCAGTTCGATCCTTTTGGACACGAGCGCGATCATCGACGGCCGCGTGGCGGACATTTATAAAGCGAATTTTCTGACCGGCCGTTTGGTCGTCCCCCGGTGCGTGCTGCAGGAATTGCAGAAAATCTCCGACTCATCGGATGAAAACAAACGCCAGCGCGGCCGGCGGGGAATGGAATTATTGAGAATGATGCAGAGCGACCCGAAGATCCAGGTCCGCGTTCATGAAGATGAACTGAACGAAGAAAAAGAAGTGGATGCGAAGCTGATGAAGTTGGCGAAATTATTGGACGCGCGCCTATGCACGACGGATTTTAATTTAAGCCGCATCGCGGCATTGCAGGGGATCGGGGTCCTGAACATTCATGACCTGTGCAACGCCGTCAAGCCTGTGATTTATGCCGGAGAAGTCATGGAACTGAAATTGGTCCGGGAAGGGAAAGAGCCGGGGCAAGCGTTAGCCTATTTGGATGACGGGACCATGGTGGTCGTCAGTGACGCGCGCAACCTGATTGGAAAAAAAGTCTCCGCTCGCGTCACGTCCGTTTTACAAACACAGGCCGGGAAAATGGTCTTTGCAAAACTATCGTAAGCGGTCTATCGTGAAAATCCAGGCGATCATACCAGCAGCAGGAACCGGAAACAGGTTACATGCGGGCGTTCACAAACCGTTTGTCGAACTTTGCGGAAAACCCTTATGTGTGCATACCTTGGAGGTATTCGAACAAAGCCCGGAGATCGAGAGCGTCATCTTGGTCGGGAACGAAGAGCACCTTTCCGATTTTGAAAAGATGGTCAAACAGTATCAGTTAAAAAAGGTCACAAGAATTGTCGCCGGCGGAAAAACACGCCGCGAATCCGTTGCCAACGGGCTTGCGGCCTTGGACCCGGACACGGATATCGTTGTTGTCCATGATAGCGCGCGGCCGTTGGTCTCTCTTAAGGTGATCAGCGAGGCTGTTGGGCTTTGTCAGAATTCAGAAGCGGTGGTGGTGGCTGTCCCGGTCACGTCGACCATTAAAAGGGTTAATGCAAGCGACTTGTCGGTCGAGGCAACCCTGAGACGTGATGGCCTTTGGGAGGTCCAAACGCCACAGGTCTTTAAGAAAGAACTTTTAATAAAGGCCCACAAACGGAAAAAGAAGACGGCACCGACGGATGACGCGATGTTAGTCGAGTCTTTAGGCGTTAGAGTGAAGGTCCTTCCTGGGGATTACACGAACATCAAGATCACGACCCAAGAGGATTTAACGATGGCCAAATCGTTGCTCGGTTCACGGAAACAATAATATGTCTGGGTTTAAAGAGATATGAAACAGCGTATTGGCATAGGATATGATATCCATCGCTTGGTGAAGGGCCGCAAACTCGTTTTAGGCGGCGTTGAGATCCCTTACGAACGCGGGTTGGACGGTCATTCCGATGCGGACGCGCTCGCGCATGCGGTCTGTGACGCTATCCTTGGCGCCTTGGGGGAAGGGGATATTGGCGAGCACTTTCCGGATACGGACAAAAAATATAAGGACATATCAAGCCTGGTTCTTTTGGAACAAGTGTGCGCGTTGGCAGGCGCAAAAGGCTATCGGGTTGGGAACGTCGATTGCATCATTCTGGCCGAAGAGCCGAAGTTAAGCCCCTATAAGCCGCAAATGCGCTTGAACATAGCGGGTAAATTAAACGTCAAGGAAGGCGTGGTTAATATTAAAGC
The DNA here is from genome assembly GCA_016931055.1 of Candidatus Omnitrophota bacterium. Taxonomy (GTDB): domain Bacteria; phylum Omnitrophota; class Gorgyraeia; order Zapsychrales; family Zapsychraceae; genus 2-02-FULL-52-10. Next base: position 21,254 of record JAFGFL010000062.1, on the reverse strand, counting down.
GACCACGCACGAGCAGTTGGGCGCTATCGGCCGGAAGCGCGGAATAGCCGCTTTCGCGACCGTGCTGTTGGAACCACTTAATGGATGAGGCCGTACCATCCGATTAAGGGATGGGTACGAGTCTCATCATTTCCTCCTAATGGAAATGAGGAAAAATGACGGGAGTGAATGATGGGATTGAGCATAACCGTATCTGTTTTATTGCTGATCATTGTTGCCTATGTCCTTTTGGTTGCAATCTTTTTTCAGCAATCGATCAAAGAAACACAGGAAAAGGATCCTGCGGCGAAAGGGTATCTGCAGATCATCCTGCTTTATTCGGGGCTCCATGCTTTTATTGCCTATAAGATAGCCCATGCCTTATGGAAAATAAAGGTCCCGTTCTTCCCGAGGTTTGTTTCCCAGTTGGCGCGGCTTATAACAGGTATTGAAATCCATCCCGGCGCTTTAATCGGGAAAGGGTTTTTTATCGATCACGGGATGGGTGTCGTGATCGGCGAGACGGCGATCGTCGGGGACAATGTGACTCTTTTTCAAGGGGTGACGTTAGGCGGGACCGGAAAAGAAACGGGAAAGCGCCATCCGACAATCGGGAACAATGTCGTTATTGGGGCCGGGGCAAAGGTGTTGGGGAACATCACGGTTGGCGATAACAGCTATATCGGGGCGAATGCCGTTGTCTTGGAGAACGTTCCTCCGAATTCAACGGTCGTCGGCGTGCCCGGGCACATTACCAAGCAGGACGGGAAGAGGATTGACCTGATGATGGACCATGTCCATGTTTCCGATCCTATCATGCAGCACCTGAAAGACCTGATCAGGCGGGTCAGGGCTTTGGAAGAAAAAGAAAAGAACGATTGATTTTCAACCGTTGGAGTAAAACGACGTGCCCTCGCGTTAATATATTGATCTTCATATGGCCATCCTTATTCATAATTCACTGACGAAGAAGAAAGAAGAATTGGTCCCTCTGGACGGGAAGACCGTGCGCATGTATTCGTGCGGGGTGACGGTCTATGATAAATGCCATATCGGCCACGCGCGAAGCCTGTATATTTTTGATGTGGTCCGCCGGTATCTGAAGTATAGAGGCTATGATATCCGTTTCGTGCGCAATATTACCGATGTTGATGATAAGATTATCAACAAGGCCAAAGAGCTCAATAAATCTTTTGACGATGTTGTCCGGGAAAATATCAAGGCTTATGAGCGCGACCTTAAGAATCTCGGGATCCGCAAGGCTGACAGGGAACCGAGGGCAACGAAGTATATTCCAAAGATCATTGCCTTTGTTGAGGCGCTCATCAAGAAAGGTTTTGCGTATGAGGTGGACGGGGATGTGTATTACAGCGTTCGCAAATTCAAGAATTACGGGAGGCTATCCGGCCAAAGCATTGATCAGATGATCGAGGCGGCCAGGATCGAACAAGACCCCAAAAAGCGCGATCCGTTGGATTTCGCTCTTTGGAAAAAGGCGAAGGAAGGCGAGAAATGCTGGCCAAGCCCCTGGGGGAAAGGCCGCCCCGGCTGGCATATCGAATGCTCCTGCATGAGCATGAATGAACTGAAAAGCGAAACGATTGACATCCATGCCGGCGGCCGCGATTTGATCTTTCCCCATCATGAGAACGAGATCGCGCAATCCGAAGCTTTAACGGGAAAACCTTTCGCGAGGCATTGGATCCATCACGGGCTCTTGACCATTAACGGCCAGAAGATGTCAAAGTCGCTGGGAAATTTTATTACCCTCGATGAAGTCTTTGAGAGATACTCAAGCGATATCTTAAAGCTTTTCTTTTTGCAGTCGCATTACGCCAGCCCGGTAGATTTTTCGTGGGAGAAGATGGAGGAGGTGAAAAAAGCGTACGGCCGCGTCAGTATTTTGATGAAGAAGCTTGATAAAATAAATAAAGCCACTGGCGGAATGGGTTCAGACTGGAGTCTTAAGAGAAAGACGGAATTTGAGTCGGCCATGGACGATGATTTTAACACGCCCAAAGCGTTGTCGGTCATATACGATATGGTCAACGATTGCAACAAGTTCATGAATAGCGATACGGAAGGCAAACAGTTTCTGTTGCGCAGGGCAATGGATTTTATAAGGGAAGTATCCGATATTTTCGGTATCAATTTTCTTAAAGAATCAGAAATATCTGTTGAGGAAGAAAAGCTGTTGATGGAAAGGATTAAAGCCCGGGAAAACAAGGATTTCAAGAAGTCGGATGAATTGCGCGATGCGTTAAAGACAAAAGGAATTATTGTTGAGGACACAAAAGAAGGCCAGGTTTGGAGGCGGGCATGAAAGGGACATTGATTACATTTGAGGGCTCGGAAGGTTGCGGCAAGAGCACGCAGATTGAATTGGTATGCCGCTATTTGAGAAAGAAGAATAAGCCCATTCTATTTGTGCGTGAACCCGGCGGGGTCAAAATCAGCGAGAAGGTAAGGAATGTTTTGCTGGATATAAGGAATGCAAAAATGGGCAGCGAATGCGAGACATTGCTTTATATGGCCGCGCGGGCGCAGTTAGTCAAAGAAGTTATAGCGCCGGCTTTAAAAAAAGGGAAAATTGTCCTCTGCGACCGGTTCTTGGATTCGACGATAGCCTATCAAGGGTATGGCAATGGTGTCGATATAAAGGCCATTGAGCGGATAGGCAGATTTGCGACACAGGATATCCGGCCAAAGATGACGTTTTTCTTTGATATTGACGCCAAGAAGGGATTGTCGCGTATTCAGGGGAGGAAAAAGGACCGCATCGAGCGGCGCACCATTTCCTATCATAACAGGGTCCGCCAAGGTTATATCCAGATCGCCCGCCGCGAACCCGGGCGCGTCAAACTGATCAATGCCGATCAGCCAAAAGAAGAAATATTCAATATCGTCAAAGGGCATATTGACCGGTTATTAAAATTGCGTTAGAGGGTTTATGCAAAAGGAACTGCAGTATAATCAGACCATTCTCCGGCGGTTTGCGGTCCTCGACCGGAAGAACCGCTTGGGGCATGCTTACCTTTTTGCCGGGCCACCCGGGATCGGAAAGACGGAGACGGCCCTGGCTATTGCCAAACTGGTGAATTGTGAAGCTAGACGGGAAGAGATGTTCTGCGATGCCTGTCCTTCCTGTATTCAGGTTAATACCGGGAACCATCCGGATGTATTTGTGGTCAGCCATGAAGGCGGCGAACCGATCAGCATCGAAGAAATCAGGGAACTCCTAAGCTGTAACAAACTCCGGTCGTTCATGGGCGGCAAAAAGGTCCTTATCCTTAAAAATATCGAAAGCTTAACGCTGGATGGCGCTAACGCGTTCTTGAAGACTTTGGAAGAGCCGACGGCGGAAACGCTGATCCTTTTGACGACGTCAACGCTTGAGACGGTTTTAAGCACGATCCAGTCGCGGTGTCATGTCATTCATTTTCCGTTTTTCTCTGATCATGACTTAGCCGAACGGTTAAATAATGGGCATGGGCTTGACACGCACCATTCGCGCGTTTACACGTATTTCGCGCAAGGGTCCTTGACAAGAGCGCGGCAATTGAAAGAAGGCCGATTTGTCGATCGGAAAAATGAGATCATCGATGAGTTTATATTAAACCGCCCGTCAGACGCCCGCATCAAAGGCTTACTGAAGGATGAAGAAGAAACAAAGAGGTTATTTAATATCCTTTTAAGTTGGGTAAGGGACGCCATGTTGGCGAAGGCGAACGTCCAGGATGGCCGGTTGGTCCACCAGGACCGTTTAGATGATTTGTCCGGTTTCGTGAAGAAATACACTTTTGAGGAGTTAAAAAACCTCAATGGATCTGTGGTTAAGATGGGCCGGCTTGTGGCGGATAAGTTAAACATAAAATTACCGCTGTTGATCATAGGAGAACAGTTATGGAGAAAATAGTGCAGATACAGGTGGGCGAGCACCGCTCGGTGTATTTTTATGATCTCAACGACATTGCTTGCAGCCGGGACGATTATGTCATCCTTGAGGCGGACCGGGGCTCGGAATTCGGGAAGGTCGTCTCGGATACCCACTTGCCGTCAACGGCAAAACCGGACCGCTTAAAAGGGAAAATTTTGCGAAAAGCAACGGAAGGGGACATGAAGCAGATCGAGAACAACCGGATGAAGGCCAAAGAAGCGCTGAACATTTGCTTACGGAAGATCAACGAACGCAAGCTCGATATGCGGATCGTGAAGGCGGAATATACCTTCGACAGCAGCAAAATTATTTTTTCGTTTATTTCCGAAGGGCGGGTGGATTTCCGGAATTTGGTGAAGGACTTGGCGCGTGTTTTCCGCGTGCGCATCGAATTGAAGCAGATCGGGGTGCGCGATAAGGCCAAGGTGGTCGGGGGCTATGGGGTCTGCGGGCGCGAACTGTGCTGCGCCTCCTATATGAAGGCTTTCCACCCGCTTTCGATCAAAATGGCCAAGGAGCAGGGGCTGCCGCTTAACCCTTCCAGGATCTCCGGCGCGTGCGGGCGCATCAAATGCTGCATGGCGTATGAATTTGTCGTCTATAAAGAATATTCCAAAGCGCTGCCGCGATTGGGCGAAAAGATCAATACGGCGGACGGCCGGGGGCGGGTCGTTGACGTGAACATCCTGAAACGGATTATCAGCGTTGATGTGGGGGAGGGCAAGATCATTAAGATGGCGATCCCAAAAGTTTCGGAGAATTAGGTCCGATGAAAAAGAATAAATTTTATATCACAACGCCGATCTATTATGTCAATGACAAACCGCATATCGGCCATGCCTATACGACGATCTTAGCCGATGTCCTGAGCCGTTATCACAGGGCTGAAGGGGATGAGGTGTTCTTTCTGACGGGTTTGGACGAGCACGGCCAAAAAGTGCAGCAGGCCGCAGAAGCGCGCCAGTTATCCCCCCAGGAACATTGTGATGACTTGGCTCCGCGGTTCTTGGGCCTTTGGGAGAAACTTGAGATCCAATACGATGATTTTATCCGGACGACCCAAAAACGCCACATTGCGGTCGTTCAGCAGGCGCTTCAGCAAGTCTATGATGCGGGGGACGTTTATGCCGATGAGTATGAGGGATGGTATTCCGTCGCCGAAGAGCGGTTCATCACCGAGACAGAAAAGGATTCGGGCAGCTTTCGCGATATTAAAAAACTGAAAGAACGGAACTGGTTCTTCCGGATGGGGAAATATCAAAAAAAGCTTATCGATCATATCCATGAGCACCCCGGGTTCATCCAGCCGGGACAACGGCGCAATGAGGTGCTGGGTTTCCTGAGACAGCCTCTGGGCGATCTGTGTATTTCCAGGCCGAAAGCGCGGATGGGCTGGGGGATCGACCTTCCGTTTGACAAAGATTATGTGACCTACGTTTGGTTTGACGCCCTTTTAAATTACATCACGGGGCCGGGATATCTGGCGGATCAAAAAAGTTTCAAGAAATGGTGGCCGGCGTCCGTCCATTTGATCGGTAAGGATATCTTGACAACCCATGCCGTTTACTGGCCGACGATGCTATTTGCATTAGGTCTTCCGCTTCCGGAAACTATCTTTGCCCACGGCTGGTGGTTAATGGGGAAAACGAAAATCAGCAAATCGCTCGGGAACATCGTCAACCCTCTGGATCTGATTGATGAGTACGGCGTCGATTCTGTCCGTTATTACCTGATGAGGGAAATGGTTTTGGGCCAAGACGCGAACTTTACAATGGAATCATTCATAAAACGCTATAACAGCGATTTGGCGAATGATTTTGGGAATCTCCTGAACCGTGTGAGCGGTTTGATTGGAAAGAACTTTGATGGTTTCGTTCCCGAGCATGGGAAAATGACGGATGAGGAGGATCATATTAAAGAGGAAGCCGTCCGTCTTGACCCCAAGGTCAAGAAATCGGTCAGCGAAATGCGCCTCGATGGGGCCATGGAAGACATCTTGCAGCTCATCCGTCAGGTTAACAAATACCTTGAATACCAGGCGCCGTGGAAAGTGGCCAAAACGGATTTAGGCCGCGCGGGGACAATCCTTTATACGGCGACAGAAGCGTTAAGGATCTGCGCCGTCCATCTTTTCCCCGTCATGCCTTTTAAGTGTAAGGCGGTGTTGGATATTTTAGACAACGCCGGCAAGGGTACCCAATGGGGAGGCTTAAAGAAGGGCGCCAAGCTTAAAAGCCATGAGGCTCTTTTCCCGAGGTTGGAAGTCCCGAAACAATAAAGGAGATCCATGCCGATACCGACGATTCGCTGGATGAATGGAACTGTCAAGATCATTGACCAGACGAAACTCCCGCATAAATTGGAATATATCACCTGCTGCGATGTCAGGACCCTTTGGAAGGCGATCAGGAATTTGAGTGTGCGCGGGGCGCCGGCCCTTGGAGTGGCGGCAGCCTTTGGCGTCCTTCTGGGCGCTAAGGCTTTCAAAAGCAATGACCGAAAACGCTTTGTGTCGCATGTCCGGAAAATCTGCGAATATATCGGCACGTCTCGCCCGACGGCGGTTAATTTGTTTAATGCGCTGGACCAAATGCAGGGAGTTCTTTCCCTTTATCCGCATGAGTCTGTCGTTGAACTGAAAAGTCTTCTTAAAAAGGAAGCCTTCCGGATTTTTGAAGAAGACCGGAGGGTTTGCCGCCGGATGGGCGAATTCGGGGCAAAGCTGGTCACATCCAACAGCCGGATCATGACGGTCTGCAACGCCGGCGCTTTGGCAACAGCGGATTACGGGACCGCGCTGGGCGTCCTGTACAGCGCAAAAAAGAAGAGAAAGAAATTTAAAGTTTATGTCTGTGAGACGCGGCCTTTATTGCAGGGGGCGAGGCTGACGGCATGGGAGCTTTTAAGGGCAAAGATCGGCACAACGTTAATCTGTGATAATATGGCGGCGAGTTTAATGAAGCAGGGCCGCGTTGATGCGGTCTTTACAGGGGCCGACCGCATCGCGCGCAACGGGGATGCGGCCAACAAAATCGGGACGTATAATTTAGCGGTCCTGGCGAAACATCACAACGTTCCTTTTTATGTCGTTGCGCCTCGTTCGACCTTTGATTTAAGCATCCCAAGCGGAAGGCGGATCCCCATTGAACAGCGGCCTAAGGAAGAAGTGATCTCGTTCGGCGGACGGCCGATCGCTCCCAGGCATGTCAAGGTTTACAATCCTGCGTTTGATGTGACTGATCATAGGCTGATCACAGCGATTATTACCGAAGAAGGGATCATCCGCCCGCCGTTTCCCGCTAATATCAAAAAGAAATTCTTATAATATGCCTGCACGTGTTGCCGACAAAATGCGGCTTTCCGACCTAGGCGAATTCGGATTGATCGATCGTATCAGAAAGCAGGTCAAAGGGCTTTCCGCCGGCGTCGTGGGCATTGGGGATGACGCGGCGGTCGTTCCTCTGTCGTCTGGGAAATATTTGCTCCTGACAACGGACATGCTTGTTGAGGGCGTCCACTTCACGCTTGCGATGCCCGCGCGGGGGATCGGTCACAAGGCGATCGCGTCAAGCGTCAGTGATATCGCGGCGATGGGAGGGGTGCCGAAATATGCGGTTGTTTCCTTAGCGGTGCCGCCATCGCTTCCCTGTCCGGTTGTTTCGCAGATGTATCAGGGGATGATAATGGCGGCAAGGAAATTCGGCGTCGAGATTGTCGGCGGCGATACGGTCAAAGGGCAGAAGGTCATCATCAATGTCGCTTTAACCGGCGAGGTAAAAAAAAATGAAGTGGTTTATCGCCATGGCGCCCGTGCGGGTGACCGGATTTTTGTGACAGGGCCTTTGGGCAGGTCATTGAAAAGCGGCCGGCATTTGCGGTTTGTCCCCCGCGTTTTGGAATCCCAATATCTCGTGAAACGCCATAAGCCGACGGCCATGATCGATATATCCGACGGTTTAGTGGCTGATCTTGGCCATATTTTGGCGGAGAGCAGGGTCGGCGCGGTTATCGAAGGGCGCGCGGTCCCCAGAAGGCGGGAGGCGAGTTTAAAAGAGGCGCTTTACGATGGAGAGGATTTCGAATTGCTTTTTACCCTTTCGCCGTCAAAGGCGAAAGGCTTAGAGAAGCACAACAAAAGCCCGTTTCGCGTTTACCGTATTGGCGAGATCGTTTCTGAAGGAGAAGGCCTGCAGATGAGAACAACGGGCGGATTGAAAAGGCTGAAAATTAAAGGATACACCCACTTTTAATGAACCGCCCTAACCTGCACGGTTATGTGCGGTGGGATCACTATGAAAATAGAACAGATTGCATCCTTAAGCCCCGAAGAGACAAAGGCATTCGGGAAATATTTGGCGAAGTTCTTGGACAAAGGGGATATTGTCTGCCTTTTCGGGGAACTGGGGAGCGGGAAAACGACCTTGATTAAAGGTATCGCTTTAGGCCTGGATATCGATGAATTGAAAGTGAACAGCCCCTCTTTTGTGCTGATGAATATTTATCAGGGGCGCCTTCCGCTTTATCATTTTGACTTTTACCGCTTGGAGGACTCTAAGGGGATCGGCTCTATCGGCTATGATGAGTTCTTATACGGCGACGGAGTTTCAGTGATCGAATGGGCGGACCGGTTGGGGTTATTTCTGCCCGATGGATACCTTAAGATTGAGGTGAAACACAAAACCTTTGATGAGCGGCTGATCTCTTTATCGGCGATCAACAGAGACTTTAAATATGAACCTTTTGTGCATTGATACGTCAACCAGCGTTTTAAGTGTGGCTGTTTCTAAGAACGAACGTATTTTGAGATTCCGTAACACGAAACTGGGCCGGCCGCTGGATCGGTCTATAATGCCCAGTATCCAGAGCGTGTTAAGCGGCACCGGGATGACCGTCGGGGAATTGGACGGATTTGCGGTCGGACTTGGGCCGGGATCGTTCACGAGTTTACGGGTGGGCTTATCGACCATTAAGGGAATGGTTTTTGCGTTACGCAAACCGGTCATTGGCGTTTCAAGCCTGGATCTCTTGGCGATGAATGTCCGTGGCAGCGCCCAGGTCTGCGCGTTGGTTGACGCCAGGCGCAATTTGGTTTATGCCTGCCACTATGAGAAGAAAGGATCGGCCCTAATAAGAAAAAGCGATTATCTTTTGACAGATATTCATAACGTGTTAAAACAAATCAAAGGGGAGATTGTGTTTATCGGTGACGGGCTTAAATTATATAAAGAGGGAATTGAAAGGGCCAAAGGAATCACCCCCAGATTCGTCGCTGAGAAAAACAGTTTCCCGCAGGCGAAATATTTAGTCCCGTTGGTCTTGGAAAGATTCCGTAATAAAAAGTGGGATCAGGTCGATCAGTTAGTCCCGTTATATTTGTATCCGGACCATTGTCAGATAAAAAATAGTAAGAAGTGAGAGGAAAGAAGTGAGAAGAAAAAACTTAATTGTTTAAAATAGTTCTTAGCGGGAAAGGTATACTCATTCCGTTCAAATCGATTGATTTTTCCATATTCATTTAGATGAAATCAAATCGTATTGTTTTCCTCTAAATAATTAAGGAAAAACATACGCCCCTCGTTCCTCGGGGCTCCATTTCACTCCATGAGTATACCTTTCCCGGCCTTTCGCTTTAATATATCTAAAAAAATGAAAAACAGTGATTATCTAACGTATTGTGAAATTGACCTGAACGCGGTTAAGCATAATTTGAAGGAAATAGTCAAATTAAGCGCGAAGAACAGATTCGATCTTCCCACCCGTCCCCATTTTCGGAAGAAGATGAGGGGCATAGAAACCATTCTTGCCGTCATCAAGGCCGACGCCTATGGGCACGGCGCTGAACGAATCGCTTTGTTATTGGACAAGGCCGGAGTCGGGTTCTTCGGAGTTTCCGATGTCCATGAGGGGATCGCCTTGCGTAAAATCGGCATCACAAAGCCGATTCTTTTGTTTGAGAGCACGCTGGATTCCCATGTCCGCAAGATCGCGGATTTCCGTTTGATGCCGACGGTCTGTTCGCTGCAGCTTGCCTGTTCGCTGAACCGGTATGCGCAGGCAAAACGCAAGGTGATCGACATCCATATCAAGGTGGACACGGGAATGGGGAGGCTGGGCATTTGGCACGAAGAAGCGTTTGATTTCATAAAAGAGGTCGGCAAACTCAAGTTTTTGAGGATCATGGGTGTCTTCACCCACTTTCCGGCTGCGGACACCGACCGGAAATTCACAGAAAATCAGATCAGGCATTTATATCGTTTAGTGACTCGATTGGACCAATCGGGTCTGATCATTCCGTATGTCCATGCCGCCAATAGCATGGGGTTGGCCGTCTACCGGACCCATATCCTGAATCTCGCAAGGCCGGGTTTAATGTTATACGGCCTATATCCCCATCCGGCCCTGAAGAAAAAAATCCGCTTAAAACCTGTCCTGAGCGTACGGTCACAGGTTATCTTTCTAAAGAACATAAAAAAAGGAAGAAGCATCAGTTACGGCAGGACGTTTTTCACTAAAAGCGATATGCTGGTCGCGACGATCCCGATAGGGTACAATGACGGATATTTCCGCGCGTTCTCCAATCGCGCGTCCGTGCTCATAGGCGGGACCCGTTGCCCGGTGGTGGGGCGCGTGACCATGGACCAGGTCATGGTCGATGCTTCGCATGTGAAGGACATCCGTCTGGGCGATCCCGTCACGATCTTAGGAAGGCAAAAGAGCGAGCGGATCTCGGCGGATGAATTGGCCGGGCATGCCGGGACCATCAATTATGAGATTGTTTGCAGCCTGGGGAACCGTTTACCGAAAGTTTACCCCGACACCAGAAAGCCGCCGGCGTAAACCCGTGGATGAATGGCTTTCTGGGTCGGAGTTCCGATCCCGACACGTTGGTCGGGATGCCGACTTCCTTAACAGTATTGTGAAAATGTCGGCACCCCCGCAGGGGTGTCGGAACAAAAAAGGAAAGCAGGAAGCATGACTCAGAAAAAGAAAACGATCCTGGTTGTTGACGACAGCCCTGTCATGCAGAGGCTGACAGAGAAAAAGCTGATGAATGATAACTTCAAGGTTTACGCGGCCTATGACGCCGAGGAATGCTTGCGGGAAGCCAAAGACAAGCTGCCCGACCTTATCCTCATGGATGTGATCTTGCCGGACCGCAACGGGAAAGAGGTTGTGCGGCAGCTGAAGGCCGATCCCGAAACGGCGAAGATCCCGATTGTTTTTACGACCAACACATTGAGTTTGGAGGTCGACGACGGCAACCAGGTTTTTGATATCGATGGAATGAAATACCGCGCGTTCGCCAAACCCTTGCATTACCGCAAGCTCTTAAGCACCATCCATAAGGAGATTAACCGCAGTATCCACGGAGGGGAATTGCCGCCGCAGCGCTAAACGAGGTATTTAAATGTTGATTATTATATTGTAGGGGCGACCGGCCGGCCGCCCCTACTTTTTTGTCAATTTGCGAAATCCGTTTCGATGATAACCAGGGCGATCAAGGTAAAAAGAATCGGGGTCATCCAGGCCGAGAGGACGGGAGACAGGAGGCTGCTTTTCCCGAATGCCAGGGAAACGGCATTGGCCACATAATACAAAAATCCGAGGACAAGCGCCATGCCGATGGCAATAAATGTGCTGCCTTTGTGGCTGCGGATCATCAGCGCAAACGGAAGGCCGATGAGGACGATCACGAAGTTTCCGAACGGATAGGCGATTTTTTGATGCAGGTCCACCTGCATGTTGTTCAGCGCCTTTTGGGCCCCGCTTTTGGAGAAACGCTCAATATAATCCCTCAGTTGGCGGATGTTCATGGAATTGACATTCAGCCTTTGCTTTAAGAAGTCATCAGGGCTCTCTTTGATATCCATCAGTTTTTCTTTGTAGACTTTGATCTTAAGCGGTGTCGTGATATCGTCCTGGTCGAAGGTGGTGATCTGGCATTGGTAGAATTTCCAGGCAATCCCCGTCCAGACGCCTTTTAAGGCGACGATTTTCTGCTTCATGTTCTGCCCCGAGTCATGCTCGATAATGGTGACCCCTTTAAGCTCGTTGGCCTCCGAATCGAAGGTGTCAATGAAATATAGGCGGTTATTCAAACCGTAAAGCGTGAGGTTCTTGAACTTCTCCTTCTTTTTTCGCATTCGATCGACCAGTAAGACCATGTTTTCGTTGCGGATCTGTTCCGTGACCTCGGTGGCGTGCGGGACCAGGCGCTCATTGACCCAGAAGACCAGGATGGAGATGATGAGCCCAAAGACGACCGCCGGTTTCGTGATCTGCCAGAAATTCAGCCCGCTGGAACGCATGGCAACGACCTCATTGGTCGTGTTGAGGCTGCTGAACGTGAAGAGGACGGCGATCAGGCAGGCGACCGATGAGATCGGCTGGCTCAGGATGATTGGAAAATAAGACATATAATACTGGATCAGGATATCAACGGGGACCTTCCGGTCGATGAACTCATCCAGCTGGCTCGTGATGTCGATCAGGATGTAAAGAAAGCAGAACGTCAGGATCGTGATCGTGAAAGTCTTGATGATGGATTGTGTGATGTAACGGTCTAGAATACGCATTTGTAGTTCAGGATTAAGGCGCCTGCCACCGCGATTATATTAGGCGCCCACATGATGATCTCCGGAGGCGCGATGCCTTTTTTGCTCAAGGCCTCGCAGCCAAGGGACACCAGATAATAAAAGGCGAAACAGAGGACCGCGATGACGATGTTGGCCGACCGCTCGCGCCGGTTGGTAATGACCGCCAAAGGGAACCCGATGAGGATAAAGATCAGCGGCGAGAAAGACCAGGCGATCTTGCGGAAATATTCTGTCCTTAAATGGGCCGTGTTCACGAACAGGCGCTCTAATTTTTCGGTTTCAGTCTGCAGCTCTTTGAGCGTCATGCTTTGCGGCTTTTTTTCGACGGCCTTGGTGTCCTTGGTGAGGTCAAGCGTCATAAAATAGTTCTGGAAATTCAGCTTGTAGAAATTTTCCGGGTTTTCCAGGTTCGGCTCATCCGATGTCCCGTCCATCAATTTCAGCTTGATCTGGTTGCCGCCGGGGACGGGGGTGAATTCCCCGCGTTTGGCGATGATGGTGCGGGTCGGCCCGTCCGGCTGGGGCTGGTAGATCGTGATGTTATACATCTTGTTATTTTCGATTTTGTGGATAAAAATGATCTGGTTCTCAAACGCATGGATGAACATCCCGGCTTCCAGCATGGCCGCCGGGTTCTCAGCCCCGAGGTTTTTTAACACGCGCCTTTGTTCATGATGGGCGTAAGGGATGATCCGTTCGTTTAAGACGATCAGAAAAAGGCTGGCGATCAGCCCGCAGATGACCAAAGGGGTCAGCAGGCGCCCCAAATGGACCCCGCTGGCCCGAAGCGCGATGATCTCATTGTCCGCCGAAAAGCGGCTAAAGGCCATGATCACGCTGATGAGGCATGCGATCGGGATGGTGTAACCCAGGAAAACCGGGATCATTAAGAGAAAGGCCTTGCCGACTGTCGCGATACTGACGCCTTTGTTGATGACCAAATTGGTCAATTGGATCAAGTTTCCCAAAAGGAAGACGCAGGTCAAGACAACCAATGCCATAAAGAAAGGGATGATACATTCTCTTAAGATATAGTTGCGGATGATGCGCATAAAGTGATAATTCGACGCTATTTAATAAATCCAAAAATCAAATACTGCCAAATCCAAAATAAATCCCAAATCCCAAATCCAAACAGCTATATGGCGGTTTGGGATTTTGAAATCGGGATTTGTTTGGTAGTATTGGTATTATTTGGATTTTGAATTTCCAGTTTTTCCAGTTCGCGAATTTTTATACTCATTCTTTATTCTGCAATAGCCAGTGTCAAAACACCGACGGTTTTGGCCCCGGCATCTTTTAATGCGCGCGCGGCTTCCGATGCCGTGGCGCCTGTGGTCAGCAAGTCGTCAACGATCAAGATATTTTTGCCTGAAGACTCGGCAGGATGTTTTATTCTAAAAGCCCCGCGGATATTTGTCCAGCGTTCTTTTTCGCTTAAAAGGGTCTGGTGTTGCGTCTCGCGGACACGGGCCAAATTGCTTAATGACAGGTCAATTTTATATTCATTTGCGATTTCTTCGGCCAGGAATTGGGACTGATTATACCCCCGTTCCCTTAAACGGCTGTGAAATAATGGTATGGGAACGATCTTGTCGAATTGCATAACATCCAGGCTGTAAGTTTTTATGAAATCGATCATGAGCCGGGACAAAAATTTGCGCAAGGACGTTTTTTGATTGTATTTAAAGCGGCAGATGAGGCCGCTTAAAGGCGGCTGGTACAGGCAGGCTGCCCAGGCAAAATCATAAACGGGATGCGACTTCGAACAACTCAAACACCTGGGGAGATGGCAATCGCAAAGATGGCGGGAACACTTCGGGCAAAAAGGGGGGACATTGTGAACAATGGCATCCTGGCAGCGCGGGCACAGTTTTTCTGTAGGGGAATTATAAAAGAGATGTTTTTTGCATATGAAACAATGAGGGGGGTAAACCAGGTCGCATAAACCGGAACAAAGAAGTTTCAACACGCTGCTATGGTATCATTGTGTTCAGGGCTTGTCCAATATAAAATAGCAGTTGAACAGCCTTTCGCCTGACGTTATAATAGCAACCAATAAAAACGGAAGCTGTTGTGTATCTGGAAATAAAGGGGACGCAATGAAAACACACAATATCCAGGATGACCGGGAAGAACTCCGGCAGATGATCATCAAAAATGCTTATTTTAGGGAAAAGATCATCCTTTCTTCCGGGAAGGAGAGCGATTATTATATCGACGCCCGGCGGATTACTTTGACGGCCCGGGGCGCGTTCCTTTTCGCGCGGGTGATCCTGGATATGGTTAAGGGCGATGACATGGACGCGATCGGCGGGCCGACATTAGGCGCCGACCCGATATTAGGCGCGATCAGTGTTTTGAGTTTGCAGGCCGGGAAGCCACTTAATACTTTTATCATCCGCAAGACGCCGAAAGAGCACGGCAAAAAGCAGCAGATCGAAGGCCCGCCGTTGAAGGAAGGAAGCCGTGTTGTTCTTATCGATGATGTGGCGACAACAGGAAAAGCCTTTGTCCAATCGCTCGATGTGTTGACGGATCTCGGCATCCGTGTCAATAAGGCGATCTGCCTTGTTGACCGAAGGGAAGGCGCGGCGGAAGCGGTCTCGCGGAAAGGCTGCAAGCTCGTGCCAATCTTTGATATATCGGAGATACATAAACAGTAAAGAAAAAGTTCGACATGCATGACGTATGTCACAAGAGCACAAGTGCACAAGACACATGAATTGTATGTCTTGTGCTCTTGTGATCTTGTGTTCTTGTGCCTTTTATTATGAAAAAACTCGTCCTTGCCTCATGTTCTCCCCAACGAAAGAAACTCCTCGAAGATTTAGGGGTTAAATTCACCATTAAATCCAGCAGCATCAAAGAGGATCAGGAGATCCGGACAACTTGCTCTGCGCTTGTCCAACACAACGCCCTTCTTAAGGCCGAGGACGTTGCCGGGCAGCTTAAGTCCGGAGTGGTTGTCGGGGCGGATACGGTTGTTTACGGCGGGAACAAGAAAATTATCGGCAAGCCGCGCAATTTAAAAGAGGCCAAAGAGATCCTTCAGGTGCTTTTTTCCAAACCCCATTGGGTCTATACCGGCGTCGCGGTTATTGACATTCAGGGGAAGAAGAAAGTCGTTGATTATGAGAAGACGAAAGTTTACATGCTCCCTTTGACGGATGAGGAGATCGACCGCTATCACCGGAAGGTCTCGCCTTTGGATAAAGCCGGCGGTTTTGACATCGAAGGCGGCGGCAGCGTTTTTATCCACCGGATCGAAGGATGTTATACGAATGTCATCGGTTTGCCTGTCGCGAAACTGGCCGTGATGTTGCGAAAAGTCGGGGTTTTTATACTATGAAATATTTGTGTAAGAAATTTTTAACGCGAATTAACGCGAATTGCACGCTGTTTTACGCGAATCATTCGCGATTATTCGCGCTAGATTCGCGGCCATTTGCGTTAAGAAATTATTTTCCAACCCTTTTTCTATTAACTCTGTTTCTTCAAACGGGATGTTCGACCGAGTATAACCTGGCGACCCAAAGGCAGGAGACACTGATCTACGGGACGGAAAAGGAAGTGAAGATCGGCGAAACCGTCGCGCCGAAGATCGAGGCGCAATACGATATGATCACGGATGTCGATGTCAATGAGCGCGTGCAGCGCATTTTGGGCCGCATCGTGGCCGTTTGCGACCGCAAGGACCTGGTTTATTTTATCAAGGTCATCGAT
This sequence comes from Candidatus Omnitrophota bacterium, assembly GCA_016931055.1. GTDB lineage: Bacteria > Omnitrophota > Gorgyraeia > Zapsychrales > Zapsychraceae > 2-02-FULL-52-10. The sequence continues at coordinate 5,015 of JAFGFL010000062.1, read as the reverse complement.
GATGACCCCATCAATGCCGTCAGCCTTCCCGGCGGGTACGTCTATGTTTTCCGAGGGCTGATCGACAAGGTCGAGAACGATGACGAGTTGGCCGCGGTCATCGCGCATGAGGTTGGTCATATTACCGCGAGACACGGGGTCAAAAGGATGCAGGGCGCGTATGCGGCCCTGGCGCTTCAGATCGCGTCAACACAGGCCGGCGGGAATGTGGCCAGCGGCGTCGGTCTTGCCCTCAATTCCCTTTTCATGGAATATTCGAAAGAAGATGAGTTTGAAGCGGACAAATTAAGCGTTAAATATTTAAAAAAGGCCGGGTATGACCCCCATGCTATGGTAGCATTGCTGAGGAAGCTAAAAACAGAAGAAGATAAAGAGCCGCTTAAAGAATACAGTTACTGGCGCACGCATCCGTACATAACGCAAAGGATTTCCATGGCGAACCAGGAGATCGTGGGGAAATTAGAATTCAGGGACTATTTAAATTTAATGGGGACTGATTAACAGGGGCATGGGCATGAAAGAGGCAAAGAAGCAAAAAAGCATAAAGGCAAGGAAAGGGAGGTCAGAAAACGGCTGGGCCATTTTCGTTTTGTGTTACTTTGTTCTTTCTTTTCCGGCGTGTTCCCGAATGGGTAATGAAATAAAAAGAATCTGTTTTAACGGCCGTTGCATTAAAGCCGAGGTTGCCCGGACGCCGGAAGCACGGGCGCAGGGCCTTCAGGGCCGCGATTCCATGCCTTATGACGAAGGGATGTTGTTCGTCTTTCCATCGAGCAACCGCCAGAGTTTCTGGATGAAAGACACTTATATCCCTTTGGATATTATCTGGATGGACAGCCGCAAGCGGGTTGTTTTTATCATTCCAAACGTGTCCTACCCTGTGAAACCGAGAAGTGCCCGGTATATACTCCTGACACAGATGCAAGCTATGTTTTGGAGGTCAACGCCGGGGTCAGCCTGGAAATGGGATTGGCCGTGGGGGACCAAGCGGAATTTTGATCCGTACAAAAACAATTATTTTGAGGGATGATCATGGGACAGAAGAAAGTATTAGTGGTAGATGATGAGGAAATGCTGGTTGAGTTCATAAAGATCAGGCTTGAGGGAAATGGGTATCTTGTTGAAACAGCCACCGACGGGACGGAAGGGCTCCTCAAAGTCGAACAGACAAACCCGGACTTAATCATTTTGGATATCTATATGCAGCCGATGGACGGCTACACCATGCTTAAGGAACTGAGGAAAAATGAAAAAACGAAAGATATCCCTGTCATCATGCTGACGGCCTCGGGCAAGAAACGGGAAGTCTTTGAGGCCGAAGGGATTAGCGACTATATTACAAAACCCTTTGATTCCCAGGATTTCCTTACGCGGATCGGCAGGGTGTTAGAGCAAGGCAAGAAAAGCGATAAATAAAGTAATTATTTTTCTCCTATTTTTTCGGCCGGTAGATATGCGTTGCCTGGCTGAAGAAGCTTTCCGCCGACTCCATGATGGTTTCCGATAAGGTGGGGTGGGGGTGGATGCACATCGAGAGGTCGGAGACAACGGCGCCCATCTCAATGGCCAGGACGCCTTCGGCAATCAACTCACCTGCGCCGGCGCCGACAATTCCAACTCCTAAAATTCTTTCCGTCTTTGGGTCAATAATCAATTTCGTCAGTCCGTCTGTCCGTCCCAAAGTCATGGCCCGTCCTGATGCGCCCCAGGGGAATTTGGCGATCTGGATTTTGATATTGTCATCTTTCGCCTGAGTTTCGGTCAGGCCGCACCAGGCGAGCTGAGGGTCGGTAAAGACGACCGCGGGAATCGCGTTTGGTTCGAAAGCGGTTTTCTTCCCGGCAATGGCCTCGGCCGCCGTGATCCCTTCATGCGAGGCCTTGTGGGCAAGCATGGGATTTCCGGCCACATCGCCGATAGCGTAAATGGATGGATCGTTTGTCCGCCTCTGCGCGTTGACCTCGATAAAGCCCTGTTTATTGACGGTGACTTTGGTGTTCTCCAGTCCCAGATTGTCGGAATTGGGCCGGCGCCCTACGGCGACCAATACTTTTTCATATTCTTTGGATGATGTCTTGCTGTCTTTATGCGCGAAGGTGACTTTGATGCCGCCTTTGGTTTCTTCCATCGCAGAAACTTTTGTTTCAACCATAATGCTGCTGAACATTGTCTTCAGCCGCTTCTCAACGATGGCGACAAGGTCGCGGTCGGCGCCGGTCATGATCTGCGGCAGCATTTCCACAACGTCCAATCGGCTGCCGAATGCCGCGTAAGCCGTTCCCAATTCAAGGCCGATATAACCCCCGCCGACAAGGAGCATGGTCTTGGGGATGCTTTTGAGTTCCAGCGCTCCTGTCGAATCGAGAATGCGTTCGGATTTCGGTGAATTCGGGAGGGTATTCGGCCGTGAACCCGCGGCGATGATAGCTTTATCGAATTTGAGGATCTGATTTGTTCCGTCTTCTTTTTCAATCTTTACATGATTGGAATCCTGGAAAGCGGCTTTACCTTGGATATATGTGATTTTGCGCTGTTTGGCAAGCTGGCCAAGTCCGCCGGTCAGTTTGGTGACGACGCTTTCTTTCCAGGCGCGCAGTTTGTCGATATCGATCTTCGGGTCACCAAGGTCAATCCCGAATATTTTCGCGGCCTTTGATTCCGAAAGGAGCTCTGCTGCGCGCAATAAGGCCTTGGAAGAGATGCAGCCGTGGTGCAGGCAAACTCCGCCGGGATTGGGCTTGGTATCAATGAGGGTGACTTGCAGCCCGAGATCAGCGGCTAAAAACGCTGCTGGATAACCTCCGGGGCCTGCTCCGATGATGACGAGTTGTATGGATTGATGGGGACTCATTCTTTAGTACGTTGTTAAGGAATACTTGTGCCGTACTGCCATTCCTGAATACAAATAAGGAAACCAGTACGGCATTCATTTTATCTGGATGAATATTAATTAGATCAGAGGTAAATTAATGCCGGGAGAGAGGGTCGAACTCTCATAGGATTGCTCCCACACGCCTCTGAAACGTGCGCGTCTGCCAATTCCGCCATCCCGGCAGTGTTTTCAAGTATACCCACAAAGCTTTTGAGTGTCAATAAGTTTAGGGGGTTATGGGGCTTTTCCTTATGGTCTTTAGGCTGAATTATGCTATAATCTTGCCGCACTGCTCTTCCTAAATAAACATAAGGAAACCAGTGCTGCACTGGTTTAATCTGGATTCAGAAAAGAGCAGTGCAGTACTCGTTTCCATAATCTTAATTAAGGAAAACGAGTGCCGCTATGGCGCAGACGGTCGCTACAAATAAGAAAGCTTTCCGGGACTATTTTTTCTCCGATCAATGGGAATGCGGCATCGAGCTGAAAGGGGCCGAGGTCAAATCGGTCCGGGACGGAAAGGTCAATTTCAAAGATACTTACGCTCAGGTGCAGAAGGGGGAAGTGTTTGTCCATAATCTGCAGATTGACCCGTATAAACAGGCAAGTTACATGAATGATGAGCCGGACCGGCCGCGCAAACTCCTTTTACACAAAAGGGAAATCCATAAGATTAATGGAATCATGATGCAAAAAAACGTGGTTTTGGTTCCCACGAAGATTTATTTCAATAACCGCGGGCTGGTCAAGGTGGAAGTGGCGTTAGGAACAGGAAAGAAGCGGTATGACAAGCGCGCGGCCATCCAAAAAAGGGATGTTGAACGGGATTTGCGCAGGGCCATTAAGAACCGTAAACGGTGACGGAGGGCATTGCCAAACAGCCCAAAGGCGGTTATAATTAACACAAAAGGTTGGTAGACGATGTTTTATGGGGAAGTTTTTAAAGCCTTGAATAAGGCAAAGGTCAAATATGTTGTCGCCGGCGGCACGGCCGTTATTCTTCATGGGTATAAACGGTTGACCGAAGATTTGGATTTGATTGTTTATCTTCAAGAGGACAATCTTGACAAGCTTTTTGTGACCTTAGAGAAAATCGGTTATATGCCGAAAGTACCGGTCACAAAGGAACAGTTTAAAAGCAAAAAAGAAAGAGAAAGATGGAAAAAAGAGAAAGGAATGATTGTTTTTTCTTTTGTCCAGAAAGATCCTCCGTTTCGGTTAATTGATATTTTTGTTGATGAGCCAATACGGTTTGATTCAGTCTATAAGAACAGAATTAAAGTAAAAGTTCTTGGCGTTTCTATTCCGATTATATCCATTTCTCATTTATTGAAATTGAAAGAGAAGGCTGCGAGGCCGGTGGATCTGGAAGATATAGTTCAATTAAAAGAAATAAAACGTCTTCTCCGGGGAATGAAATGATCAAAAAACGTGATAAAACCAATTATCGTGTTCATGAACACTTGGAACACTGGGTGACAAAAACGAATTATAATGATCGTTTACAATGGCTGGAAGAAGCCAATGATTTTATTCGAGCCCTGCGCAGAAAGAAAAATTATCCTAATTTATCGAGAAAATCTTAGATTTTCGATGGTTGTTCTTTTATATAACTAAAAAACTGACCACTGACCGCTGGTCACTGTTCACTGATTTGGGGGTGACAGGTCTCGACTTGAGATGTTGTTGTCTAAGCGGCGTGCCGAGGACGCCTGGTGGGCCTCGTTAATCATCCGGGCACAAACAAATGCAAACGATAGTATCCTTGCACAAGCCAACGAGATCGTTAATCCGATCTTTGAGGCAGAAACAGTCTTAGCTTAAAATTTAAGCTAAGCCCTTTTACAGATCTTGCCTGTGGATCTGTAAGAGGCCTTAACAGGCTAGCGTCCGCCATGCCTTGTGGCGGATGGCGAAACCATAAGGCTGGTCCCGTTGTATTCTGTTTGCCGAAGCCGGCGGGATAAGACCAAAAGACAAACTACGCATGTAGAAGCTTATTCAAAGCACTTAAAGGACCCGGGTTCAATTCCCGGCACCTCCACTTAGATATGAGGGGTCCATACCGGACACATGGGTAACAGTTTGTACCGGAGAGATGGGTTACACCACCTCCGGTACGAACGGGTACTCCAGAGGCTCG
>JAFGFL010000061.1 GCA_016931055.1 Candidatus Omnitrophota bacterium | reverse complement strand
AATCTCTCCCCGCGCATCAGTCTTTGTTCCAGAGATTTTTATTTTAGAGAACAAAGACTGTTATCCCGAGTGACGATCAATCAAGTTTGGTCGCGAGGGACCAATTGAGGAACACTAATGAAAAAAGGAATTCAGGTAAGCGCCAGCATTCTCTGCGCTGATTTCACAAAGCTCAGGGAGGAAATCAAGTCATGTGAAGCCGCCGGCGTGGATATGCTGCACGTGGATGTGATGGACGGGTATTTTGTCCCCAACATCACGGTGGGTAAAATCATGGTTGAGGCGATCCGCCCGGTTACAAGGCTTCCCATTGAGGCCCATTTGATGATTGAAAATCCTTGGCGGCACATCGATGATTTTGCCGATGCGGGTGCTGACAGCATTTCCCTTCATGTTGAATGTTACGGCCAAAGACGCGCCCATTGCAAGGAATTCGATCAATACCCGAAAGAGGTCGATAAGATTGACACGGAAAAGGCGCGGAAAGATATCCTGCGAATCAAGAGTAAAGGGAAGAAGGCCTTTATGGTCCTCAACCCGGGAACGCCTGTTTGTTTAAAAGGCTTGCTCAAGGATTTGGACGGGGTCCTGGTCATGTCTGTCAATCCCGGCTTCGCGAAACAGAGATTCATGCCTGAAGTCCTCCCCAAGATCTCGGAATTACGCGCGGCATTCAAAGGGGATATTGCGGTTGACGGCGGGATCAATGAGTCCACGGCGCCTTTGGCGGTCAAGGAGGGGGCGAATATTCTCGCGACAGCGAGTTATTTTTTTGGCTCAAAAAACCGGAAGGGAATTGTCGCTTATCTTAAGTCGTTAAGTTAACAGGGACAGCGCCCTTTTTCTTTTGTCAATGATAGAAAGAGAAAAAGGGCGCTGTCCCCTTTAAAAGAGTTCGATATCGTGTTATATTCTGTATAGGTAGGACATGATGATGAGAAATAAAAAAGGCCAAACAGCGATTGAATATTTGCTGCTTCTGATGACGGTTGCGGCGATTGTCCTGGTTGGATTTAAGACGTATATGCCCCGCATACAGGAAACGGCGAATATTTATTATAACCGGGCAGCGCCCGCGATCTTGGGAGATGCTCCCCGCTGCGGGGATGGAATCTGCAGCGCTTTTGAAGGTTGCGAAAAATGCCCGCCTGACTGCGGGATTTGTTTATGATCACTCGCCCAATCGACGGCGGATAACCTATCCTTGCCGTTTATCCCTGACAAAGTTGCTTCCTTCGATACTTTTGGCGTATTTCTTCAGTTCGGCGCCGATCTCGCTGATTTGCGCGACGTGCGTGATGTTTTGAGAGGCGTTGCTGACGATCCCTATGGAGACCGCAAGAAGCCCGAACTTTTGCTCACGGCCCTGCCGGTCTTTCCCGTAAATAAATCCGGTTTTGTAATCTTCCCTGCTGTAAAAGGAAGGGACCTTCTTGTCGAACTCATCAACGATCTTCTGACAGGCTCCGTTGATAAGGCTGTCATCCATGATGATGATAAAATCATCTCCGCCGACGTGGCCCACAAATGCGGTTGGCCCGCCGATTTCCCGGACGAATTTGATCAGGATCCTCGCCAGTTCGCGGATGACTTCGTCCCCTTTTTTGAAACCATACATATCGTTGTAGACCTTGAATTTATCGAGGTCGGCATACCCGACGGCGAATTTTTCCTTGATTTCGATGCGGCGCTGAAGCTCTTCCATGATAGAGGTATTGCCCGGCAAATGGGTGAGAGGGTTGGCATCGAGGCTGCGCTCGGTACGCTTGAGGATCATCTTGATCCTTGCGAGCAATTCATTCGGGTCGAACGGTTTGACGATATAGTCGTCCGCGCCGGCTTCGATGCCGCCGATGCGGTCTTGGACTTCTCCCTTCCCGGTGAGCATGATGACCGGGATGTGCCTCAGGAGAATATCTTTCTTCAGGGCCTTGCAGAACTCCCGGCCGTTCATGACCGGCATCATGTAATCGCAAATGATGAGATCCGGATTCTTCTGCTGAAGCAGCTGAAGGCCATCTTCCCCGTTACCGGCCTGGAGAATGTCATATTGTTCGGATAAGGTCAGGGCCAAGACATCTAAAATGTCCGGGTCATCGTCAATGGTTAAAATTTTTTCTTTTCTCATGGCCGCTCCGTCTTTTGTCCATCAGAGATGCTGCCTGGGGAGGACTGATTGACCGGTAAGGTGAAATGGAACGTTGTCCCCTGATTGAGCTTGCTTGTGATCCATATCCTGCCTTTGTGGGCTTCAACGATTTTCTTGGCCAGCGCCAGGCCGAGCCCCGTCCCTTTTACATTCTGATTGATTTGGTTGTCGATCCGATAGAATTCGGCGAAGAGTTTCGAGATATTTTCTTCAGATATCCCGATGCCGGTGTCGGAGACCTCTACGGTAACCACGCCGTCATTCAGATGCGCCTTCACGGAAATGGTGCCGTGCTGCGGGGTGAATTTGACCGCATTGCCGATCAAATTAATAAAGATCCGTTCTGTCTGGCTGCTGTCCAGCATCATTTCAGGGATATCCCTGCCGACCTCCGCCACCCACTGGATGTTCTTTTCTTTCATCTGGGGAGTGAGAAGGTCATGGACATTATCGATGATTTCAGCCAGGCTGCATTTGCTCAAGTTCATCTCCACGCGGCCGGATTCGATCCTTGAAATGTCCAGAAGGTCATTGATCATTTTGACCAAATTGTCCGAATGCGTATTGATCTTGCCGAGACGCTCCCGGACCTGTTCGGGGACATCTCCCAGCTTTCCCGCCATCAGGATAGACGCATATCCTTTGATAGAGGTTAGAGGCGTGCGCAATTCGTGGGAAACGGCGGAGATAAATTCGGATTTTGTTTTACTGATGTCCTGGACCTCTTTCAGCGCGGATTCCAATTGATTGGTCCGGTCGCGGACTTTAGCTTCCAGGATCTGACGCGAACGGAAAACCTGCTCGAAGAGGCGGGCATTTTCCAAAGTCTGCCCTATTTGGCTGGCCAAGATGGAGATCAGCTCTTCGTCCCCTTTGGTGATCCCGGCGGCATTGGATTGATTGCCGACAAAAACAAGCCCGATAATGCCCTTCTGCGAGAGGATCGGGGTAAAGACAAAATGTTCAACTCCCAAAAGCTGATTAATATATTCCCGCCTGGGTTTGGGGGAATTGATCGATGAGAAGGTATATCCATCATTAAAAGAAGTGATCATGCCGCTGTCTTTTTCCAGGTCGGCCACAATGGTAGGGATGCTTTCCTCGGGAAATCCGAGCGCGACACGGCAATGGAGGCTTTTCTCTTCGTCGTAAACAAGAATGAGGTTTTTCTCAAAATTCAGGGTGGCGGTTAACGTCTGCTGAAGCCGGGTGAAAATCTCTTCTTCATCCAGGGTCGTGCTGATCAAGCGCGATATTTTCTGAAGGGCATCAAGCCCTCCGAGCCTTTTATCCAATTCCTCTTGGGCTTTGTTGAGATCAAGGTCCGTCTTGACGATCAATTTCGCCTGTTCGTCAAGGTCGTTGAAAGAGTTTTTCAGTTGGTTGAGGGAATTCCGGAGCTTATTGTTTTTTTCGGATTTGTCAATAATGACCAAAAGAAGCATGCCGATCAGGATAATGACGAATAAGCTGAGGGATAACCAAATATATGGTGAGATGTAGTCCATGTCGTTTTTGTTGTCTTCAGCCGGGCCTTTGCCGGAAACGTTTTCGGATGCGGCTTTCCGTGCCCATCATACCATAAAAGCCAAAGGATTATCTAGACATATTGGATCTTTTGGGCCTATCCGATGGCTAATACGACAATAGTTTCGTTTAAAAGGTACGGCTTTTTGAATTTTTCAACGGTCTGGAAGGGGCAAATTTCCCCGTTGGTGTAGATTCCGATGATCGGAACGCTGGCCCCAAAAATATGTTCAATATGTTCCACTTCCTCAAGCGCCATGCGCCCCAATAGTTTCAGGCGGGCCATGGATTCAAAAATGATAATAAGCTTCGCCGTCTTTCCTGAAAGCCCTTTATGGGCCTCTTCTGCGGCATCAATGGCGGCTTGTTTGCACAACTCTTTGTTGCTGATCATAATGTGAACTTCTTTGCCTTCGGGGACATCGCCTTGACAGACAATACTGCCGTCCGGCCGGATGTCGACAATATTCCTCAAAAGATATTCGCTGCTTCCTTCGATAAAAATCCCTAACGGGTAAAGGATGGCCATCTGACCGAATTTATTCGAATGCAAATCGTCAGCCTTATCGCCGAAGTATTCTTCATAAAGGCTGAAGGCCTTGTTCCCGCTGATGGTCCTAATGATGTTGCCTTCCGCCTTATCGATAATGCGGGGTTTGCCGAGGGGGCGCCAGCCATGATGGCATCCGACACTGACAATGACGTGCCCGCCGATTAGGAGGCCTGTCGCTGCGCTCGTCATGACATGCTCATGAAAGATCTGAAAGGAATCAGCGAAACGGAAATCATCACAACTTCCTGCCCCCAGAATACAGAAGACGTTACCGAAAACTTCCTGTATTCCTTTAAGGAGGACGGAATTGTTTTCTAAGTGCCCATCTACAAAAGACAAAAAAGCTTGTCGGCTGTGGTCCCCGAAGTCCGCAAGGGTGTTTCGCGCCAGAAGGGCTCCCGCTCTTTGGATGTCTCGGGTATCCAGATGATCGACGTAGCCGGCCCCGAATTTCATTTCATCTGAAGAGATTGTTAAAACGGCTATGCCGCGGGATTCGATCGAGTCAGATAAGATGATGCCGGCCGTTGAGCATCCGATCACTTTAGGATGGTTTAGGATCGTCTGGATGACAGGGACTGATTCGTTGGGATTATAATGAATGGTGCTGAAAATTATGGCAATATCAATGGCGTCAGCGTCTAAATTCGTCTTGGAGAGGAAAGCAGCATCCTTTGCCGCTGTTTCCGCGTCAATTTCCTGGCTGAAACCGATGCCGATGCGGGTGGTCATGAGTTTCCTGATGCTTTGGGGTCCATGAGATTTTTCATGTAAGACTAATACAAGTATAGCGGGTATTCAAAAAAATGAAAATCAAAAATTCAGTATGTTTTAAGGTTTTTGAGGCGAAGAATTTTGTTTGACCCTTAAGAGAATTGTGATATCATCTACCAAAAGCTACAGGCCCCCATCGTCTAGCCTGGTCCAGGACATATGGTTCTCAGCCATAAAACACCGGTTCAAATCCGGTTGGGGGTATTCTTCTTCGCTCGAATACTTTCGTGTTCGAGCTTCGAAGAAACGAGACGTACGGTGAAGAAGAAGTTCTGCGAAGCCCAAACATGAAAATATTTGGGCGAAGCAGACCAAACCAAGCAAGCCCCCTTTTCTTAATTTCCCCTTAAGGATTACATATGTTTTATGTTTATACTTTAATAAGCCAAGCAGATAGAAAGCGATATTACATTGGAATAACCAAGGATTTAAAGGAAAGATTAAAAGAACACAATCAAGGGAAGGTGAACTATTCTAAACGATATGCTCCTTGGAAGATTGGGACGTATACATTTATTGACAATGAAGAGTTGGCTTATAGATTTGAAAAGTATTTAAAATCTGGATCAGGACATGCTTTTTTAAAAAAACACCTCCTTCCGTAAGTTTGGTTCTCCCAGCCCTTTGAAATGGCAAAAGCGTAAGCTTTCCGGTTCTAATCATTGTTTCCACAACATGTTTAGATAAACAATGATTCCGAGGAGCCCAGCCATAAACTTATGCATACCGGTTCTCCTGCTCTTCCAACAGTTGCTAATGGGGTCGCAGTGTTAACAGGGGACAGGTGCTAAAACAACAATATTTGATAGAAAAGAAGGGGGAATTATGTTAGAAAGGACATTAAGAGGAATTGCCTAACAAAGGATGATGCATGAACGTTTGGCAAACAATCGTATTGGGCATTGTGGAAGGCCTAACAGAGTTCCTTCCCGTTTCGTCAACGGGCCACTTGATCCTGGCCTCCCGTCTCATGCATATCAAACAAAGCGAATTCTTATCGAGTTTTAACATAGCCATCCAGCTCGGCGCGGTCATGGCGGTTGTCTTCCTATATGGAAGGACCCTTCTTCTTGATCAGAAAGTCCTCAGGCGCGTTGCCGCGGCGTTCATCCCGACAGCAGCTATAGGGATCATTTTTTATAAGGTCATTAAACACGTTCTTATGCGAAGTGAGCTGGTCGTTGTCTGGTCTTTGTTCGTGGGCGGGTTTATATTGATCGTTTTTGAATTGTTTTATAACGAGAGGGAGCATCCCATCGATGATATCAGGAAACTCAGTTATAAACAAGCCGCTTTAATCGGGGTCTTTCAGTCTTTGGCGATGGTTCCCGGGATCTCAAGGTCCGCCGCGACGATCGTAGGAGGCTTATATTTGGGGTTACAGCGAAAAACGATTGTCGAGTTCTCTTTTCTATTATCGATTCCAACGATGGCTGCGGCAACAGGATTGGACATGATCAAAAGTGCGGCAGCCTTTTCTATGGATCAAATGGGCATTTTGATCCTGGGATTTTTGGTGGCTTTTTTTGTCGCGATGATCAGCGTCAAGTTTTTGCTTTATTTCATCAAAAAGCATGATTTTGTCGTGTTTGGTGTTTACCGCATAGCCGTTGTTTTTCTATTTTTAGTTCTGTGGACCAGATAAAGCATGTATAAAAAAGGCCCGTGGATTATATTGCTTTTTATGGCCGGATGCGTTGCCGCGACATCCGCTCCGGAATTCTATTCTCGTGACTGGGAGAGGCCTTCCATCGCCATGACGAATATTGATAAAGTACAGCTCGGGATGACTTCTGAAGAAGTCGAAGCCATTATGGGTGATACGCTTGATGTCGGTTATAGGACGGGTGACTCCGAAGGGGTGTATGAAGGGCTTGTTGTTAAAAATCCGTATTATGATGAAATTATTGGCACAGAGGAAGCCCAGTACAGGATCGTGTATTATTTTACGCATATCAAAAAAGCCGACGGGATTGTGACCAGCGATGAATTGACGCCGCTCGTGTTTGAAGAGAACCGGTTAATCGGTATAGGGCAGGGTTTCCTGGCCGAACTTAACGGGAGACTGAAATAAAGGATGAAATCAACACACTGTTCTTTTAAACCGCTTGTTTCGCCGTATGAGCTGAAACGGCCGGTCCGTTGGGATGAGCCGTTCGGCCGTTCTGCGCCGGTCGATGTCGAGATCGGCTTCGGTATGGGCGAGATGCTCATGCGGACGGCACGCGAATGTCCGGACAGGAATTTCATCGGCATCGAGCAGCATTGGGAGCGCCTATGCAAGACCTTGCGCGTGATGACCAAAGAGCAGTTGACGGCCCCGGAAGCATTCCAGAATATCCGGATTTTGTGGGTTGACGCGCGCGTCGTTTTCGAACGGCTTTTTACGTCTAAAAGCGTCGATACCATTTATTGCCTCTTCCCCTGCCCATGGCCAAAGAAAAGTCATATCAAGCACAGGCTTTTTCATCATGATTTTTTGAAGCTCCTGAATGACCGTCTGAAAAAAGACGGAAAGGTCAAAGTTGTCACGGATTCTTATCCGTATTTGGAGTGGGTCCTGTCTCAGGCGGAAGGGACGGGATTCCGCGTTGAGACAAAGACGGTTCAATCCCAATATGACACCAAGTTTGAACGGAAATGGCGGGAGGAAGGACAGCAGGAATTCTTCAATCTAAATTTCTTTAAGAAAAAGCATATTAACGTCTCCGTCAAAAAGGACATTGTTCTGAAAAACTATACGTTAGATAAATTTGATTTCGAGCGCCTTCGCCTTAAGGATGAAAAAGGGGAGATTTCTGTCATTTTCAAGGATACGGTTTTCGACAGGGAAAAGCAGAAAGTTTTGATCTATACCCTTGTTGCCGAACAACATCTTACGCAGCATTTCTGGATTGCCGTCACGCGAAAAAAGAAGGCATGGAGCATCGCCAAAGCGGAAGGGCAGAATTTCTTTCCCACGGCGGGAATCGCGAGGGCGTTGGCTTTGGTCTACGAGGCTGCCGTCAATACAGCATAAATGAGACTCAACAAAAATACCCTAACTGTTGCTGCTTGTTTGTTTTTTATTGTTGTCCCTTCCTTGTCCGCTGTGGCCGCAAAAAAACATGAGGTCACATGCAAGTCCGTCATTTTTTCGGACAGCACCAAAGTCAAACGCCTTTACGGGAAAGGCGTCCACGACCGCGTCCTTCCGGCGAGCACGGCAAAAGTCATGACGGCCTTGATTGTCCTTGAGCGCCTCGAGTTGGACTCTTACGTGACGGTTAGCCACAATGCGACTCTAACCCAGCCGACCAAACTGAATCTTAAATCCGGCGAAAAGTACAGAGTGCGCGATCTTCTTTACGCAATCCTGATCAATTCGGCCAATGATGCCAGCATTGTTCTCGCGGAGGCAGTTGCCGGGTCCCACTGGCAGTTTGTCCTAATGATGAATACCAGGGCCAGAGAGCTCGGGGCAAAACAGACAAGGTTTTCCAATTCCAACGGGTTGCCGTCCAAGTCCGCGCAATACACCACGGCTTATGATATGTACCTCATTTTCCGCAAGGCGCTGCGGCACAGCTTTTTCCGGGACGCGATTAAGCTTAAATATAAAACGATCGCCTCAAGCGCCGGCCGGCAGATCAAGCTCAGGAGCCATAACAAGATTCTTTTTATGGACTGGAGGCAGAAGATCTACGGCAAGACCGGCTATACCCACGCGGCTAAAGCCTGTTTTGTGGGGACCCTCCAAAAGGGTAGCAGCACGCTGATCATCGGGGTCTTCGGGTGTTCGAACCGGTGGGAAGATATTAAGCATGTTGTTTCCTATTATGGGGGAATCCCATTGTAATCCCCCCATCACACCCCGGGAGTGTGATTTTTGATCACACTCCCGGGGTGTGATAGGGGGGGTGTGATACGGCAAGACCCCTCATTTTCTTGTGGTAATTTAAGGCGAATCATGTTATTCTCTTATCTGAATTTTACGCGGAAAACAATCGATAGAAAGGATACAAATGCAAAAGAGTATTTTTACTTTGGTTCTCGTGGTTATAATCGGAATTCTGTTAGGTGTTGCTGTTGTTAAAAAGCAGGCCAGGGAGCCTTTATTGCGCGAGATACTGGTTGGGCAGCAAATTCTGCTTCAGAACCAAATGAAGATGGAGAAAAGATTAGATAGGGAAGGCCTGGCTGAAGGGGGAGGGTTTCGGGTTGTCCAAAACCTTCAGGAGTTGGAGACGCGCATCACGACTTTAGAGTCTCAGATAAAAGGGCTGCAGGAAGTCGTTAATCAGGTCAAAGACAATGCGGGATCCGCCCGTCAGCTTCCACCCGCTGAGGATCTCACAAAGGTGTATGAAATCCCGGTTGCCCATTCGCCAATCAGAGGGGAGAAAAAGGCCCCTGTAACGATCGTTGAGTTTGTGGATTTCCAATGCCCGTTTTGCGCGCGCTTTCATCCGCCAATTGCTGAGGTGCTAAAAGCCTATCCCAAAGAGGTCAATTATATCCTGAAGAATTTTCCGCTATCTTTCCACGCCCAGGCAAAACCAGCCGCTAAGGCCGCTTTTGCCGCCGGGGAGCAAGGGAAATATTGGGAAATGGCGGACGCTTTGCTTGAGAACAACACATCCCTGAGTGAGGAAAAATTCCAGGAACTGGCCAAAGACTTAGGCCTTGATGTCAAAAAGTTCACGGATGCTTATAAGAACGATGACGCCAAATGGGAGAAATATATCCAAGATGATTTCGGCTTGGGTCAGCAAGTCAATGTCCGGGGGACCCCGACGTTTTATATGAATGGCCGCAAGACCCAGGCAAGGGATTTTAACGGGTTCAAGAAGGAAATCGATCAGATCCTCAGCGAAAAGAAATGAGCCCCGGGAAGTTTTCTGCTCGGGGGCTCACCCTGAGCGAGCCGTGAACCGTACGGTTCACGGCGAGTCGAAGGGTCTCATGTAAAAGAATAAAATGAGTTAAGGACAAGACAATAATCAGTGGTTGCATTCGCGCCGCTGATGATTGTTCTAGAAGGAGAGAAAGCCATGCGAGTTGGCGGTATAACAAAAAAATACTATAAGGAAAAATGGGGCGTGAGAGTCGCCGGCGGACAGAAAGTCAAATGCGGGACCATCTTGACCCGTGAAGGAGACAAATGGAAATCGGGACTTCATGTGACCGGGCGGATGCACCTGACGGCGGGCTGCGACGGCGAGGTTTATTTCACGCGCAAGATGGGTACCCACAAGAAAGTCGTGACATATATTCATGTCCGTCCTGCTGGAAAAACGTAAAATTGAATTAAAAAGCCTTAACGCGAATTTGCGCGAATCCAACGCTGATTTTCGCGAATATCAGTATTGTTATTCGCGACTATTCGCGTGCAATTTGCGTAAATTTGCGTTTAGAAATCTATTTAAAAGGCGTTATGTGCGGAATCATCGGTTATATAGGAAACAGACAAGCCGTTCCGATTTTGGTCGATGGCCTGAAGAAACTCGAATACCGCGGCTATGATTCAAGCGGTGTCGGGATTATCCCTTCTTCCGATGAAGGGGTGGTTGTCAAAGCGGACATCCGCAAGACCCATGGCAAGATCCAGAACCTGCAGGACCTCATAAGAACGAAGCCCCTTCCTCAAAGCTCTCTCGGAGTTTCTCATACCCGTTGGGCGACCCATGGCGCCCCTAACCGTGTCAACGCGCACCCGCACGCGGATTGTTCAGGCAGGATCCTGGTCGTCC
Organism: Candidatus Omnitrophota bacterium; assembly: GCA_016931055.1. Taxonomy (GTDB): domain Bacteria; phylum Omnitrophota; class Gorgyraeia; order Zapsychrales; family Zapsychraceae; genus 2-02-FULL-52-10. The sequence goes on along the minus strand of JAFGFL010000061.1, from coordinate 25,820 downwards.
ATAACGGCATCATTGAGAATTATGAACAACTCACGCAGGCCTTATGCAAAAAGGGGCACAAAATAATTTCGGAGACGGATACAGAGATCATCTCGCATCTTATCGAGGATGCGTATAGGGGGAACTTGCTCGCGGCGGTAGTAAAAGCAATCCGGCAGTTAAAAGGGGCGTTTGCCTTGGGGATCATTTCATCGGACCACCCCGACATGCTGATTGCGGCACGGGTAGGCTCACCGCTCATCATCGGCCTCGGGAAGGGGGAAAATTTCATCGCTTCGGACGTCCCGGCCATTTTAGATTATACAAAAAGGATCATTTACCTGAAAGACAGGCAGCTGGCTGTTCTTAAAGAAGACGGTGTTCGTGTGTATAATTTTGAAGGCAAGTCAATCAGGGTTAAAGCGGATAAGGTTTCTTTCAAAGTGGATGCCGTCCAAAAGCAGGGATTCGCGCATTTCATGCTTAAAGAGATCCACGAACAGCCCGAGGTGCTGCAGAGGATGATCAAAACGCGCTTAAAGGGAAACAAGGTCATCCTGGACGGCCTTAATTTGAACGAACGGCAGTTGAAATCCGTCAATAAAGTTTTCGCGGTGGCCTGCGGGACGGCCTACCACGCCGGCCTCGTAGGGAAATACGTTATAGAAAAATTGACCGGCATCCCCGTCAGCGTGGACGCCGCCAGTGAATTCCGGTACCGTAACCCGATTGTCGATAAGAAAACATTGATCATTGCTATCAGCCAATCCGGGGAGACGGCGGACACGCTGGCAGCGGTCCGCGAGGCTAAAACCAAGGGCGCGAAGGTCGTCTCAATTTGCAATGTGGTCGGCTCGTCGCTCGTCAGGGAGTCCGATGGCGTTCTTTATACGCATGCCGGGCCGGAGATCGGCGTTGCGTCGACCAAGGCCTACATAGCGCAGATCGCGATGTTGTGCTTGCTGGCGCTGAAGATGAGCTCTTTGAAGAAGTTTGTTAAGGAAAAGACGCGGAAAAAGATTCTGAAAGATCTCAAGCATATTCCTACCCTCTATAGGGATATTCTCCGGAATAAAGCCGATATTGCCAGGATCGCGAAAAAGAATTCGCATTTCGGCTGCTTCCTCTTTTTGGGAAGGAATATCAATTTTCCGTCGGCGCTGGAAGGGGCTTTGAAGTTAAAGGAAATCTCTTATATTCCGGCGGAGGGCTATGCCGCCGGCGAGATGAAGCACGGGCCGATCGCCTTGATCGATGAATACCGCGCCGTTGTCTGTATCGCGCCCCGGTCAAGCGTCTATGAAAAGATGATTTCCAATATGCAGGAGATCCGCGCGCGAAAGGGCAAGATCATCGCGATCGCGACGCAGGGAGATGAAGCGATCAAAACGCACGCCAACCATGTCATTTATGTTCCTCCAACCGATGAGCTCTTAACGCCGCTTCTTGTGGCCCTGCCGCTTCAATTGATCGCCTACTACATCGCCGTTCAATTGGGTTGTGATGTTGACCAGCCGAGGAACCTGGCGAAGTCGGTTACTGTTGAATAGCGACATATGAATATGATGACACAAGACACAAGACACAAGACACAAGAAAAATGTTTATCTGTCTGCCGCCGCACGAATCATGTGTCATGTGTCGTGTGTCATGTGTCAAACCACCTTTGATGCAATGTTATATATCGTCTCCACCCCCATTGGTAACCTCAAGGACATCACCTACCGCGGTGTCGAAACGCTGAAAAAAGTTGACCTTATCGCCGCCGAGGACACCCGCCACACGCGCATCTTATGTGAGCATTACGGCATCACAAGGCCGCTGACCAGCTATTTTGAACACAATAAATTCAAGAAGGCCGAGTATCTTTTGAAGCTTCTATGCGAGGGCAAGGGAATAGCTCTCGTTACGGACGCGGGGACTCCGGGGATCAGCGACCCCGGCTATCATCTGATCCGCACGGCAAAGGAACACAATATCCCGATGACGGTTGTCCCCGGGGCCACAGCCTTGATTGCGGCCTTGTCTTTGTCCGGGCTCCCGTGCCATAATTTTGTTTTTGAAGGGTTCCTTCCTGTTAAGTCCGCCGCGCGGCGGAAAAAATTGGAAGAGTTTAAGGGAACAAGAAAGACCGTTATTTTTTATGAATCGCCTCACCGGCTGATGAAGGTCCTTGAGGATATCGATACGGTTTTGGGGGATATCCGCGTTGTTTGCGCGCGGGAGATCACGAAGAAATTCGAAGAAGTCAAAGAAGGGACGGCCCAAGAGTTAGGGGAACATTTCCAGAAGAATAAACCAAAGGGCGAGTTTGTTCTATTAATTCATTCGGTATGAATGTAGGGGCGGGCCTCGATGAGATATTGATTACATGTTGGCGAATCGCACCCGGAGGGTGCGCGCCCGCCCAAATAAAGGAGCGGGCACCCGCAAGGGGTGCCCCTACAATAAAATAACCTATTAATTGTACGATTTCGGGTTATGCATTATACTTGTAGTAACAACAATGAAAACTCAGGAGGCTCGAAAGATGCGAAAATATTTGTTTATATTTTTCTTCATCATATGCCTCGCTTCTTGGGCTCATGCCCAACAAACCATTACATTAAGTACTTACTATCCCGCGCCGTTTGGAAGCTATGAGCGGCTGCGGCTCGTCCCGCGGGCTCCGGCGCCTCCCTGCAATGCTTCATTGGAAGGGCTGATGTACTTAAACAACACTACTGATGAAATTGAGATATGTTTGAATGGGGCATGGGTGCCGTCTTTGTCTCCCTGGATACACAGCTCTGTCAACGACTTTGTTTACTTGGCTAATCTGGATAAGGACAATAATGCGGGGACAAATCCTCGGGTCGGCATTAGAACGAATAGCCCGACTCAAAGTCTGGATGTTGTCGGGAATGCAACAGTCGGGGATAATACGAATGGCACCAGCCGCGAAATTCTTATGGGCAGCGATCCCAATGCATTTATAGAACTCAGACAGACTGGCGGAAGCGGCGGTACCCCGTACATTGATTTCACTAATGATAATGCGACAAATTATGATATGAGATTGATGCTTGTGGGCGATGATGCATTGGCCATCGACGGCGGCAACGTCGGCATCGGGTCTACTGTATTACCTACGGCTCCGTTGCATCTTCGTTCCGCAACGGACGGTATCTGTAACCTTCAGACGACAGATAATACTTGGCTTTATACTCAGTGGCTGGACAGCGCCGGAACCCGGCGGCTCAGGATGGGATTGAACAATGGATTAACGGCGTTTGAAATTCAACCGGAGAATGGAACAGCCAATATGATTCTTGGGGGAACGGGGGGCTTTGTCGGCATCGGCGAGGCTGCCCCGGTGGCAAAACTGGATGTGCAAGGGGATGTCAATGTGGATGGGACCCTGGTCGTTAACGGGGATATTGATGCGAACGATGATATTTTTGTCCAGGACAGGATCGAATTTGACGGGGGCGGGTATATTTACGATGACGGGTGGCAACTAATCATAGGCCATAACTAGGTTTAAGCGGAGAGAAACGGAAAGTCCTGGATGCCTTTTGCCTTCCGGAGAGGTGATAATGGTTTCAAAAATAATAATTAAATTACCTGCATTGCGATATACAAGGCTGATAGCGTTTGCTTTATTGCTGTCTTTTTTATTTCCCCCCTTGGCATTAGCTGGTCCATGTACCTGTTCAACAGCCGTGGACAACACATGTTGTCCAAGTGAAAACTATTGTGCCGAAACCATAACGCCATGCGGCGGTGATCCGGGATGTGGAAATTGTGACGGCCAAGGCTTATGTGCCCCGGCAATAGAAGGTACGAGTGCTTACCTCTACAACCAACATTGTAACTATAAAGGGATTACCTTACACAGGGGAAATACAGACCTCTTTATCGGCGTAGGGGCATCGTTAACATTAACGAATAACTCAAAACTTTACGTTAAAAGCCTAACAGTTGCTGATAATGCGGGAGACGCGGTTTTTATCCAGGCCGGTTCGGAGTTGTTTGCAGGTGCGTCTTGTAGTGATGAATGTCTTCCTGTTGGGGAAACCCGGTGTTTTGATGCGGACAGTACCGAATTATGCGGAAACCATGACGCGGATCCGTGTTGGGAATGGGGAGGCGTGACGGATTGCCAGGATAACAAATGCTGGGAACCGACGTGTACCGATGGGGTCTGCGGGGAAACGCTTGTTGCTGCCGGTGGCACGGATGAGGCCTGTTATGACAATACGGGCTGTGTTGAAGGCAGCGGCTGCAGTTGCGATGGCAACGGCGCTTGTTTAGGCTGTGTGCCGCCGTGTGCCGAGCCAGTGGATTGGAGTTTAATTGAATGGGGGCCGGAGTATTGCGATATCGGGAATGGGGATGTATATCATAAAAAGACTCGCACGGTAGAAACGTGTGTAGCTAGTGTATGCGTGGAGGGCACCGAGGAGCAAATAGTGCGTACCATAAATTGCCATCCATCTGAGCCTTGTGACCTTTGCTTGGTATGCGGAGGCGGGGTAACCGAAATCACCTGCGAAGTGAATTGCGCCGGTTTCTGCGGGAGTGTAGATGGGATCGATAGTTGCGGCGATCCGTGTACCAAGGACTGCGGCGGTTGCACGTTACCGGAGACCTGCGGAGGCGGGGGGACGGCCAATGTTTGCGGCTGCACGCCGGATTGTTCTGATGCCGCTAATTATTGTGCCGATTATATTGATCCTGTTTGCGGGGCAACTTGCCCCGGGACCGATGTGTGTGTAGCGCCGGAGACCTGCGGCGGCGGGGGAACGGCCAATGTTTGCGGCTGCACGCCGAATTGTGACTGGGCTGCCAACTTTTGCGATGATTGCACATATCCCAATTCTGATGGCTGCGGGGGTCCTTGTACTGGACCGATACCTGGCCCATGCCTATTTTGGCGCACAGATTGGACTTGTCCTGATGGCTTCGCTTGTTCTTATCAGTCTTGCCAAGACACAACTTGTCCTGGCGGTTGCGGAGCTTATCCCGGCATGCCTGATATGAATTGTCCATTTGTTGCTTCCTGTAGCTCTGAGGGAGCGGCGTGTAATGCGCAAGTTTTAATATATTTTCTGCCTCCCGGAGCTACTCAAATTGAATCAATGAATTTTATATGTACTAATACCTGCGTGGCGGATCCGTGTCCTTAGGAGATATCATCCAGACCTCGGAAGTCGTGGTTGCACATAGCGCTTGACAAAACAAAACCGGAGTGTTATATTTTACGCAAACATTAACCTTTAAGCTGGTCCCGCGAGATCGGCAAGGAAGAATATGACACGTTGTGCATGCCATAATCGTAAATTTTCAGCTCGCCTTTGAGTCAAAGGCGGGCTTTTTTTATTGAGCGCGTCATGTATTACCCACCCACTTCAACCTCGTAGGTTGAAGTGGGTGCAAACAAGCCTACTTCAACCTACGAGGTTGAAGTAGGAGCCAAGCAAAGGCGATTGAAGATGAAAACCGTTAAAATCATGGACAAAGACAATATCCAGCGCGCGATCACGCGCATCGCGCATGAGATCTTAGAGAAGAACCGCGGGGTCAAGAACCTGTGCCTCATCGGGATCCGCACGCGGGGCGCGGTCTTGGCCGAACGCGTCAACGAGTGTATCCAGAAGATCGAAGGCAACGCGGTGCCGATCGGGATTTTGGACATCACGCTTTACCGCGATGACTTGACGATGATCGATGTCCAGCCGGTTGTCCGCGAGACCCTGATCAAATTTGACCTTACGGACAAAGAAGTTATTCTTGTCGATGACGTCCTGTTCACGGGCCGCACGATCCGCTCGGCCTTGGACGCCCTCATTGATTTCGGCCGGCCGGCGAGCATCCAGCTGGCCGTTCTCGTTGACCGCGGGCACCGCGAGCTCCCCATTCGGGCGGATTATGTGGGGAAGAATATCCCGACGTCGGCCAACCAGAATGTGCAGGTGATCCTGAAGGAAACGGACGGCAAAGAGGACCAAGTGATCGTTGAGGAGAGAAAACGCAAATGAGCGAATGGACCAAACATGATCTGCTGGACCTCCAAGGCATGAGCAAAGAAGAGATCGAAACGGTCCTTGAAACGGCCAAGTCCTTTAAGGAGATCTCGACACGCGACGTGAAAAAGGTGCCGGCCCTGCGCGGAAAGACGATCGTCATGCTGTTTTTCGAGAACTCGACGCGCACGCGCTCCTCCTTTGAGCTGGCCGCGAAACGCCTCTCGGCTGACACGGTCAACATTGCCGCCGGCAACAGCTCCCTTTCCAAAGGGGAATCGGTGCTGGATACCGCGCGCAACATCGAGGCGATGAATGTCGACGCGATCGTGGTGCGCCATCCCTCATCGGGAGTCCCGTACATCTTATCCCAACACCTCAAGGCCTCGATCATCAACGCCGGTGACGGCTGCCGGTCCCACCCGACCCAGGCGCTGTTGGACATGTTCACCATACAGGAGAAATTGGGGAGGATTGCGGGGTTAAAGGTGGCGATTTTAGGCGACATCCGCCACTCGCGAGTCGCGCGCTCCAATATTTGGGGATTAACCACGATGGGAGCTGAAGTGACCGTTTGCGGCCCGGCAACGCTGGTCCCGCCGGAAATCGAAGCGATGGGAGCCAGGATCAATTATGATATTGATGAAGTCATCAAAGAGAGCGACGTCTTAATGCCGCTGCGGATCCAGATGGAGCGCCAGGAGCAGAAGTTCCTCCCTTCCTTAAGAGAATACGCCAAGGAGTTCGGCATTGACGCGCAAAAGCTGAAGAACGCCAAAAAAGACGTGATTATCATGCATCCGGGGCCGACGAACCGCGGCCTGGAGGTGTCGGCGGAAGTGGCCGACGGGAAATATTCCGTGATCCTGGATCAGGTCACAAACGGTGTCGCGGTGCGCATGGCGGTGTTGTATTTGTTGCTGGGGATTAAAAGGTAGGGGCAGGCCGTGCGCCTGCCCAAATCAAAGAATGGGCACCCGCAAGGGGTGCCCTTACGGGACGGTTGCATAACGAGGAAATTATTCATGTCGTTATTAATCAAAAACGCGATGATTGTCAATGCGGATAAAATGGAAAAGAATCCGCAAGACATTCTGATTGAAAAAGGCGTCATTAAAAGGATTGCTTCGTCCATCAAAGAGGATAAGGGGAAGACCATTGACGCTAAGGGTAAACTCGTCTTGCCTGGATTGATCGATATTCACGTGCATTTCCGCGAGCCCGGCGATGAGCATAAGGAAACGGTTGAAACAGGGGTGATGGCAGCGGCCAAAGGCGGGTTTACGACGGTCATGTGCATGCCGAATACGGCTCCTGTGATCGATAACCGCTCTATTGCCGAGATGGTGGTTAATGAGTCAAAACGCATCGGGCTCATCAACGTGATCCCGATCGGCGCGATCACAAAAAGCCTAAAAAGCCAGGAACTGACCGACATGTTTGAATTGAAAGACGCCGGCTGCGGCGCTTTGTCCGACGACGGGAATTGTGTCTCTGACAGCCATTTGATGCGCATGGCCATGGAATACGCGAAGATGGTGGGGATCCTTCTCATTGAGCATTGCGAGGACCATCAGCTGAGCTCGGGCGGCGTCATGAATGAAGGAGTCACGTCGACGATATTGGGATTGAAAGGCGACCCCGGGATATCGGAATCGATTATTGTGGCCCGAGATATCGAACTGGCCGATTATTTTGATTCCCGCATCCATTTTGCGCATATCAGTTTGAAGAGGTCGGTTGAGTTGATCCGTGAGGCAAAGGCGCGCGGGATTAAAGTAACGGCAGAGGCCGCTCCGCATCATTTTGCCCTAACGGAGGAAGAGCTCAAAAGTTTTAACACAAATGCCAAGGTTCATCCTCCACTGAGGACGAAAGAGGATGTCAAGGCAGTCAAGGCCGCGCTTAAAGACGGCACGATTGATTGTATCGCCACAGACCATGCCCCGCATGCCAGGGAAGATAAAGAGAAGGATATGGACCACGCGCCGTGCGGCATGATCGGGCTTGAAACTGCTGTCGGCTTGGCCGTGACCGAATTGATAGAACCCAAAATCCTTACCTGGCCGCAATTGGTTGAAAAAATGTCTGCAGCGCCTGCAAACATTATGGGATTTAAGGGTAAGGGGGCTATACAGGAAGGGATGGATGGGGATTTGACCATTATTGACCCTGAGGCAGAATGGGAGGTCCGCGAAGAAGATTTTGTATCTAAATCGAGCAATTCGCCCTTTATCGGGCGGACATTAAAGGGGCAAGTGGCGGCAACAATCTGTGCGGGAAAGATAGTATATCAGCAATGACCACCTTATTACACCCCCAATCACACCCCGGGAGTGTGATAAAGAATCACACTCCCGGGGTGTGATTGGGGAACTATATATAGTAGTTATCTAAAGACTGTGCACAATATGTGGAGAAATCGACCATGAAGAAGCAGAAAATTACGATATCAGTTATAGGTGGTCATAACATAAATCCTGAAGTGGAGGAGTTAGCCTATAAGATAGGTAATTTAGTGGCTAAAGTGGGGGCAACATTGATTTGTGGCGGTTTAAGGGGAGTAATGGAGGCGGCATCAAGAGGGGCCAAAGAGGCCGGAGGCCTCACGATCGGCATTCTCCCAGGAAAAGATAAAGCTGACGCAAATTCCCACATTGACATCGCTTTGCCCACCAATATCGGATTCGCGCGCAACGCTATCGTTGCCTGTTCGGCTGATATCATTATTGCTCTGCCGGGAAGCGATGGAACGTCATCCGAGATCTCCTTTGGGATGGTCTATAAGCGCCCGGTTATTGATATGGGCGGATGGAACCGCGAAGGAATGGTCAAGGTCAAGGATATTAAGGAAGCGGAAGAAAAGGTCAAGGAATTAATAGAACGGATTAAGAAGGAAAGAAAATTTTAACGCAGATCTTGGCAAACACTGCGCAGATAACCGCAAATATTATCAAAAGGGACGCTGTTTTATTTGCGGAATATACGTGCAATTTGTCGAATCTGCGTTAAAATATTTTTAACCGCCTTAAAAAGAAGAGGGCGAGTTCTAAAATATTACAGTATAGGAAAATAAGTACGCACGAAGTGAGGAGTTCTCTTGTGAAAAAACGCGTCAAAATCGACAGCGCCTTATTATCTTCCATCATCATCATAACGGGATTCCTGTTTGCTTCCCGCAATCTCTATCCCCGAAACCCGTTCTTGGATGACACGCTGGATTTCTTGGGGTTCATTGTCCTTCTGACAGGGATCTTATTGCGCATGGCAGCTCGCGGGTACAAAAAAGCGCATTCCAATAAAAGCCGGGAACTGGTTACCGACGGGCCGTACAAACTGGTCCGCAACCCGATGTACTTGGGAAGCTTCTTAATAGGGGCCGGCTTTATTCTTATTGTCTGGCCGTGGTGGAGCCTTCCCGTTTTTGCCGTGCTGTTTTATCTGCGTTTTAATAAGCAAATCGTCAAAGAAGAGGCGTTCTTGGAGAAATTGGATAGCCGGAGGTATCAGGCCTATTGCAGAAAAGTCCCCCGGATCTTCCCGTCGATAGCCTTGATGGGAAAGGCCGGCCTCAAGGAGTTCATCGACCTGAAAGAGGCTTTCAGCACGAAAGAGCAGCGGGGGCTTTGGGGATGGCCGCTCTTGGCGGTCCTGCTGGAGTCTTTCCAGGAACAGCTTGTCTTTGAGGAGACGATCCCCTCGCATACGATCATGATCTTTCTGATGGCCGCGATCCTGTTAATCGTCGTGTTTGCTTATTACTATCAGAAAAAGTAAAATTCCAGCTTATGAAAAAACTGCAGGATACCTATAACGTCGTTTCCAATGAACAACTGTGCGCGAAATTTTACCGTTTGTGTATTGATGCCAAGCCGGTTGCTCTTGCCGCCCGCCCGGGACAATTCATCCATATCCGTGTCCGCAACAGCCTCGAGCCGTTCTTCCGCCGGCCGTTCAGCATTTACCGGGCGAAGAGACATGTCGAGATCCTTTACGAGGTGATTGGCACAGGCACGCAAGTGCTGGCTTCCAAGAAAAAAGGGGATATCCTTGACGTGCTGGGGCCTGTCGGCACGCCGTTTTGCCTGCCGCCGAAAGGCATCAAACATGTTGTTATGATCGCTGGCGGTGTCGGAGCGGCGCCGTTTCTGTTCTTATCGGATGTCTTGAAGGAAAGAAGATATCAAATGACCCTTCTTTACGGCGGGCGCACAAAAGGGCATGTTTTTAACATGGAGGAATTCAAGAAAAACGGCTGCAAGATCTTTACATCAACCGATGACGGCAGCGTCGGCGTCAAAGGGCGGGTTGCGGTGCTGTTTTCCAAGATCGACCCGGATCCGGGTAAGACATTTATCTATACCTGCGGGCCGCGGCCGATGATGGCTTCCGTTCAGGATTTTGCCCGGGAACATGAATTGCAGGGACAAGCATCTTGTGAGGAGGTCATGGCATGCGGATTAGGCGCGTGTCTCGGGTGCTCGATAAAAACGGCAAAAGGATATAAAACGGTCTGCGGCGACGGCCCGGCATTTGATCTGCATGAATTGATATTTGAATCGTAGAGACGAGGCGATGCCTCGTACCCCATTCGTTTTGCGAGGGGGTACGTAATGTTTTCTTCTAAATAATAAGGAAAAACATACGTCTCTACAGGAAGGATCGTTATGTCCATAGTGCTCTATATCATAGTCGGTCTTGTGGCTGGTTTTTCCAGTGGGGCGTTTGGCATCGGCGGCGGCGCGATCATGGTCCCCATATTTGTCTTTTTATTCGGGTTAACGCAGCATCAAGCCCAAGGGACCTCTCTTGCTGTCATGCTGCCGCCGATATTTATCCTGGCGGTCTTGCGCTATTATTGGGCGGGCCATGTTAAAGTGCAAATGGCTGTTTTTGTCGCTGTCGGGTTCATTGTCGGAGCTTTTTTGGGCGCGCATCTTGTTCAAGGCGTATCGGATCTGACATTGAAGCGGGCCTATGGCGTCTTATTGGTAATTATTGGAATCAAGATGGCATTCATGAATTAGCCAATTATAGCCAACGGCGAGCAAAAATATTTACCATGAATATTACGGTCAAAATCGGAAACGCGGGATTCCAGAATCCTGTAACGGTTGCTTCAGGCACGTTCGGTCATTCGGAAAAATACTATAATCTGCAGGAAGTTAAAAAACTCGGCGCTATTATACCGAAGACCGTGACTTTAAAGGCGCAGGAAGGCAATCCTCCGCCGAGAATTGCGGAAACGCCTTCCGGCATGCTGAACGCCATCGGCCTTGAGAACCCCGGAGCGGACCGGTTTATTGAGGATAAATTGCCTGCCTTGAAGAAAATCGGCGTTCCGTTAGTGATCAGCATCTTGGGGCATACGGACGAGGAGTTCAGGATATTGGCCGAGAAGTTCAATGCAGTCGGCGGCATCAGCGCGCTGGAGCTTAATTTGTCCTGTCCCAATCTTGGGAAGAAAGTGCTGGTCGCGCAGGATCCCGAGGCAACTTGCCGCGTTGTCCGCTTGGTCAAGGATATTTCCAAATATCCGGTCATCGCGAAATTATCGCCGAACGTCACGGACATTGTCACGATCGCTAAAACGGCCGAAGAGGCCGGAGCGGACGCCTTGAGCTTAATCAATACGTTCTCGGGGATGGTGATCGATATCAAGACGCGCAAATCCGTCTTGGGGAATGTGACCGGCGGCTTAAGCGGCCCGGCCATCCGGCCGATGGCGGTCTACATGGTTTATAAAACGGCGAAAGAGGTCAAAATCCCCATCATCGCCATGGGAGGGATCATGACGGCCGAAGATGCCTTGCAGTATATTATTGCCGGAGCGACAATGGTGGCGGTCGGAACGGCAAATTTCATTAATCCCCAAGCGCCGCTGGATGTTCTCAACGGGATCAAGGCGTATATGAAGAAAAATAAAATCGAAGATATTAAAGAAATTATTGGGAATATATTAACGTAGGGGCAGGCTTCACGCCTGCCCGAATGGAAGTAAGGGCGCCCGCAAGGGGCGCCCCTACAGCGGATATGGCACGATGACCAAATACAAACCGCAATTGATTGTGGCGCTGGATGTCGATACCTTATACGAGGCAAAAGGGCTCATTGACGTCCTTGGGCGTGATGTTGAAATATTTAAAGTCGGAAGCCAGTTATTTACGGCTTGCGGGCCGGTTGTGGTCCGACACCTTTTAAAAGCCGGGAAAAAAGTCTTTCTTGACCTGAAGTATCATGACATCCCCAATACGGTGGCTAATGCGGTCAGGGCGGCCGTGAATTTAAAGGAAGGCAGCCAGGGCATTTTTATGTGCACCCTGCACACGGCAGGCGGCAGGGAAATGCTCAAACGGGCCTCTGAAGCAGCGACGGAAGCCGCTTTAGCTGCTAAAGTTAAGCGCCCGTTACTGTTGGGAATTACGGCCTTGACAAGTGATGAAAAAAAAGATAGCATAGGCCAATTCGTCCTAAAGAAGGCCTTGTTGGCGAAAGAATGCGGACTTGACGGCGTGGTCGCCTCCAGCCAGGAAGCGGCGTTGGTCCGAAAACACCTTGGGCGTGATTTTATGATCGTGACTCCCGGTATCCGGCCCGCGGGGGCAGAAGCTGATGACCAGAAAAGAATAACGACCCCGTCGGAGGCGCAGGCCCAGGGCAGCGATTTTCTGGTTGTGGGCAGGCCCATTGTTAAGGCCGAGGATCCCAGAGAAGCGGCAAGGCACATCTTAAAGGAAATGGGAAGGTAACAACTTCATAAGTTTTCAGAAAAATCGAATCAACTTTTCCAGCATAATCATCAGGCTTAATTGACAAAAAGTGAAAATCCGGCACAGCGAGATCCCGGATTTTGTCAGGCTTTGTTCTTTCTTGTTTCATATAATCTTAATATTAAGTAGGGAGATCAATCATGTCCCAACGTGTCCAGGAACTTATCGACAAAATTAAGGCGGAAGGCGTAGAGGCCGCCGGCCAGAAGGCAAAAGAGATCGAGGATAACGCCAAAGCAAGCGCGCAGAAATTGATCGCTGAGGCACATGCGAAAGCGCGGCATATTGTTGCGGATGCGGAAGCACAGGCGCGAAAGACCCGGGAATCAACGGAAATGGCGCTTACGCAATCGGCCCGCGACACGCTTCTTGCTTTAAGAAAAGAGATCGAAAGCGTCCTTCAGAAGATCATTTCCAGGCAAGTCAAAGAGGCATTATCTTGCGAACAATTATCCGCAATGATCTGCGAAATCGTCCGGGAATGCGCAAAAGCGGATTTAGCGGAAAAGAATATCGAAGTTGTCTTAAGCGAGAGCGACCTTAAAAAATTGAAGGAAGGGTTTATCGCCAAACTACAGAAAGAAATCAAACAGCCCTTGATATTCAAATCCGCTGACGGCATATCCAGCGGCTTCACAATCAGCTTTGACGACGGCAGATCCTGTTTTGATTTCAGCGACGCGAGTTTAATCGAATACTTAGGCGCATATCTCAATGCCCAGGTGGCGGGGTTGTTAAAAGGAAAATAAAATGGGGGCTTCTTATTATTATTTTATCGCCAGCCTGCCGATGATCCTTTGGGACGGGAAACTCCCCATGTCCGGTGACGAATTTCTCTCACACGCGCGCCGGCTCCTGGCAGGAAACGATTTTGACCTTGTCGAGAAATTACTTAAAGGGGAAGAGGATGTTAAGACGGATAACGCGGCCGCGCTTACCTGGATCAAGTTCAACAGGAATTTCCGTAACGAAATAGCCTGGTTCCGGGCCCACCGGGCGCGCAAAGATCCCTTAAAACATATTCGCGGGACCTATGAACATGAGCCGTCATTGCGGGAGGCGGTCCATGAAGCTTCGGGAATGCCGGACCTGCTTGAAGCGGAGAAGTTATTGGATCAACGGCGGTGGCAATTTCTGGATGATTTAGCCGTCGGGCATTATTTTGATCTGGAATTCCTTATTTGTTACGGATTAAAACTGGAAATCCTTGAACGGCATTATGAATATAAATCACCGAAAGGCAAAGAGGTTTTCGAGGGGATAAAGGCCATGGAACTCCCCGTGGATTGGGCCGTTTCGGGCATTTGAAACTTTTAAGTTGATGAGGAGAGAATGGTGAACACAAAGCAACGGACAGGGAAAGTGGCCGGCGTTAACGGGAACATGGTTGTCGTCGAATTTGAAGGCCGGGTCATGCAAAATGAAGTGGCCTATGTCATTGTTGGGGCAGAACGGCTTAAATCAGAGGTCATCCGGGTCAGGGGCAAGAGGGCTGAAATGCAGGTGTTCGAAGACACCTCAGGGATCAAAATCGGGGATCATGTTGAATTTACCGATGAACTGTTAAGCGTCGAATTAGGCCCGGGGCTTTTGGGACAGGTGTTTGATGGATTGCAGAATCCGCTTCCGAGGCTGGCTGAAAAACACGGATTCTTTCTAAAACGCGGCGCCTATCTTGACCCGATTGATGATCATACCACATGGGATTTTACTCCGACGGTCAAAGCGGGCGGCAAGGTGCGCGCCGGCGACCAACTGGGGACAGTCCCAGAGAAAATGTTCGCGCATTGGATCATGGTCCCATTCGCTCTTTCCGGAGAGCTGGAAGTCTGCACGATTGCCGCAGAAGGGAAATATGCCCTGATAGACAAGATTGCCCAGTTAAAAGATGGCGCCGGGAAAACATACGATGTCAGCATGACCCAAACCTGGCCGGTCAAAGTCCCGATCAAGGCGTATGTCAAAAAGATCAGGCCTACGGAACCTCTGGTCACGAAGATCAGGCTGATCGACACGCTTGTGCCCGTCGCTGTCGGCGGGACATTCTGCACGCCGGGGCCGTTCGGCGCCGGCAAGACCGTTTTGCAGCATTTGTTGAGCCGCCATACCGAGGTTGATGTGGTGGTTGTTGCCGCGTGCGGTGAGCGCGCCGGGGAGGTCGTCGAACTCTTGGAGGAGTTCCCCAGATTGACCGACCCCCGGACAAAACGTTCGCTCATGGAGCGGACGATCATCATCTGCAACACAAGTTCCATGCCGGTAGCGGCGCGTGAGTCCAGTGTTTATACCGGCGTCACGCTGGCCGAATATTACCGCCAGATGGGGCTCAATGTTTTGCTCTTGGCCGATTCGACATCGCGCTGGGCGCAGGCCATGCGCGAGATGTCCGGGCGGCTCGAAGAGATCCCCGGGGAAGAGGCGTTTCCCGCTTATCTCGAATCGCGTATCGCTGCGTTTTATGAGCGCGCGGGGCTGGTGAAATTGCGCAACGGCAAAACCGGCTCTGTTACGATCGGCGGGGCCGTGAGCCCGGCGGGAGGGAATTTTGAAGAACCGGTGACGCAGGCGACATTGAAGGTCGTCGGCGCTTTCCACGGCCTCTCCAGAGCGCGCGCTGATGCCCGGCGGTATCCATCCGTTGATCCTCTGGACAGTTGGAGCAAATATACAAGTTTTATTGAAGCCGAGCGGGTCAGGAAAGGCATCGCCATTTTAAAGAAAAGCTTTTCTGTGAACCAAATGATGAAGGTTGTCGGGGAAGAGGGGACATCGACCAGTGAGTTTGTCGATTATTTAAAGGGTGAATTTTTTGACGCTGTTTATCTTCAGCAGAATGCTTTCGACAAGACTGACGAGTCGACTACGGCCGACCGGCAAAAATATGTTTATGCGCTGATCGAAGAGATCATCGACAAGCCTTTTGAATTTAAAGACAAAGACGACGCGAGAAAATTCTTCCAGGAATTAAGCCAGATGTTCATAACCTGGAACTCTGTTCCGTTTCGAACGGACGAGTTTTCTAAAAGCGAAAAGCAGATACGGGATAAAATATTAAGCGGGGCAATCTCAAAATAAATAAGGAAAGAATGTGATGCAGAAAGTTTATAGCCAGATATTAGAGATCGAAGGAGATGTCATTACGGTCGAAGCCGGGGATGTGGGGTACAAAGAGTTGGCGGAAGTCCGTACCAAAGCGGGAGTTTCGCTGGCGCAGGTCATCCGTCTTGCCGATAAAAAAGTGTCGCTGCAGGTTTTAGCCGGCAGCCGCGGGATTTCGACCAACGACCAAGTGCGGTTCCTGAAACGCCCCATGCAGGTTTCCTGTTCGGAAAATCTTTTGGGCCGCGTCTTTACAGGGAATGGCGTTCCGCGCGATAACGGGCCGGCTCTTACAGATAATTTTATCCCGATCGGGGGGCCGGCAGTGAATCCGGCAAGACGCATTGTGCCAAAAAATATGATCCGCACCGGCATCCCCATGATCGATGTTTTCAATTCCCTTGTTGTATCCCAAAAGCTCCCGATTTTCTCGGTTGCCGGTGAGCCTTATAATGAGCTTCTTGCGCGCATTGCCCTTCAGGCTGAGGTTGACATGATCATTCTCGGGGGCATGGGCTTGAAATATGACGATTATTTGTTTTTCCGCGACACTTTTGAGGAAAAGGGCGTGTTGTCCCGTTCGATTCTTTTTGTCCATACGGCATCGGACCCGACCGTCGAATGCCTTCTGGTTCCGGATATGTGCCTGGCGGTCGCCGAGCATTTCGCTCTTAAGGGTAAAAAAGTCCTGGTTCTTCTCACGGACATGACCAATTTCTCCGATGCCTTAAAAGAGATCTCGATTACGATGGAGCAGATCCCTTCGAACCGGGGTTATCCCGGCGACCTCTACAGCCAGTTGGCGGCCCGTTACGAGAAGGCCGTTGATTTCCAGGGCGCCGGATCGATCACCATATTAGCGGTAACAACAATGCCCGGCGACGATGTAACGCACCCTGTGCCGGACAACACCGGCTACATTACGGAAGGGCAGCTCTATCTTCGCGGGGGGCATATCGAGCCGTTCGGGAGTTTAAGCCGCCTTAAGCAGCAGGTCAATGGCGAGACGCGTTCGGACCACAGGACGATCATGGACCGCATGATCCAGCTTTTCGCCGATTACCGCGGCACCCTTGAAAAACGTTCCATGGGTTTTCAGATGAGCGCGTGGGATAAAAAGCTGCTGAAATACGGGAAGCGTTTTGAAGACGAACTTATGGACCTCTCGGTCAACATTCCGCTTGAAGAGGCTCTCGATAAAGGCTGGGCGATTCTTTCGGATGTTTTTGAGCCGGCTGAGACAGGTATCAAGAAATCTCTGATAGACGAATACTGGCCCAAGGAAAAGGCGATGAAATAGTTTTGAGAAAAGCATTTCTAAACGCGAATGATCTCGAATCTAACGCTAATTCACGCGAATATCAGGGCTGTTATTCGCGACTATTCGTGTGCAATTTGCGTAAATTCGCGTTCAGGCTTTTTAATGACAGATCATCTGTTAATACCGAATTCCAGTTTTACATATTAACCAACAATGTCTAAAATCAAACTCACAAAAGGCGAATTAAAACGGCAGAGGGACAGCCTGGAGCAGTTCCAGCATTATTTGCCGACGCTGCAGCTGAAGAAGCAGCAGCTGCAGATAAAGATCACCGAAGCCTACAGGCAGTTGGATGAGAAACGCCAAATGTTTAACAAGAAGGCCGAGGAAATCAGCCGGTGGGCGGGATTATTGGCTGATCCCAGTGTAAATCTTAAGGGATGGATCACGCCAGATGAGATCTCAATCGATACTGTCAATATCGCCGGGGCGAATATCCCCGTTTTTGAGAATATCCATTTTAAGGAAGCCGAATATGACCTTTATTCAACGCCTTTTTGGACCGATCGCGGGATTGAGGAATTGCGGTTGATGGCCGCCTTTCTCGCTGAAATCGATATCTTAAAGAAGCGCGCGGATATTTTGAAATATGAGCTCCGTATCACGACACAGAGGGTTAATCTGTTCGAGAAAATCAAGATTCCGGAGTGCCTGGAAAACATACGCGTCATCCGCATTTATTTAGGCGACCAACAGGCGAATGCCGTTGGGGTGAGCAAGGCCGCAAAAAAGAAAATTATCGAATACAAAGCGGGGTTGATAACGGTATGATTGTGCCGATGAAAAGAGTTTTTGTCCTGACGCAGGCCAAGGATGCCGCGAAAGCGGTTGAGACTTTACGTGACCTGGGCATCGTTCATGTTGAGCACGAACGCCTTCCTGCCGGAGCGGACCTGGACAAAACTCGAGACGAGCTTGACCTTTTGGAAGAAGCGATATCGACCATTCGTAATTATTCTGACTTGAAAAAAGTCCCTATGATCAATGTCGCTGATTGGCGGCGCACGACCGGGGAGATCTTGGGGGTTGGGGATAGCCTGGAAAATCTGACTCTTAAGGACCGGCATTGGCAAGCATTGATTGAACAACTAGAACCCTGGGGGGAGTTTGATCCACAAGAGCTTCAGGGCCTTTCTCAGGCAGGAATTTACGTTCGTCTCTATGAGATCCCGGCAAGTGAGATGGGTAAATTACCGTTAGACGTCATTGTGCAAGCGGTTAGCCGAAAAAAAGATATCATGTATGCTGTTGTGGTGAGCCGCAGCGAACCCGGTCTATCTTTTCCGCATTTGGTCCTGCCGGAAGTCGGCTTGGCCGAAGCAAGAAAACGGAAGGAAGCGGGATTGAAAAAGATTTCTGAATTTAAGGCGCAATTGCAGGAATATTCGAATGCATTGGAAGGATTATTGCGGGAACAGCGGAAGAAATTGGATGAGTTGCATTTTCAAGAGGCATTGACCGGGATGGGACGGGCTGAGAATCTAGCTTTTCTTAAAGGCTTTTGCCCGATCGATGCTGTCGCCCGGCTTGAGGATGCTGCCACAAAACATAAATGGGCCGTTCTTGCGGAAGATCCCGCAGATGAAGACCGCCCGCCGACCTTATTGCGCCAGCCCTCTTGGGTGCGGTTGGTCAATCCGATCTTTGATTTTATGAACATTATTCCGGGATACCGGGAAGCGGATGTCAGCCTGTGTTTTTTGCTGTTTTTTTCCGTCTTTTTCGGGATCCTGATCGGGGATGCGGGCTACGGCCTCATTTTTTTGCTTGCGACGATGTGGGCGAAAAAGAAAATTGGGAATAAAGTGGACCCGGCACCATTTCAATTGATGATGATATTAAGCGGCTGCACGATCATCTGGGGAATTTTGACCGGCACATTCTTTGGGCAGGCGCTATTTGGGAAGGTCGTCCGACCGCTCTTGCCGTGGCTGAGGAATGATATTAACATGCAGCAATTGTGTTTTGTGATCGGGGTCACGCATTTAACCATTGCGCATGTCTGGAGAGGAATACGGAAATGGCCGTCATACAGAGCTTTCTCTGAAATCGGATGGCTGAGCCTTGTATGGGCATCATATTTCCTGGCAAGGAATATGCTTTTTAATCGGCCGCTTCCGGGTTTTGTCAGGTATCTTTTTTATATCGGACCAGCGCTAATCGTTTTATTTAATCAACCGCGGAAAAATTTTTTTGCGCGTGTCGGTCTTGGGTTGGGAGATCTTTTTTTGTCGGTGATGAGCATGTTTGTGGACCTGCTTTCGTATATCAGGCTTTTTGCCGTAGGCCTGGCGGGGCTTTTGCTGGCTGATTCTTTTAATCAAATGTTGTCACCAATGAACGCACCGAATTTCGCGGCCGGATTTTTCTCAGCGTTGATTTTGGTCTTGATGCATGTCCTGAATATGGCTTTGGGACTGATCGCGGTTTTGGTGCACGGGTTGCGGCTGAATATCTTTGAATTCTCGAGTCACTTAGGGATAGAATGGAGCGGCAGTAAATACAGCCCTTTGGCAAAAACACAGAGTTGAGGTTGATTGAAAAAGGAGAAAAGGCTATGGAAACGGAAATGCTTCTACAGTTTAAAGATTTGGCTTTGGGCGCCGTCTTGGGATTAGCCGCCTGCGGTTCTGCCGTAGGGATCGGGTATTCCGGCCAGGCGGCGGTGGGCGCGTGGAAAAAAGGATTCGTGCGCAATAAACCCGTATCGATGGCAGCGCTTTTAGTCTGTGTCAGCGCCCCGATCACGCAAACCTTTTACGGCATGATCTTAATGACCCAGATGCAGCCTTTGGTAGGCAAAGGCTTGTTATTGTGGTTCATAGCCATCTTTGCCGGTTCGGCCATCGGCCTGAGCGCGGCCAATCAGGGAAAGATAGGCGCTGCGGCGGCGGACGCTCTGGGAGAGAGTGAAAAAGGCTTTGGGAATTATCTGATCGCCCTGGGGATCATTGAATCCGTTGCTATTTTTGTGATGGTCTTTACGCTGATCACTTTACGAAAGATGGCCGTTAGTTAAAGGGGACAGCGCCCTTTTTCTTAATATTCTTTCGCACCAGCACTATTTTTGAAAGAACCTGCGAGAGAAAATAATGTCGGTGCAACTATATGTGCCAATTTACGTCGATGAGCGCTTTCATAGATATTGGAATGAAAAAGTGAAGCGCGAAATCGTACTCGGAGTGAGACGGAGAGTGTCGCGCATCTCCGTAAATTGAACATTCGTTGGCACCCAGATAGTTGTTAGACAGGGTGCGATTCCATCTAACGCTTACGTTCGCTTACGCTCCGTAAGCGTAAGATTCCATCGGGCGATTAGCTCAGCACTCGTTTTCCAAAATGACTGTGGAAACGAGTACCGCACTGATTTTTTCTGAAGATCAATTAAGAAAAAACGAGTGCAGTACTGATTACAATTAAAATTAAGGAAAATCAGTGCAGCTGGTTAGAGCATCTGCACTGACTTTCCTTTATAAAAATTTGGTAGTCAGTACTGCACCACTGACATTTTAGATTTGAAATATTGGGCGGTTAGCTCAGCTGGTTAGAGTATCTGACTTACATTCAGAGGGTCGGAGGTTCGAATCCTCCACCGCCCATTTAGAAAAAGTCAGTGCAGTACCACCTACCATAATATTAGTTTAGAAAGGGTGGCGCTGACTTACATTCAGAAGGCCGGGGGTTCGATCCCTCCATCGCCCACCATTTTGTTCTTTACAAAGTAGGCCTTTAATATTAAACTACAGCGCGATTTAGGAAAATAAGGACCCGTGGTGTAGCCTGGTTAACATGTCAGCTTGTCAAGCTGAAGATCGCGAGTTCAAATCTCGTCGGGTCCGTTTTATAAACAGGGGACAGGTGCTTAAGCACCTGTCCCCTAATGAATGAAATTTTACGCCGACCTGCACCTGCATTCGCATTTCTCCCGCGCGACGAGCGCGAATTTGGACCTTGAGCATTTGTGGCTATGGGCGCAGCTTAAAGGGATCCGCGTCATAGGCACGGCCGATTTTACCCATCCCGGCTGGATGAAAGAACTGAAGGAGAAGCTCAAGCCCGCCGAAGAAGGCCTCTTCACACTGAAAGAAGAATATACCAAAGAAGTTAAGCGCGGGCTGCCGCCGTCCTGCAAGGCAGAGGTCCGCTTTATGCTCACGTCGGAGATATCCAATATTTACAAACGGCATGAAAAGGTGCGCAAGGTCCATAACATAGTTTTTGCCCCTCACTTCCAGGCTGCCGAACAGATCCGTTCGAAGCTTGACGCGATCGGGAATCTATCCGCCGACGGCCGGCCCATTCTCGGGCTGGATTCCCGCGATCTCTTGGAGATCGCCCTGGAATCGGACCCTTTAAGCTATTTGATCCCCGCGCATATCTGGACGCCGTGGTTTTCCATGCTGGGGTCCAAGGGGGGATTTGACAGCGTCGAAGAATGTTTCGGCGACCTGACCGAGCACATCTTCGCGCTTGAGACAGGCCTGTCCTCGGACCCGCCGATGAACTGGCGCCTGGGGCAACTGGACGACTACGTCCTTGTTTCGAACGGCGACGCGCATTCCCCGCAAAAACTCGGGAGGGAGGCAACAATCTTTGATACGGAACTTTCCTATCCGGCCATGTACAAGGCCCTCTCAGACCCGGATAACAATAAAGGGCTACTGGGCACCGTTGAATTCTTTCCGGAAGAGGGGAAGTATCATTACGACGGGCATCGCGTTTGTCAAATACGGCTTAGCCCGGAACAGACGATGGCGAACAAAGGGCTATGCCCGGCCTGCGGAAAGCCGGTCACGGTCGGCGTGATGGCGCGCGTCCAGGAACTTGCCGATCAGAGGCAAGGCCGCAAGCCGCCGCGCTGGCGCCCCTACTGCAATTTGATCCCTTTGCCGGAAATTATCGCTGAAGCCGAAGAGACTGGGCCGAACAGCAAGACGGTTAACACGCTTTTCTTTCAAATGCTGCATAAACTCGGTCATGAGATGTTTATCCTTTCCGACGCGCCGATCGACACGATCCAAAAGGCGGGGAATGCTTTGATTGCCGAAGGCGTACGCCGTGTACGCGCCGGCGAAGTTAGCATCGCGGCCGGTTATGACGGCGAATTCGGTACAATCAGCCTTTTTACCTCAGCGGAGAGAAAGGCACGGGCGATCCATCAAGATCAACTCACCTTATTCTGACGGACCGGCTTATGGGAACTTGCATGAGGCCGAATAAACTGAATTCTCTCCAATGGGAAGCTGTCACGCATGACAAGGGGCATTTGCTCATTGTCGCCGGCCCGGGCACGGGAAAAACCCATACCCTCACGCAACGCGTCCGTTATATTATCCGAAATCTGCCGGGAGGGAAAAAGGTCCTCGCCATCACGTTTACCCATAAAGCGGCCGAAGAGATGCGCCAGCGCCTGTCGCAGCAGCCGGCCGGCGTCGCGGCCATTGACGGGGCCGTGACTGTAGGGACATTTCATCAATTCTGCATGGATATCCTGCGTTCGTTTGCGGATAAAACGGATCTGCCCAGGGATTTTCAATTAGCCTCGCCGGAGCAGATCGAAACGCTGAGCCGGCAGGCCTGGCCGGAAAAAACAAACAAAGAACGCAGGCTGTCGCTTATTGATGTGTCCGAATGGAAAGCGGCGGCTTATGATGCGCCCATGCCGGCTGGCGTCCAGTCGTACAATAAAATTTTACGGAAAGAGGCGCTGTTGGATTTTGACGACCTCCTTTTGGAGGCACTCATGCTCTTGCGTAAGGATCCCGGCATTCTGGCCGCGTTACGCGGCACGTACGCTCACATTTTCGTCGATGAATATCAGGACATCAACGCCGTCCAGCGGGATATCCTGAAGATGCTTGTCGGCGGGGAAACCGCCATAACCGCCATTGGTGATCCCAACCAGGCCATTTACGGTTTCCGGGGTTCCGACCTCCGTTATTTCGAGCGCTTTGCCAACGATTTCCCGGAAGCCACAGTTTTGTCACTCACGGACAATTACCGCTCGGCGAAGAACATTTTATCTGCCTCCAGCCAGGTCATGGCTGGCGCCGGCAACGTGCGCGTATCGGCCTTGACGGCACGGATGTACAGCGAGGGCCGTTTAATAATCCACTCGGCGGCGACGGATCATGCCGAGGCAGAGTATGTCACGCACCAAATCGAACGCATGGTCGGCGGTGTCAGTCTATTTTCCTTCGATTCGGCCAGGGTCGCCGGCCACGAACAGCAAGGTAACTGGAGTTTCGGCGATATCGCGGTCCTTTACCGTCTCAATAGCCAGCGCGTCGCTTTGCAGAAGGCGCTCGACCGAAGCGGCATCCCTTATCAAGTTTCCGGCAGCGCGGCTCTTGATATTTCCGAAGAAACAATCGACCAGTTTTATCCATCCCGGCCGGTTGAGCCTGATATTTCCGTTGAGAAAGTGTCCCTCATGACGCTTCACGCCAGCAAGGGGCTTGAGTTCCCGGTGGTGTTTGTCGTTGGATGCGAAGAGAATATTCTGCCTTTGGCGATGGGCGGATTGACGGCGGATATCGAAGAGGAACGCCGGCTGTTTTATGTCGGCATGACGCGGGCCAAGGAGGCGCTATTCCTAACAAGGGCAGAACGGCGGTTTCTTTACGGGCAAACCCATCGGAATGGGCCATCTTTGTTTTTATCCGATATCGAAGAGGAACTGAAAGAGTATGAACAGCCGCTTAAGAAAAAGCGGCGGCATCAAAAGGATGACGAGCAGCTCTCGCTGTTTTAAAGGGGACAGCACCTTTTTTCAAGAGCACAAGCGCACAAGAACACAAGAGCACAAGCGTAGGAGAACGGCACGCCGTGCCCTAACAATCTTAATGGATCGGTTTCCTTTTCAATATCTGCACGCTGTGGTTCCACGCCCATCCCGGAGGCCCTATCCAATCCCCGAAATCTGCGGCCGGTTCAAAATGATCCCGGAGGTATTGCGCCAGTAAAAGGCAATGGGTCTGACCGAAGACGCCCATCCCTCCTTCAGGAGTAACGGCACGGTTTGAAATAATGGCCCAGTTCGCATGATTCGTTTCCATTTCGGAAATGATGTCCCGCTGCTGGGGCTCTGTGATATTGATATGTTCAAAAAAAACAAGCTGGCGCGCGGCGCTGTCCCGGCCGCTCAAGAACAGATAAATGGGATCAAGGGGCAAGACGAGAATTTTCTCATCCGGCCTTGTGTTTTTCTTGATAAAATCCACGGCGCCGGCCACCGTTTGGAACCATTTCGGGTCCTGCGTGGTGAAAATGTTGTTGGGCCCGACATGCAATTGATGCTCAGGGGTCTTAAAAAACCGGATGATGCGGATTTCATTGTGGATATTAAAAAGCGGGGGCAGAAGCAGTGTGTAGAAGATGATAACCTGAAGGATAGTTTTTCGGATGTCTCTGGTGGCTATGCCCAGAAGAAAGAAAATAGTGATCAATATTAGGGGGAAAAACCAGAAAATCCGGTAAAAGACGCCGCTCGCGAAGAACTCATGGGAACTTAAGGCAAGAAAGAGAAATAAGGAGCCGAAAATGATGATAATCCTTTCTTTGAGTTTATGCGGGGTCTTATTGGAAAAGCCCAAGATCAAACACTGCAGCGACGCGAACACCAGGATTAATCCGAATATCTTCTGGGATAATGTCGCCGTGAAATAATTGGCAAGCATTCCCCATGAGTAAAGGACAGTATCAAACACGGAAGAGGTGTAGTCTGTGCGCTGTGTTTTCTCAAACGGAAAGCTTTGGGTAATCGCGTATTTTGGCAAGGGATACAGTAAAAACCAGTAAATTAAAAATGCTATGGCAAGAATGCCTAAAGAAAGCAATAAGTAGAAGCGTCTTTTTCTCGGAGCTTTTGGATCTTTTTGGATGAAATCGGAAAAGAACAGCGACAGGACAAAGGCGGTCAGCGTTGAGACGCCCATATTCAACCGGATCAGCATCAGGGACAGGATGCTGACAAACCCGCCGCAGATGAAACGGCGCTCATTAAGCTCGATATATTTAAACAGGCAATAAAGCGCGATCAACAGGGTCAGAAGCCCGCCGATATGGTTATAGGTATAGAAAAATTCAGTACCGCGGTAACCCCAATACCAAAAAGCGCATAAGAAAGATATGGCCGGCGGCAGGAATACGCAGCATGTTAAATAAATGACGATACCAGCCAAAAAGATGAGAAGGATTTGGCCGAACAGGATACTTTGGATGCTTACGCCCCCGAAAAGATAAAATAACGCATAGTAGTACGGCATCAGAGGGCCGAAGAGCCAGGAAAAGTCCCGATAGGGAAGCGCCCCTTCCATAACTTTCTTAAAACAATAGAGGTCTCGTCCATGGTCTCCCTGGGCGAGATAATGCTGGAAATTATGCAGGGGCCATAAAATAATCATTCCAGCGACAATCGTCAGAACCAAGTAGATTGTCTTTTCTTTTCCGGATAATTTAGACAGGATTGTCTTGAGCATAGAATTATTAACAGGGGACAGGTGTTTTAGCACCTATCTCTCGAATATCAAGACATCGCGAACCGTAAAAACTGAAAATTCAAAATTCAAATAATACCAATACTACCAAATAAATCCCAATATCAAAATCCTAAATCAAACAACTATTTGGAGTTGGGATTTT
>JAFGFL010000006.1 GCA_016931055.1 Candidatus Omnitrophota bacterium | reverse complement strand
TGGCTTTAAATTGGCCGGAAGTTTAAGATAAAAACCGGACATTTCTAATTTGGTTAAACTA
Source organism: Candidatus Omnitrophota bacterium (assembly GCA_016931055.1). GTDB lineage: Bacteria > Omnitrophota > Gorgyraeia > Zapsychrales > Zapsychraceae > 2-02-FULL-52-10. The sequence continues at coordinate 8,379 of JAFGFL010000006.1, read as the reverse complement.
GGACATTTCTATTTTGGCTTGACACCCCTTTTTTTATAACTTGTCAAAAATATTGTTTAGTAGTAATATACCAACGCTTTTGTTAACTGCAAAAACTGCCAAAAATAATATCTGAAAATCGGCTGGTGTAAATCTCAAAATTCAAATACTACAAAATCCCAAATAAATCCCAAATCCTGATTTCAAAAGAATGAGATCGTGACATGTTTGTCCGGGATTTTGGATTTTTGATTTATTTTGTAGTATTTGTATTATTTGGATTTTGAATTTAGAACTTTTGACAACGCAATTATAAAACGGGAGACGGAACATGAGGCTGATCAAATTTCGCATAAAGAATTTCAAGTCGATTATCGATACGGGATATTGTTATCTGGCCTCTGACATGACGGTCCTGGTGGGGAAGAACGAATCCGGGAAAACGGCGACGCTCGAGGCCTTGCGTTATTTTAACAAGAATATCCAGAGGGTCTCGGAAGACGCCTTGCCTTTAGACGGAATCGACAGGGAGCCTTTGGTTGAGATCTGCTTCGGCATTGAACCCGAAGTCATTGGCGCGATCCAGGCGGACACGGGGATCAAGCTTTCCGAAACGGCCGTCAGTTATATTGCCCGAAACGGGCTGGGGGTCACGAAAGACTGCAGGGGAAAATATGAACTCAGCGGGGAATGCGCCGCCCGGCTTTTCGGAAAAGAGACAGGGACAACGCGCGAAGAACAGATTGAGCACATCAAGTCGGCGAAAGAACGGTTGCAGGGGCTCTTGAAGGTCCCCCATGTCCCGGCCATCCATTTTGAATCCAGCCATGAGAATATCCAGAACGAATCCAAGGAGCTGGTCCGCGTCGTCAAGACCTACCTGCCGTCCATCAAGGACGAGCAGACGCAAACGGAGATCGTTGAGGCCATCCGCACCATTATAAGGGAAAGCAAGAGTTTGACCGAAGAGCAGCGGTGGGACAAAGGGCAGGAGCCGCAGGGGCAGCCGGCGCCGCAGGAACAGGGCCAGGATCCCGCGGCATTGTTCGTCGAAGGCGTCGTGAAGCATCTCCCTCATTTTATTTTCTTCTCGGAATTCTCGGATGTCCTTCCTTTTGAGATCCCCATTTCTTATCTGAAAGAGAACCAGGCCGTCGTTGATTTCGCGAAGGTCGCGGGGCTTGATATCGACCAGTTCATACAGACGCAGGATGTCCAGAGGAGGATCAATTACCTGAACCGCCATTCGGCGACCTTAAGCGGGGACTTTCTCGATTATTGGCAGCAGAACAAGATCGAGCTGGTTGTCAAGCCGGAAGGCAACAAGCTGCTCTTCGGCGTCAACGAGAAGGGGAGGACGGAATTCTTCAAGATCCAGCAGAGGAGCAAGGGGTTCCAATGGTTTTTGTCTTTTTACCTGCGGCTGAACGCCGAGAAGGGCAAAAGCAACGTGATCCTGATCGACGAACCCGGCATGAACCTGCACGCGAAGGCCCAAAGGGAGATCTTAAAGGTCCTGGAGGAGAAGGTCGTCAAGGATTCACAGGTCATCTTCAGCACGCATTGCCCGTATCTCATCGATCCAGAGAGGATGGACAGGGTGCGGCTTATCCTGAAGGACGAAGAGAAGGGGACGGTGATCATCGATGATATCCAAAACCAGACCGATGAGGAAAGCATGATGCCGGTCATGATGGCGATGGGCAAAGAGAAGCTGACGGTCTCGCCCGTGACGGGTAAGAAGAACGTTATTGTAGGCGGGGCCGCCGATTTCTATTTTTGCGAGGCCGTAAAAAGGGCCATTGGCGGCCTTGGCTTGCAAGAGGTCAATCTGATCCCGGCCGCGGATAGTGATAATATGCTCCAGCTGGTCTCGATGATGCTCGGTTATAACATGGAGTTTCTGGTGCTGCTGAATAATAATGACGATGGTTACCAAAAGGACAAGCTCCTTAAGGAAAGGTTCAGCCTCGGCGACGACAAGATTGCGTTTGTGTCAAGAAAGCCGAATTACACGACAGAAGACCTGATCGCCTTTGAGGATTTTAACCTCCATGTCCTGACCGGCCGGCGCAACGAAGACCAGGCGCTCTTGAATTCCGAATACATCAGGGATAACGGGCTCAACAGGATTGCGCTGGCAAGAAAGTTCTTTGACACAACCGGGAAAAAGACAGGCCAACCCGCGCTTTCTAACGGGACAATCGGCAATTTCCGGAGGCTGTTTGACAAGATTTTAAGCGGGTTTAACGTTCCGGCCGCGGTTGAAGCGGAGTCCGAGAAAAAAGAAATACCGGCCGAAAAGGCTCCTGAGGCCGTTCCGCAGCGCCGCCGTTTATTTAGCCTAATTAGACAAAAATAACAAGGGACACCCCAAAATCACACCCCGGGAGTGTGATAAAAAATCACACTCCCGGGGTGTGATAATGATAAGGGTGTGATGAAAGAAAAAGAGCGTTGTCCCCTTAATAAAAGGAGAAGGTCATGGCCCGTGTATATGAGGACATCACAAAAACGGTCGGCAACACGCCGTTGGTGAAGATCAACAGGATGGCGGGAGGCTCAAAGGCGGCCGTGCTCGCGAAACTGGAATTCTTTAACCCCCTTTCGAGCGTCAAGGACAGGGTCGGGATAGCGATGATCGAGGCGGCCGAAAAGGCGGGGGCGCTCAAAAAAGATTCTGTGATCATCGAGCCGACGAGCGGCAACATGGGCATTGCCCTGGCGTTCGTCTGCGCCGCGAGAGGGTATCAACTGGTCTTGACGATGCCGGACACGATGAGCCTGGAGCGCAGGAAGCTTTTGAAGATCCTCGGGGTGGAGCTTGTTTTGACCGAAGGCGCAAAGGGCATGAAAGGGGCCATCGAAAAGGCCGAGGAATTGGCGAAAAGCGCGAAAAACAGTTTCATGCCCCAGCAGTTCAAGAATCCCGCGAACCCCGAGATTCACCGCCGGACAACGGCCGAGGAGATCTGGAAGGACACAGACGGGGCCGTGGATATTTTTATCGCCGGCGTGGGCACCGGCGGGACGATCACGGGCGTCGGCGAAGCCCTGAAGAAGAGAAAGCCCGGGGTGAAGGTCATCGCGGTCGAGCCGATGGAATCCCAGGTGCTGGCCGGGAAGGCGCCGGGCCCGCACAAGATCCAGGGGATCGGCGCCGGGTTTATCCCGGACGTGCTCAATAGGGACCTGATCGATGAGATCATCCCGGTATCGCAGGCGGATGCCGGCGTGACGGCAAGGCGCGCCGCGAAAGAAGAAGGCATCTTTGCCGGCATCTCAAGCGGCGCGGCCCTGTGGGCGGCGCTTCAAGCGGCACAGCGCGCGGAAAGCCGCGGCAAAACCATTGTCGTCGTCTTGCCGGATACCGGCGAGCGGTATTTATCCGGCTGGCTGTTTGAGGAATAGGAAGAATTTTTAACAGGATTTTAACAGGGGACAGGTGCTTTTGCACCTGTCCCTTCTTTTTATACCAATCACACCCCGGGAGTGTGATAAAAAATCACACTCCCGGGGTGTGATTGGAGGGGCATCCTTACGAATAATCCGCATCCCAAAGGGGCTTGGCCTTTTTTACTGTTGACGAAGAAGCAAGAGCCTTGACAAATCAACAAACCCATGTTACACTTCGTTTAGTTCTTTATAAATTTCCGCAACGGTTCCATCCGCAATAATCCTCTTATACCCCCGCGGACGGAGCCGGTTAATCGCATCCATCTAAAGGGGGGTATATGAACAGCAAACTTTTCGTCGTAAACTTCATCATTATCGCCGTAATTACACAGAATAACGCTTTTTCTGTCGCTGAAGAGGTGTTGAATGAACGCCTTTCATTTGCCGGACATGCCGTTAATGTAAATTCCAGCCTTGGAAGTGCAACTAAGTCGATACCTATTGCGGTTCCGACTGGCAGGGGAGGTGTTCAACCCAACCTATCATTGAATTATAATTCAAGCACAAAGCAGGGAATATTTGGGGTAGGCTGGTCAATGGATCTCGGATATATTGAAAGATCAACCAAAAGAGGTGTGCCAAGTTATACTGACACGGACACTTTTTTATTTGGACAGAATGAATTGGTTTATGACAGCAGTGCAGGGTATTATAGAGCAAAAATCGAAGGAGATTTTAGTAAAACCGAAAAAATAGGGAATGAGTGGATTGTTACAGATAAATCCGGAACTAAATATTATTTTGGCTCAACAGATGATTCTCGGCATAACGATCTGGCGCAAACAAGCAATGTATTTAGATGGTATTTAAGCAGAGTTGAGGATATCCACGGAAATTATATGACTCTGACATATGAAAAAGACGGCACAAATAATCAGATTTATCCCAAATTTATAAATTATACGGGTTATCAAACTTCTGAGACACCATTTGCCGAAGGTGAATTTATTTTAGAGAATCGAGTCACCCCCCATGTTTTTTATAGTTCAGGATTTCTAATCAAGACAGTTAAGAGAGTGAAAGAAATCATCGTTAAAGCAAACACTATACCACAACGCACCTATAAATTAATCTATTCTCAAAGCCAGTCAACAAACAAAGATCTCCTGACACAAATTGTTCAATACGATGGCAATGGAAGCAATGCTTTACCCGCTTTTGATTTTGATTATGCCTATAATAATAAAGGATTTATGAATGATACATCTAATTGGAGCATTCCATCCAATGCGATGTTTTCGGATGTAAATGGTGCTCTTAGAGATTTAGGCGTAAGAATCGCTGATGTAAATTCCGATGGATATTCAGATATTTCAGTATTTAGGGAAAACGATTCCGGGCAAAACACAAGAGAAGTATATATTAATAACAGAAACAAAAGCTGGAATTTAGATGGCACATGGAATCTGCCGAATGTTTGCAGCAACGGACTTTTTTGTACCAATTTTATGTATGTAAGAAGGAGTGCCTCTTCGTTGGATATGGGCCTCAGGATTGCTGATTTGAATGGTGATGGGAAAATAGATTTTTTCTTGAAGACAAACGGTATTTTTAATGATTTGTGCACTATTTATAATGTTAACCGCACTGAATCATATATTAATTTAGGTAATGGATGGTCGTCTAACGACTCTGGTTGGCATTTGCCTGGAACTGCCGACATAATGACGTATGCTTTTCAGTACTGCCCACCATTGCCTCTTATACCAGGCAAATTTTTATATAGGGGGACAGTATTAAGTGACGTCAACAACGATGGCTATACTGATGTGATAAGATCCCATTTTTTGAATGGGTCTCCTGAACAGCATGCATATCTAAATAATTTGCGTTCTGGCAGCGGCGGTTGGAGTTCCGATTCCAATTGGATACCGCCTGCACCGGCCTATAATGATTTTACGGATGGCGCTCAGCTTGTCGATTTAAATGGAGATGGTCTGCCGGAAATATATTATAGGAAGGGCGGGGTTTCCAAAACATACATAAACACCGGGAAAAATTGGCGGGAAGATCCGGGTTCCCCTTGGGATAATACATGGGGGTTCGGAGATTTAAGCGATGGTTCAACGCAATTTGGGGATATCAACGGGGATGGCTTGGCAGACATGATTATTGCCAAAGGCGGATACAGTAGCGGATCACGGGTTTTAATCAATACCGGATACGGATGGGTGCAAGATGATTCCTGGGTGATAGAGAACGGCAATTTTATCAATTTGGGAACCCGATTGCTGGACGCAGATGCCGACGGCATGCTGGATGTTTTAATTTATTATAACAGCCAACCGCCCCAATTGTATATTAATGAGAGCGTGCCGGCCGACCTGATGATTTCGTCAGATAATGGGGTGGGGGGTTCTTCTTCAATTGTTTATGATTCGTCAACTCATTTTAATAATCAATTCTTGCCTTTTTCTTTCCCTGTCGTAGTTTCGGTTACAAATTCAGACGCCTATACCGGAGATTCCTACCAGACAAAATATGCCTATGCCGATGGCTTGTGGAATGCCCAGGATCGTGAATTCAGAGGCTTTGGTTATGTCAAAATTGAGGACCCGGAAGGTAATTATACGGAAGCAGATTATTTGCAGGGAGATTATAATAAGGGAAGGCCCGCCGAACAGAGAATTTTCGATAAAAACGGAAATCTTTTTAGCAAAACAACATATCTATGGAATGATTCACAAGAAATAATTTCAGGAAGCAGGTTTGTCTATTTAAGCCGCAAAGATCATTATGTTTATGCCGGGCCGGCAACAGGCCGGCGCACCGCCGAAATTTATTATTATGACGAAGCGCGACAGTTGGGCAACCTGACCAAGGTCCTCCAATTGGGCGAAGTGGGATTTTTCTCCGACGGCAATGATCCCGGCAGCAGCAGGCGCACGGTGGAAACGGCCTATGTTCATAATACCGACGGCGAAAACTGGCTGGTGGGCCTGCCGCGCGAAACGGTCGTGAAAGATCATGACGGCAATCCCGTCCGCAAGACGTGGTTTTATTATGATAACCATGAGAATACGGCGCCGCCGGCGCAAGGACTCCTGACCAAAAAGGAAGAATGGGCCGGGGATGCGCCCGGCGCGGTCAATCCCGTGACGCAATATGCCTATGACCCGTCTTACGGCAACCTTCTTTCGACGGCTGACCCGCGGGGCAGCATCACGGCCATCAGCTATGATCCTGCGTACCATATTTTCCCTCTCACGACGGTCAACGCCCTGGGGCACAGGGTTGTCAATGAATATTACGGCGTCAACGGCGTGCCTTTGGACAGCGGCGGCGGATACCGCGGACTTTGGGGGCAATTAAAGAGCACGACCGACCCCAACCAGGAAATCGGCAAACGGAGTTACGATACTTTCGGCAGCCTTGTGCTGACGGTTTCGCCGTTGGACACCATCGCGTTTCCGACGCAGACAAAGGATATCGAATATTTTCCGGATCATATTCGGGTCACAACAAGACAGCGCGTCAATCACGGACAGCCAGAGACCGTTGACACGGTCCAATTCATCGACGGGATGGGCCGCGTGATCCAGACCAAGTCGCGGTCAGGCAAGGCGGGGCAATATATCGTCAGCGGGCAGGTTGAATATAATTCCCGCGGCCTGCCGGAGAAACAGTATTTAAACTATTTCACGTCGAACGGCATGACGGCCATTGACCCGGTCGGCCCGGCCAGGCCTCATGTTTCCCTGATCTATGATGCCATGGGCAGGACAACACGCACGGCCAATCCCGACGGCAGTTATTCCAGCATGGCTTACGACGGCTGGACGACCGCGGCGGTCAATGAAAACGGGCATAAAATCGAATCCGATTTTGACGCCTACGGCCGGTTGATTGAGAAACGTGAATATCTGGGCGCCGACGGCCGCGGAGCGCCGGTTTATCCCGCGACGGGCGGATACACGCTTTACGCGGCGACGGGATATGCTTACGATTCCGAAGGGAATTTGGTCCAAACGCGGGACGCGAAAGGAAATATCACGGCCGTCACCTATGATTCCCTGGGCCGCAAGGCCTCGATGGATGACCCGGACATGGGCTTCTGGCGGTATGAATACGACTTGAACGGCAACCTGGTCAAACAAACGGATGCCAAGGGAGAGGTCATCCATTTCACTTATGATGCGCTCAATCGGCTGGCTAACAAAACCGACGGAGGCAGCCTGGATGTCGATTACACTTATGATGACGCTTTCGTCAGCCATTCCAAAGGGCGGTTGACGCAGGCGCAATATGACGGCGGTGATACCGGCTTTAAGTATGACGAGATCGGACGGGAGATCGAGTCGATCAAAAAGATCAACTCGCAGAACTTCGGCGTTAAGCGCAATTACGATGCCTCCAGCGAATTGCTCGATGTCCAGTATCCCGACGGCGGGAAGATATTCTACAAACACAATCCCGCGGGGCAGATCGAGGCCATCGGCAATGACCCGGCCTTATTTGACCAGCAGTCGTTTGATATCCAATCCGGCCATCAAGTATTGGGTGATACAAAATCACTCGTCATCCTGAGGCCCATTCCCCTGAGCGAAGGAAAAGGGAATGGGACGAAGGATCTAAAAAATAGATTCTTCGCCCTTCGGGCTCAGAATGACGACGTAGAAAATGAAGCACGAAAGATGAGATACGATGTTCGCAACTTCTGCAAAGCTGTTGTTTCAAGAATTAACAACTTTTACACCCAATGGTTCGAGCCGAACATCTTCGGCGTCAAAGAGGCCTACGCCGAAACCGTCGTGCTGGCTACTCTGGAAGCGGAAAACATGACGACCAAGACCATCGGCGGGGCCGTAACCGGCGGATGGGACATCTGGAGCAACGGCTATGTCGAAAGCCAGGCCGCGTTTCCGTCGGCAGGGACGTATCAATTTGAGATTATCGCAAAAGGCGATTACGCCGGCGGGGCCTGGCCGAACATGGAGCTGCGCA
>JAFGFL010000060.1 GCA_016931055.1 Candidatus Omnitrophota bacterium | reverse complement strand
TTTTTGAATTTTATTCAGAAAACAAAAAGTGTTGTCCCGAGTGATTGTTATCCAACATTCAATCACGAGGGATCAAAAAGCGGGTGAGTTCTCCCTCGCCCCGGACCCGGCAGAGAAGGGGGCTCGGGATTAATTCCGGCTGCACTTTATGCCGCCCTTTGGGCTCCATAAAGTGTGCCGTCATTAAAAGCCTCACCGCTCCGACCAAGATGCGAGGATGCGTTCATAGAACGAATCCGAGCTTTGGTCGTACTCGAGCTTCATCATATTCAGAAAAGCTCGAGTGCGACCAAGATGTGACCAATGAGTTCTGGACGAACTCCAGGATCTAAGACGGGCCATATGATACACGATAACCATAATTCCAAAAAACCAAACGAAGAACGCCGGCGCCACGAACGGATCAAAAAAAGTTTTGTCCTTTCATACTTCGATCTAAAAAGCCCGGACCATAAGTTTGAGATTACCCAGTTGAAGAATATTAGTTTGGGAGGGATGTGTTTCGTGACAACCCATAGTTTTGAGCATGGAACGAAATTGGGCATCGAACTTAAAACGCCGTACATAGCCGAAACCACCTATTTAGAGGGAACCGTATTGCAGTCCCACGAAAAAATGAAAGGAACCATTTTCGAAACGCGGCTTCAGTTCGATCCGCTGGACACAGAGGCCTCCGTGTTACTTGAAAAATTAATGGAGTTTTTTATCAATGCAAAAGACCAAATCCATGAGTAAAATCAACCTGGGGCTTGTCGGATACGGCACCGTCGGTTCAGGCGTTGCTAAATTCCTGAGCAGGCGCAAATCTTTTTTTAAAAATAAATTCAACACGGAATTCGTCATAAGAACCATCTGCGATGTCAGGCAGCTGGAAAATGTCCGGGGCCTGGGGAAAGCCCGCCTGACAAGGAAATTTCATGACATCCTCAATGACCCGAAGATCGACATCGTCATTGAGCTCATCGGCGGCCTGCATCCGGCCAAAGAAATCATCATGGAAGCCCTCAAACAAGGCAAGCATGTGATCACCGCCAACAAAGCGGTCATTGCCAATAGCGGCAAGGAATTGTTCCAGCTGGCAAAAAAGCAGAACCGCCACTTGTATTTTGAGTCTTCCGTCGGCGCCGGTACCCCTATTATTAAAATGATCACCGAAGGCCTTGCCGGCAACAAATTCAAAAGCATTTACGGGATCATCAACGGCACATGCAACTTTATCCTCAGTGAGATGACCCAAAACAACTTTTCTTTCGGCCAGGCCCTTGCCGAAGCGCAAAGGAGGGGGTTCGCGGAAAGCAATCCGACGCTCGATATCAACGGCATGGATTCTGTCCATAAGCTGGCCATCCTGGCCTATCTGGCTTTCGGGAAATTCATCGACGTTAAAGACATCTACCGCGAAGGCATTACGCATATCTCCCATGCCGATATCGAGCATGCCACCAGCCTGGGGCTGACTATTAAACTATTGGCCATCACAAAAAAAGAAAATGATAAGATCGAAGTGCGAGTGCATCCGACATTGATCTCGCAGGATCACCCCCTGGCCTCCATCCACAGCATTTATAACGCGTTTTATATAAACACGGACCCTCAGGGGAACGTCTTGCTTTCGGGCGAGGGGGCGGGCCAAATGGCGGCCGCCTCCGGCGTCATCAGCGATCTGGTCAATTTTGTTTCGAGAGGAGACCGGGCCACTCTGCCGTGCAATCTTTACAGCGAGGCTTCCGGACTGAAGATCCGGAAAATCGACCAGATCAAGACAAAATTTTATATCCGTTTCATGGTGACCGACAAGCCCGGTGTCCTGTCCGTGATCACCGGCATCCTGGGTAAACACGGCATCGGCATCAATTCGGTCACACAAAAAGCCCATAACCCGACTGCCACGGTCCCCGTCATTATGCTGACGGATTTCACATCGGAAAAGATGCTCCGTCTTGCGCTTAACAAAATAGACAAATTGCCTGTCGTGAAAAGCAAACCGGTTGCGATCAGAATGGAGAAATTGCTGTGAACTGGAAAGGCGTCATCCATCATTACCGCAAATTCCTGCCCGTAACGGAGAAGACCCCTGTCATCACGTTGCTGGAAGGCAATACGCCGCTTGTGTTTTCGGAAGACCTCACGAAGGCCATCGGGCCAAAAGTCTATTTGAAATATGAGGGCCTCAACCCGACCGGTTCCTTTAAAGACCGCGGCATGACCATGGCGATTTCCAAAGCCATCGAAAAGGGCAGCAAAATGGTCATGTGCGCTTCGACAGGCAACACCTCCGCATCTGCCGCCGCTTACTCGGCAAAAAGCGGTTGTCTTAAATGCGTTGTTCTGATCCCTGAAGGAAACATCGCTCTTGGGAAACTGGCCCAGGCCATGATCCATCAGGCCCAGGTTATTGCGATTAAGGGCAATTTCGACGATGCCTTAACCCTTGTCAAAAACATAACGGACCATTATCCGGTTGAATTGGTCAATTCCATCAATCCGTTCCGTATTGAAGGGCAGAAGACAGCTGCCTTTGAGATTTGTGACGTCCTTCAGGGTGCTCCGGAATTCCACGCCATTCCGGTTGGGAACGCCGGGAACATCACCGCATATTGGAAAGGTTATAAAGAATATAACGATATCGGGAGATCAAAACAATTGCCTAAGATGTTGGGATTCCAGGCCGCTGGGGCCGCGCCGATCGTCCTGGGACACGTGGTCGAAAAACCAGAAACGATTGCGACCGCAATCCGCATCGGCAATCCGGCAAGCTGGAAGAAGGCTGAGGCCGCCCGTGATGAATCCGGCGGGCTGATCGATTCGGTGACCGATGATGAAATCCTGGACGCTTATAAACGGCTCGCTTCAAAGACCGGAGTCTTTGTGGAACCTGCCTCAGCTGCCTCTGTCGCGGGGATCCTTAAGTTAAGCAAACAAGGATATTTTAAGAAGCACAAGGATGCACGTATTGTCTGCACCGTGACCGGCCACGGGCTGAAGGACCCGAATATCGCGATCAAAAACATCACCGAGCCGGTTGTCCTGAAAGCGGATATTAAAGCCGTCCTTCACGAGATTGGTTTGTAGAAACTAAAAGCGAATATATGCTGAAAAACAAGCGGGTCTTGGTCACGTGCGGGCCGACTTGGGTGCCGATTGACGCCATGCGCGTCATCAGCAACCGGTCAAGCGGAAAATTAGGGCAGATGATTGCCAAAGATTTTTCCGAGGCGGGCGCCAGGGTAACTTTGTTGGAAGGGCCGGTCGAATGCCCGCTGCGGTCAAAATCGGTCAGGGTCATAAAGTTTTCGTTCTTTGACGAATTAGCCGCGCTCATGAAAAAGGAGCTGAAACGCAAATACGATATTTGTATCCATGCGGCGGCTGTTTCGGATTATCAAGTCAAGAAGCCAAAGCGCGCAAAACTGGATTCCGGGCATAAAAACTTACGGCTTGAGTTGGTCCCGACAGAAAAACTTGTTCACATCATCAAGAAGTTCAATCCCGGCCTTTTTTTAGTGGCTTTTAAGCTTGAGACAAAAATAACCGAATTGATAGCCATAAAGAAATCCCGGAGCCTTTTCCGTGAGGGAAGAAGCAGCCTGGTTGTTGCAAATAGTTTCAAAGGAAAAACATATTCAGGATACATTTTAGATACGCATCATCAGATTTTAACCCATAAACGATCCCGCAGAGGGCTTTCAAAAATATTGGTTAAAATCGTTAAGGAACATCTATGAAATATATCGTCATCATTCCGGATGGCATGGCAGACCATCCGCTTGAGGAATTGGGCAACAAAACGCCTCTGGAAGCCGCTCGCACCACCAACATGGATTATTTGGCCCAGCATGGATCGACGGGATTGGTCCGGACCATACCCGAGAAAATGAGTCCGGGCTCGGAAATCGGCAACTTGGCCCTCATGGGCTATGATCCAAGAAAATACCAGTGCGGGCGCGCCCCGATTGAAGCGGCAAACCTTAAGATCACCATTGCCGATGACGAGGTGGTTTTCCGCTGCAATCTGGTAACGGTTGTCGATCATAAAATGGCCGATTACAGCGCCGGTCATATTAAAACAAGAGAGGCCTCGCTTCTGATCGACACTTTAAACGAGAAAATCGATTTGGACGGCGTTAAGTTTTATGCCGGGAAAAGTTACCGCCACTTGCTGGTCCTGAAAGCGCGCCATCCGAAGACATTCTGCGATATCAAAACAACACCGCCGCATGATATCTTGAACAAAGACATTACGCCTTATCTTCCTAAAGGGCCGGAATCAGGAACGCTGCTTAAGCTCATGGAAAGGTCCGTGGATATTTTCAAAGACCATTCGGTCAATGAGGTGCGGATCGATCTCGGAGAGAACCCGGCGAACATGATCTGGCTTTGGGGGCAGGGAAGGCGGATTGAACTGCCGTCGTTTCAGAAGAAATACGGGGTCTCCGGTTCCATTATCTCAGCGGTCGACCTTGTTAACGGGATCGGCCGCTTGGCCGGGCTTGATGTCATCGATGTCCCGGGGATCACAGGCTACTATGATACAAATTACCTGGGAAAAGCGCAATACGCCCTGGAATCATTAAAGCATAAGGACTTTGTTTTTATCCATATCGAAGCTCCTGATGAAGCGGGCCACAATGGCGACATCAGGGCAAAGGTCGCTGCCATTGAAAGAGTCGACCAGGATATCGTTGGGACCATCTTAAACCATTATGGCGAACATGACCCTGTCCGTATCCTTGTTTTACCGGACCACCCGACCCCGCTCAAGCTGCGGACTCATACGGCTGACCCTGTCCCGTTCGTGATGTTCGGAAAAGGCATTGCGCAAGACGGCTCGCAGGAATTCAGCGAGAAGGAAGGGGGAAAAAATGGATTAAAATTCGAAAGCGGGGAGGCCCTCTTGAACCACTTTATGACAAAATACCTATAAGGGAAAAGAAGAAAATGAATAAGCGCATCATCGTTCAGAAATACGGAGGTTCTTCGGTCGCCAACATCGACCGGATCAAGGCCGTTGCCAAGAGGATCCTCAGCTTTAAAACAAACAACAATTGCATCGTCGTCGTTGTTTCCGCCCTTGGAGACACGACCGATGAACTCGAAGAGCTGGCATTCAACATCACCAAGAACCCTTCTGACCGGGAAATGGACATGCTCATGTCAACCGGCGAACAGATCTCATGCGCGTTACTCGCCATAGCGATCAAGGCCCAAGGGCATGACGCCATCTCATTTACAGGACATCAGGTAGGCATCAAAACGGACAAATCTCATACCAATGCCCGTATTGAATCGATCAGCGCCAGAAGGATACGCAAGGCCCTGGCGGAGAACAAAATCGTCATCGTCGCCGGATTCCAAGGCGTCAGCAAAGACAATGATATTACGACTCTTGGCCGGGGAGGGTCCGACTTAAGCGCCGTCGCTTTGGCCCAAACGTTGAAAGCGGATGTGTGCGAGATCTTCACGGATGTCAAAGGTATTTATACGACCGATCCCCGCATTGTCAAACAAGCGAGAAAGATAAAAGTCATCACGTTCGATGAGATGCTGGAAATGGCGTCTTTGGGCGCCCAGGTCATGCAGGCCCGTTCCATCGAGGTGGCCAAACGGTTTAATATCCCGATTCATGTGCGCTCGAGCTTTTCTAAGGAGGAAGGAACCATGATAGTGAAAAAAAACATGAAACTGGAAGAAGTTGCCGTCCAAGGAGTCACCAGCAGCAAATCGGACGCGAAAATCACGATCTGCGCCGTGCCGGACCAGCCCGGTATCGCCGCCAAAATATTCACCGAGGTGTCCAAGACCGGGACGAATGTTGACATTATCGTCCAGAATGTCAGCCATACGCGCCACACGGATATCTCTTTTACCGTACCGAAAAAAGATTTGTCGAAGGCCTTCGCCGCCGCAAGATCGATCGCCCAGAGGATCAAGGCGGGCGAAGTCCAGCAGGACAAAAATATCGCCCGGATCTCGATCGTCGGTTCCGGAATGCGCTCCCATCACGGGATTGCCGCCAAGATGTTCCAGACGCTCGCGAAAAACAAGATCAATATCGAAATGATCGCGACATCCGAAATCAGCATCTCGTGCGTCATTAACAACGCCCAGGTCATCAAGGCTGTCAAAGCGCTGCATAAAGCGTTTCAATTAGAAAAAAGGCCGTCAAAATAATTATTTTGACGAGCCTCGTCCCAATTTTCCTGTAATTGAATAACCTGAAAAACGGGATGAAAAAATGACGGGAAATAATATGTCGGGCATAACCATCTATGACACAACTTTACGGGACGGTTCCCAAACCGAAGGTATCGCCTTTTCCCTTAGCGACAAAATCAAGATCGCCAAGAAGCTTGATGAAATCGGTATCCACTATATCGAAGGCGGATGGCCGGGATCCAACCCCAAAGACAAGGCTTTTTTCAAAGACATCCAAAAAGAGAAACTCAAACATGCCCGGGTCGTGGCTTTTGGTTCGACAAGGCGCGCTAAAACCAAAGCCCCGGAAGACGCCAATCTGCGTGAACTTGTCAGATCCCAGGCCGAAGTCATCACCATATTCGGCAAGACATGGGACCTGCACATCGCGGATGTCATCAAAACGACATTAAGCGAGAACTTGATCATGATCGCTGATTCCGTCGATTTCCTTAAGAAAAAGAAAAAACAAGTATTTTATGACGCTGAGCATTTCTTTGACGGATACAAGGCCAATCCGGAATACGCGTTAAAAACGCTTCTTGCCGCCCAAAACGCCGGGGCCGATGTCATCATTCTTTGCGATACAAACGGCGGCTCGTTGCCCGGGGAAGTGGAAGAAATCATTTCAGAAATTAAAGACAAATTGAACACGCCTCTCGGCATTCACGCCCACAATGACCTTGGGATTGGGGTTGCCAATAGTATCGCGGCCGTCGAAGCCGGCTGCGCTCAGGTCCAAGGGACATTCATCGGACTAGGGGAGAGGTGCGGCAACGCTGATTTGTGCACCATTATCGGCATCCTTCATACAAAAATGAAATTACAATCGATTCCTGAGAAGAATATCGATAAATTGATGGAAACCTCCTATTACATAAGCGAGATCAGCAATTTTAAATTGGCGGATAATGCCCCCTTTGTCGGGCACTCCGCGTTTGCCCATAAGGCCGGCGTGCATATCGACGCCATGATCAAGAACCCGCTCGCCTATGAACATATCGACCCGGCAATTGTCGGGAACCACCGCCGGTTCATCACTTCGGAGCTGGCCGGCAAAATGCCGATCGTCCTTAAGGCCCATCAATTCGACGTGAACCTGGACAAAAAATCTCCTGAGACCATAAAGCTTTTGAAAAAGCTCCAGGACAAAGAGCACAGCGGCTATCAGTTCGAGGCCGCCGACGCTTCCTTTGAACTGTTCGTCAAACGGTGTTTGAAGAAATATAAACCGTTTTTTAAGCTCGAAGGTTTCAAGTCGGCTTCCGAGAAGCTCTTTGATGGCCGTGTCTTTGCCGAAGCTTCGATTCGTGTCAATGTTGATGGCAAAAGTAAATTCAGCGCTTCGGACGGCAACGGTCCCGTGGAAGCCCTGGACCACGCTCTACGCCAGGTGCTGATGAAGTTCTATCCCAGGCTCAAAGAGATGCATTTGACCGATTTCAAGGTCCGTGTCTTGGACACCACCGCCGGGACAGCGGCAAAGGTGCGGGTCCTCATCGAGTCCCAGGACAACACCGATTCATGGACAACGGTCGGCGTCCATGAGAACATCATCGAAGCCAGCTGGGAAGCATTGACCGACAGCATCGAATATAAACTGTTAAAAGATCAAAAAAAGTAAAAATTGATACTCAAAGCCAATCTCATCGCTAATGACAAATGTAAAATGCCAAATGACCAATGAATTCCAAATGACAAAATCCAAATAACCAGGGTATTTGTCATTGGAAATTTGTCATTTCGCATTTGACATTAAAACATTCGAATAATTATCAAAATAATGACCGAACTCTCCACAAGATTCAATTTCAGGGAAATCGACGATAAATGGTGCGTCCGTTGGGAAATGGAAAACCTGTTCCATGCCCAAACCGATTCCGGCAAAGAGCCCTATACCATCGTCATTCCGCCGCCCAACGTGACCGGTATCCTGCACATGGGCCATGCCCTGAACAACACCCTCCAGGACATCATTATCCGGTACAAACGGATGAAAGGATTTGAAACCCTCTGGATGCCGGGGACCGACCACGCCGGCATTGCCACCCAGAATGTCGTCGAAAAACAGCTCGCCAAAGAAGGGAAGAGGCGTCAGGACCTCAGCCGTGAGGATTTCTTAAAGCGGTTATGGGACTGGAAAAAGGAATACGGCGACACGATCATCCGCCAACTCAAGAAACTAGGGTCTTCCTGCGACTGGCCGCGCACGCGCTTTACGATGGATGACCAGTACTGCAACGCCGTCAAGGAAGTCTTTGTCCGGCTCTATGAAAAAGGTCTGATTTACCGCGGGGAATACATCATCAATTGGTGCCCGCGCTGCCATACCGCACTTTCCGATGAAGAGGCTGAGCATCATGAAATACAGGGCAGTCTTTATTACATCCGATATCCGTTTAAAGACAATCCAGACAAAGGCTTGACCGTCGCCACAACCAGGCCCGAGACCATGCTCGGAGATACCGCCGTTGCCGTTAACAAAAAAGACAAACGCTATAAAGACCTGATCGGCAAGACCCTGATCCTGCCTTTGATGGGCCGGGAAATCGCGGTCATTAGCGATGAGCTGGTTGACCCGGCTTTCGGGACCGGCGCGGTCAAAGTCACGCCGGCGCATGATCCCAATGACTTTGAAATGGGCAAACGGCACAACCTTGAGTTTATAAACATCCTGCATCCCGATGCCGTGCTCAATGACCAGGCCGGGGATTTCGAAGGGATGGACCGTTTTGAAGCGAGGGAAGCCGTTCTCGAGGCCTTGCGCGAAGGCAAATTCCTCGAGAAAACAGAACCGCACACGCACGCCGTCGGACATTGTTATAGATGTCATACCGTTGTCGAACCTTATCTTTCACGGCAGTGGTTTGTCAAAATGAAGCCATTGGCGAAACCCGCCATTGAGGCCGTCAAGAAAGGAAAGATCGCGTTTTATCCCAAACGATGGACCAAAGTTTACATGAACTGGATGGAGAGCATCCGCGACTGGTGCATCTCCCGTCAAATCTGGTGGGGCCATCGTATTCCTGTCTGGTATTGCGAACGCCAAAGCTGCAAACCGATCGTTTCTTTAACAACGCCCTCCAATTGCCCGCAATGCGGTTCAACAAACCTGAAACAGGACGAGGACGTCCTGGACACATGGTTTTCATCCTGGCTCTGGCCGTTCGCCACGCTGGGCTGGCCGGATAAAAGCAAGGACCTCAAATATTTTTATCCGACCGCATCGTTATTTACCGCTCCGGAGATCATCTTTTTCTGGGTCGCGCGCATGATCATGGCCGGGCTCGAATTCATGGGGCAAATCCCGTTCTCCGACGTTTACCTGCACGGGACCGTGCGCGACACAAAGGGCCGGAAGATGTCCAAATCGCTGGGGAATGCCATCGATCCGCTTGAGATCATCGAAGAATACGGGGCCGATGCCCTGCGCTTCAGCCTCATCATCAATTCGGGACAGGACCTTTTCATCTCAAAGGAAAAATTCGAGATTGGGAGGAATTTCGCCAACAAAATATGGAACGCGTCACGGTTGATCATGATGAACGCGAGCGCCGTTGATCCATCTTTCGACCTTAGCGCGATTAAGAACATCAAAAACATCAATCTGCCTTCCCAATGGATCGTTTCAAGGTTTTTTTCGACGCTGAAAAAGGTCAGCCTCGCCATTGAACAGTACCGCTATTCGGAAGCGGAAAATTCGATCTACGAATTTTTCTGGGGAGATTTCTGCGACTGGTACCTGGAGATCGTCAAAGACCAATGGGACGATCCAGCCATACAGAACATCGCCTTTAAAGTCCTCGAGCTTTCCCTGAAAATGATCCATCCCTTTATGCCGTTTGTCACCGAAGAGATCTGGAGCCAGATCAACGAGGGGAAAGGATCGATCTGCCACCAGCCGTGGCCACCGGTCCATAAAAATCTCATCGATAACGCGGCTGAAGCCCGCATGCAGACGGTCATTGAGCTGGTGACATCTCTGAGAAATCTGCGGTCTCAATGGAACATCAAGCCGCAGGAGAAAATACAGTGCTTTTTCTGTTCGCGGTCAAAAGAAGATCTCGAGCTATTAAAAAGCCATGAAACCATTTTAATGAATTTGGCGCACATGAATGGCCTGACCATCGATAAAAAGGCAGTCGAACGAAAAAACACGGCAACCGTCATTGTCCGTATGATCAAAGGGGCTGTCCCCTTAGGCCATCTCATCAACATCAAGGAAGAAAAGAGCCGCATATTGGGCCAGATCGGCCAACAGAAGAAAGCTTCCGTTGGGTTGGCCGCCCGCTTGAAAAACAAGGATTTCCTGAAAAAAGCGCCAAAGGAAGTGGTCGATAAAGAAAAGGCCCGTTTGGAATCCATTAACACAAAAATCAAGGAACTTAAGAAAGTCGTCTCTTGCTTATCATGATGAAATCCTGGGCTCTCAATCAATTGATCCGGCGGGCGCTTCGCGAAGACGCCACCGACAATGATGTGACAACGAACTCCTTGATCCCGAAACATCAGGTTTCGCAGGCCGTGATTATTGTCAAAGAGGACGCTGTTATCTGCGGATTAAAAGTCACCGAGAGGGTTTTTAAGCTGCTGGATCCCCGCATCCGTTTTGTAGCCTTTTACACAGACGGCACAAAAGTCAAAGCCCATACCATTGTCGCAAAGATCAAAGGGAAAACCAGGGCCATATTAACGGGGGAGAGGGTCGCCCTGAACTTTTTAGGGTACCTCTCCGGCATCGGGACCGACACAAACCGGTTTGTTGAGAAAATTCGGCATACCAACGTCAAGATCCTCGATACGCGCAAAACGACCCCCGGACTGCGTCTTCTTGAAAAACTCGCCGTTAAATGGGGCGGCGGACATAATCACCGCCCCGATTTAAGCGATCTTGTGCTTATTAAAGACAACCACCGGGAGGCCTGCCGTTTGAGGTTATCGATACCAGAGGTCATTGAACGCGCCAGGCGAAAATCAGAAAAAATGATCGAAATTGAAGTCGATACTTTAAAACAGTTTAAAGAAGCTCTAACGGCCAATCCCGATATGATCCTGCTGGATAATATGAACTGTGCCCAAATGAAAAAAGCCGTGGCCATTACGAGAAGTTTGCCGCTTAGGAAAAGGCCCATTTTGGAGGCCTCAGGCGGAATCACGCTCAGGAATGTCGCGCGCGTGGCCAACACGGGTGTTGATTGTATATCCATCGGTTCATTAACGCATTCCCATAATGGGATTGATGTTTCCCTTGATTTGCTCGGTTAAATGAAACGACCTTTAAGAACAATTTATTGCGTTTTGTCGATTTTCATGACTATTCTCGCCAGCGCTGTTATAGCGGGTGCCCAGAATGTTTACGAATACACATCGGAAACCATCGCGCAAAACGGAACCGGCCATCCTCCTGCCGCCAACACGATCTTCGATGATCAGATGCTGCTTAAAGGATACACCGAGAAATACCGCGATCTCTCCCTGGAAATCCTTCTGGCCATGATAGAGGATGATACGCTGACCTCTTACCGCAGCGCGGCGGCCGTCAGGGTTTTCAAGGAAAAATTCAGCGGTGAGGTTGTTTCGCGGGAAAAAATTATCATTGAAAAAATTTTGCTGCGGAGGCTGCATCGAACCGATTCGCCTTTTGTTGAAGTGGAGATCATGCACACGCTTTGCCAGATGGACCGCTATCACTATTTTAAATCCATGGTCCCGGCTCTAATCCAGAAACTCGACCATTACAACGCTGCCGTCAACGAGGTTGCGTTTGACAGCCTGAACCGAATCGTTGAAAGCGGGAGCAACCGCAACAGGGAAGCCCGTATTGTTTTTAACACCTTGCGTAAAACTTTTTTTCTTTCGCGCAAACGCCTGGCAACCGTTAAGGAACCCGATACCAAACTGGCTGGAAAGTTAAAATTGCTCCGTTGGTCGATCAAGGTCCTCGGCAATCAGGAGCTGAAAAAACTTCCCACAGAAGTCATCAATCTGCTCTAACTATGCACATTCGCCCTGCCGCTTGGATGAAATTTCTTATTCCTGTCGTGATAAGTCTCGCCGTCTGGTTTCAGTTCAGTTATCCTCAGCTGGCCATTTCCAACTTCTCAATCGACCGCGTCAAAGCCGCCCGCATTGCGGAAGAATATTTAAACAACGAACGTCATGCCGATTCCCGTCATTTTCAAAAGGCCGCCATTTTCAGCATGGACCAAAGGACAAATCGTTACCTGCAAAAAACAATCGGATTTCACGGGCTTCAAAATTTCATAAAACAGCACGATTTTGACCTGTTTTACTGGCTAGTCCGGTTCTTCAAAGAAAATACGAAAGAGGAATATCTTGTCGAGATCAGTTCATCAAGCGGAGAAATTATCGGGTTCCGGCATACGATCGATGAGAACGACGCCCGAAGAGAAATATCAAAAGAGGAAGCCCTCCAAAAAGCCGAGGAATTCCTAAAAGAGAAGTTTAAGCTCTTTGATCCGGCCCAATGCACCATACGCAGCAATCTTGCCGTGCACCGCGATAACCGTTCTGATTACGTTTTCAGCTGGCAAAAAAACGACGTTAACATCCCCTGGAGCCATGCACCTAACAGCGGAACGGGAAAGCTCCTCATTGAGGCGCGGGTGTCCGGAGACGAATTGCTTTCGTTCAACAAAAATGCCTTTTTGGTTCCGGACCAGTTCAACCGTGACATAGACAACCGCAAAGATTTAAGCCGCAATATCATGGTCATTATCAGGATTTTGGTAACGGCCTTGTTTACCTATGGCGTATTCTTGATCATCATCCGTCAAAATCACCTCGCCATGCAGACAACGAAAAAGTTTTATATTATGGCAGTAGTCATCTCGTTTGGTTTATCATTGCTGTCTGGTTTTAACCAATTTGAAGATATCTTGTTTTCCTACAAAACCACTTCTCCATTGAACGCATATTTATGGCGTTTTGCCCTTAACACGATTATCAGCGCGGTATTTATTAACATCGCCATTTTGATTCCAAGCCTTTCGGGTGAATTGCTGCACTACGAAACCTCGCCGAACGAAAAGACCGGTTCTTTTCTTCATTATATCCGGACAACATTCGCCTCCCGTTATTTGGCCGAAAGCATTGTCTTGGGCTATTTAGTTTGCGCGATCCTGTTGGGAATGCAATCATTCCTTTTTAAGATCGGGCAAACACATTTAGGGGTCTGGGCCGAACACAAATGGATCGATAATATTTCAACGGCCTATTTCCCTTTTCTGGCCGCTTTTACCATCGGTTTTAAAGCAAGCTTTGCGGAAGAGATCATGTACCGCTTTTACGCCATTAATCTCGGCAAAAAAATATTTAATAAAATCAGCCTTGGGACAAAAGGGGGGAATATCCTTATTGCCGTTTTGTTGTCTTCCCTGATCTGGGGTTTTTCTCACAGCAACTACCCCATTTTTCCCGTTTGGTTTCGCGGGATCGAAGTGACTTGTCTGGGCATATTTTTGGCATTAATCTATTTAAAATTCGGGATCATCCCCGTTTTGATCGCCCATTATCTATTTGACGTCTTTTGGAATAATGCCGGTTACATTTTTGGGACATCAACGCCATTTTATTTCTATAGTTCTCTTTCCATTTTGTTGCTGCCTTTTGGCCTGGCAGCTGTCGCCTTCTTCATGAATAAAAAGGAGGAGGAGCGGCCTCTTCGCTGGCATTTAAACAAACATCAACTCTATAACCTGGAAATTCTCAAAGCCTATTTAAACACAAACAAGAATGCGTTCATGCAGAAATCACAAGACCAAATAAAGCGGGAAATCACGCTCCACGGATGGGATCCAGCCGTGGTCGAAGTTGCCTTGGAGGATTTTTTTGGTAATGGAGGGACTTCAATTATATAGGTCTTGTCAAAAGTTGGGTTTTTGATATACTATTTCGAAAATATGGCCAAATTTCGCTATTCCCCATGCTTTTAAATCCATTTACATTTCACGCACCGAAATCAATCACTGAAGCTATAGATCTCTATACAAGATTAGGAAATGTCAGGCTTCAGGCAGGGGGGACCTTCTTGTTCAATAATCTCAAACTGTTGAAAAGAAAAGGATTAAAGACCCCGGACCACGTCATCAGCCTCAAAAGAATTGCCGATCTCAAAGGCATATCCGCGCAAGGAAATGCGCTCATTATCAAGTCCATGACCACCATGGACGAACTTATGGATTGCCCATTACTCAAAGGCAATTTGGATATCCTTAAATGTGCCGCGAAACATATCGGAACCGCTCCCATCCGCAATATGGCGACCGTCGGCGGGAACCTGACCTGCCGCTACACATGGACTGAAATGCCGACAATAATGGTTGGGCTGAATGCGGACTTGCATTTTATGGGACCCGATGGAAAGGAACAAACCATCTCTGCTGAAGAATTCTTTCACTCAGGGGCAAAGACAGAAAAAATCTTCACTCACGCGTCCATTCAGAAGGACCCGAAAGCCGTGATCGTTTACCGCCGAATAAAAAGATCCCCGCAACTGGATATCCCGTTATTATCATTGCTTGTTAGAGCGCTTCCTGATGGGAAGAAACTTACGAATACGCGGGTGGTGATCAATAATTGTATCGCTTTCAGCCAACGCGACAGAAAACTTGAGGATTTCATGAATCAAAGCAGGCGATCCAAGACTTTGGCGCAAGAAGCCCTTGACCATATGGACACTCCGATTTACGATACTCGAAGCAGTGAGTATAAAAAACATATGTTCCGAGTGGCCATGAAAGAGGCAATTTCAACCATCACCAAATAAACATGGTAACGTTAAGCATTAATAATGTTAAATATAATCTGGCTCTAAAAGGGAACGAGACTCTTCTGGAAGTCCTTCGTGACCATTTAGGGTTAACCGGCACCAAAGCGGCCTGCGATGAATCAGAGTGCGGAGCGTGCACGGTCATCATTAACGGAAAGGCCGTTCTGTCCTGCATTACTCTGGCCGCCGATGTTGAGGGCGATGAAATTACGACCATCGAAGGGCTGGCTGACAAAGAAGAACTTCACCCCGTCCAAAAGGCGTTTATCGACACGGGAGCGGTCCAATGCGGATTTTGTATACCGGGGATGATCATGTCCTCCAAGGCCTTGCTTGACAAAAACAGGGAGCCTGCCCAAGAAGAAATCGAACAAGCCTTAGACGGCAATCTATGCCGTTGCGGGGGGTATCTAAAAATCTTTGAGGCCGTCCGTCAGGCCGGCAAAAGGATCAAGGATGCAAAACCAAATTAACAAGGAATATCTCAATCCCGTAGGGAAAAGCGTTCCCCGCATCGATGGCAAAGGCATCGTCACGGGGCAGACCAAATACGCCTTTGACCTGAAGTTCGCCAATATGCTGGTCGGCAAAATGATCAGAAGCCCGCATCCCCACGCCAGGATCATCAGCATGGACACGTCAAAAGCTGAAAGTTTGCCTGGCGTCCGCGCGGTCATCACGGCTAAAGATACCGATCAAATCAAATTCGGTTCTAATGAATATTTCTTCCCGCACACCATCGATCAAATGGCCCTTGAATCGGAAAAAGTCCGTTATATCGGAGATGAGATCGGCGCGGTTGCGGCCGTTGACGAAGAGACGGCCTTGGAAGCCTTGAAACTGATCGATGTCCAATACGAAATCCTGCCGCATGTTGTCGACGTTCAGGAAGCCATGAAGCCCGGGGCGCCGCAAATCCATGAGTCGCTGAACAATATCGCGGTGATCATGCCTGTCAATTTCGGCAACCCTGAGCGCGCCTTGAAAGAAGCCGACTATGTCCGCGAGGACCTTTTCTATACGCCGGCCGCGCACCAGTCGGCCATGGAACCCCACGTCTGCGTCGCTCAGTGGGAAAAATTCACCAACAAGGTCACGCTTTGGGCCTCGACCCAAGCCCCGTTTAAATGCCGCGAGGCCCTTGCCAAAACATTAAAGATGGATTTAAATAATATCCGGGTCATCAAGATGGCTGTCGGCGGCGGGTTCGGCGGAAAACTTGAAATGCTCCCGATGGACTTTTCAGCTTGTTTGCTGTCCAAAAAAGCCGGAGGACTTCCGGTGAAAATATGCTACAATAGGGAAGAAGAATTTTTGGCCTCCCGTCGAAAACACGGCATGATCTACAAGCTGAAATCCGGCGTCAAAAAAGATGGGACCCTTGTCGCGATCACGGGAGAGGTTATCGCTGACGGAGGCGCTTACTGCAGCTACGGGCCGACCGTTATAGCCGCGGCCATTATGCGCATCTTCATGGTTTATAAGATCCAGCATTTCCGCGTTACCGGCTATCGCGTCTATACAAACACTCCCGTCAGCGGCGCGATGCGCGGCTTCGGCGGCGTTCAGGCAGGATTTGCCATCGAAGCGCATATGGACATGCTGGCCGAAGGCATCGGCATGGACCCGGTTGAGTTCCGTCTGAAAAATATCACAACACCGAACATGACGACCATCAATAAGATGATCATTTCTTCCAATGGCCTTAAGGAATGCATCGAAAAATCGACAGAAGCCGCAGGCTGGTCAAAGAAAAGAGGCAAACAGAGGCATTTACGCCGCGGCATCGGCATCGGGATTGCCGCTGACGTCATGGGATCGAAGATGTACAAATCCCATGAGTCCGCCGGTTCCATCGTGAAAGTTGAAGAAGACGGCTCCGTGTATCTGTTTACGGGAGCTGCGGATACCGGGCAGGGGTCTGATACCGCTCTTTCCCAAATTGCCTGTCAGGAACTTGGCGTCAGCTACAGCCGCATCAAATGCAAAGCAGGAGATACCGAAATCACTCCTTTTGACACCGGAAGCTTTGCGAGCCGCGTGACGTTCATCTCAGGAAATGCGACCATTCAGGCCGCCCGCGATGCTAAAATGCAGATCCTAGGAGTTGTTGCCAAAGAATTTAGCCTGAACATGGATAACCTGGATATCAAAGCCGAAGAAGTCATCAACACAAAAGACAGTACCGCCATCATGGATTTTGATAAGGCCGTCGAGCTTTGTTATTCTTTCCATTACGGAAATCAAATTATCGGCCGAGGAAGTTATAACCCCAACACGACCCCGATCGATTTCAGGACAGGGGAGGGGAACGTTTCCGGAAGCTACGGGTTTGAAGCCCAGATCGCCGAAGTCGAGGTCAACACGGAAACCGGTGAGGTCACCGTCCTTAAGATGTGGGATGCCCACGATATCGGCAAGGCCATTAATCCCAAATCTGTCGAGGGGCAAATCGAAGGCTCCCTGGCGATGGGCCTTGGATACACATTTATGGAAAACCTGCAATTTGACAAAAAGGGCCGGCCGGCTAACGGGAATTTCGCGAATTACCGTTTGCCAAGAGCAATCGGGATGCCCCCGATCGAAACTATTTTAATCGAAACCAATGACCCGCAAGGGCCGTTCGGAGCCAAGGGGATGGGGGAAGCCTCGCTGTTGCCGACATCTGCCGCCATCGCAAATGCCATTTATGACGCCGTCGGAATCCGCTTAAAAGAACTTCCCTTCACACCGGAGAAGATCATCGAAGCATTAAAAGAACAACAAGAAAAGAAAGTTGAGGTTTAGCCTATGACAAAAAAATTCGTCGCACTGATGACTTTCGTCCTTTTAACATCTTCCTGCAGCCTTTATAACATTGACTCCGTGGATACCGGCGAATTCTATTACCCGGCCAATTCACCTGACGAAGTCGTTTATCTGGAAAATACAAACAAAGATTATGCGGTTATCGCGACCGTCACCGTCAATGGAGAGCGCAAGCAGCGCGATTTTGACGAGGTGATCGTGAAAATGAAGCGCGAAGCAGCCATCCTCGGGGGAAACGCTATCACAGATATCCGCTCTGATGCCACTGGCGTATGGCAGCGCCTGCCGGCACAAAAAAGGATCGGCAATGCTTATGTCCGGGCCAATTATATGGCATCCGTGATTGTATTCACGGGAGCGGACAGGGTGCCGATGAAGATGGATACCAAGCCTCTCGACATGGATGTTGAGCCGCTCAAAACGGATACTGAGCCGCTCAATAGGAATACAGTACCGATTAATGCGGATGTTGTTGACGAAGATCTCTGAATTCTTCCTTCGTGTTGAAGGATTGGATGACCCCCGCATCCTCAACAGGCAGGATGACCGTTTCGTTTTGATGAGCATGCGCGATGGCGTTTAAGCCAATACCGTTATCGAGCGCCAAAAACTCTTCTTTTAAATCAGCCGAAAATAAAGGAGGGTGCCCTTTTCTGCCCTCGAAAGCAGGCAGGACGATAAGAGGAAAATGTTTTAAGTAGTAACGGATCAACAAATCAATCGTGCCCGGTTGAATAAACGGGTGGTCGACCGGAATCAATAAAATCCCTTTAACCCATTTGGAAATACTTCGCAAACCAGCCTTAAAGGAAGATGTTTGCCCAAGATTATAATCTTTGTTATAGACAAATTTTATCTTATTGTGGTTTAATAGGTGGGGTTTGATTTCATCAGCATCTGCGCCCAAGACAACAATCATTTCCTCGACTGGCGACTGGATAACCACTTTCTGCAGGCGCTCGATGACGGTTTCCCCGTTGAGCTTCGCTAAAGCTTTCGGAGAACCGTAACGCCGGCTTAAACCGGCCGATAACAGTATGCTTGCGATCATGAGACCATTATATACTCGTAAAGACGGAAAAACTAGGATCCCCTTACAGAAATTCAGGCCAGTGAACATCTGTCCCTTAAGCAAAGAGAGTGCCGCGTGACCATCCTTATTGTTTTGTTTGTTTTGTCTCTGGCCGGCATAGGAGCCGCTTTATGGTTCTTGAAAAATGATCAGGAGCCCGATGAAACCTCTTTATCGGGAGCCCTAGACCTTGCAGAAAAGAAAATCAGCCCGTCGCCAGAGACAGCCCCCGAACCAAGCCCTGACAAAAAACAAAAATTCAGCCTTTTGAACAAAATAAGGGGCCTTCGGAAAAAAGATGACGCGCCGCCAGTCATTGATACAGATGAGCCGAAAGAATTTCCGTTCGAATCAAAAAAACCTTCAATTCCTCTTACTAGCCTTTTAGGGAAACTTCATCTTGGCGGCATCTTTAAAAGACTTAACCTTGCCGCAGTCTCAAATGAACAAAAATTAAAGAGGAAGGACTCGCGAGAGAAAAACATCCCCACCATAACACCTTTGCCCAGTTTAAAAGAATATTTGGAAAAAGAAGAGCCCGCTATTCCAGAACATGCAGACTCGCCCCCGTCAGGGACTGCGTCTCTTGAAACCGTCCCCGCAGAAGAAACGGCCAAAGAAGAAATGGGTCTTTCTGGAGCTCATTTATCTTCCCAATCAGCCGAACTCCAAGAAAAATACGAAAAACTAGACGCATTATTTAAAGAGAAAAGCGCCGATCTTGAAAAAACAAAAGCGTCCTTGGATAATGAGGTCAAAAACCGTAAAGATTTCAACAAAGTCAAGGATTTACTCGAGAAAGAGATAAAGGATTTGCGGGATAGATCGCACCATGTTCAATTAGAAAGCGAAAATGCCAAATCCGAGATGGAGAAACACAAGAAGCGCGTTTCCCAATTAGAAGAAAAGATCGCCCAGCTCGAAAAATCCCTTCTTGAAAAGGAACGTAAAATTCACGATCTTGCCAAGCAGCCGCAACCGCCGGAAAGCCCCGTGAAGGAAAAAATGGATCCTGACTCGCCCGGGGCAAGTCCATCGGCTGAAGCAGCATCGTCTTTACCCGAATACCAAAACAAAATGGAGGAAGCAACCCCGCAAGTCTCAATCCCAGCAGATATTGAAAATAATGAAAATCAAGATGATCGTTTTCTCCAAATGAGCGGTCCTTTAGGGGCCGATCCGCCAGGACCTTATGAAGAGCCATTCCAAGATGACCAACCGATGGAAGAAGAAAGCTTCCTAAAACTGCAACCGGACATTTTGTCCGAAGAAACGGCCAAAGAAAGCCCGCTAGCGGATGAGATCGAGCAATCCATTCAATCGGCTCCAGAACCGAAGATAAAACCGGATCCGGGAAGCAAACATTTCCCGCCGGGATCAACG
Organism: Candidatus Omnitrophota bacterium; assembly: GCA_016931055.1. Lineage (GTDB taxonomy): Bacteria > Omnitrophota > Gorgyraeia > Zapsychrales > Zapsychraceae > 2-02-FULL-52-10. Next base: position 14,815 of record JAFGFL010000060.1, on the reverse strand, counting down.
CAGGGATCGGGATCCCCGCCTAAGAACCACGGACAAGACACAGAAACCAACAAAAACGCAAAGGAATAAGAAATGTCATTTAAAACCTTAGGAATTTTTCTATTCGTCTTACTATTAACTTCCAGCGCCTATGCTTCAAGAATCGTCGTGCTTGAAACAAATCAAGGCAAGATCGAACTGCAGTTATTCACCGAAATTGCCCCTAAGACTTGCGAAAACTTTATCGGATTAGTCGAAAAAGGCTATTATGACGGGATCATCTTCCACCGGGTCATCAAAGACTTTATGATCCAGGGAGGAGACCCTACAGGAACCGGAATGGGCGGGGAAAGCCTTTGGGGCGGGAATTTTGAGGATGAGGTCACTCCTGATCTGGCATTTGACCGGGAAGGCCTTCTGGCCATGGCCAATGCGGGGCCAAACACAAACGGCAGCCAGTTCTTCATCACAACCGTTTTGACCCCATGGCTGAACATGAAACACACGATTTTCGGTGAAGTCATCAGCGGCTACGACATCGTTAAAAAAATTGAAAATGTCAGCGTAAACGCCGATAACAATAAGCCCCTTGAAGATCAAACGATCATCAGGGCTTATCTATCGGGTTCGGAAGAATAGCTGCCAGAAGTTTTATCTCTTTATATGGACCCTGATTTGCTCACAAAAGCCCTGGAAGCCTCTGAAAAAGGCCAGAAATACGCCTTTGCCACTGTTGTTGAAACGACCAAAATCGGGACCCCCCGTAAACCTGGCGCAAAAATGGTAGTTCTGCAAGACGGTTCCCTGTTCGGTTCAATAGGAGGGGGCCGCATCGAGGAAAAGGCCCGAAAAGAGTGCCTGAAGGCCATCCGCACAGCAAAACCAGCCTTAGTCACTTATGACCTGTTCGGCAGGAAGGACCAGCCGGTCTGCGGCGGCCAAATGAAGGTTTTTATCGAGCCTTTTTCGGCCAAGAAGCAATTGATCATCTGCGGGGCCGGCCATATCGCCTTGCCGCTTTCGGTCATCGCGAAAATACTCAATTACAAAGTAACCATCATTGATGACCGCAAACCATTGGCTAACAAGAACCGTTTTCCGCATGTGGATAGGATCATCGTTGGCAATCATGCGAAAGAGTTATCAGGAATCCCCATAGATAAAAATACGGAAATCATGATCATGACCCAGGGGCATGAACATGATTTTGACTGTGTTAAAACCGTAGTCAGGTCCGATGCCGGATATCTTGGGGTCATCTCCAGCCGGCCAAAAAGAATGAAATTAATTAGCCAGCTCAAGAGCATGCGCATCCCGTCCAAATATATCAAGAGGATCCATATCCCGGCCGGGATCGACATCGGAGGCCAAACGCCGGAAGAGATCGCTGTTTCCATAGCAGCGGAACTGGTGTCTGTGAGCAACCGGAGTTATATTGGAGGCGATAAATTCAAGGATAAACATTAATACATCACAATTTATTTCCTTAAAGGAGTAATAGTATGACCAAAGAGGAAGTTGTTGATCTGATCAGGGATGCCGGGTTTTGTTTCCTGGCTACTACGGAAGGCAAGCAGCCGCGTGTCAGGCCTATGATGCCGTATTTATCGGACGAAAACCAGCTTTTGATTGCCTTGCTGCAACGCTCCAGAACGATCCCGCAGGCCAAGGCAAACCCCCAGGTTGAACTTTGTTTTGTTGACCGGAAAATGTGGTATTGCCGTATTGCCGGCACGGCAACAATAAGCGATGATATCGATAAAAAGGAAATCCTCTGGAATAATATCCCGATGTTAAAACAGTATTTTGGAGGCCCCCAAGACAAGAATTTCATCCTGATGGTTGTTGACATTAATGAGGTTGAAGCCATGACACCGCATCAGAAAGAGCCAGAAAGAATCGAATTCTAATATGCTGGGGCGTATTGCAACACGCCCCTGCCTTATTTTATCAACAATCAATAGGGAGGAGGTATTTAGGCACAGAAATAACTGTTCATTTCTTCATTATTGTTTTTTTTGTCTCAATTTTCCCACATATTTAATACCTTTACGCTCTCGCATGAAATTTTTAGCCCTTCCTGTACTTTTTGTTATGAAACATTCTAAATAGGGAAAGAATGTTGCCATCCTTCATAGATTCATAATCCGTTATATCAAATGGCAAATTCTACATCATTCCTGTCATCCGTTCATATTTATTTATAAAAGAAGTAACTCTACATGAAGTTTTCCACAAGACAATTTAAAAACTCATTAATTGACGTGGTTTCAATCAATTGCGCCAAATATCCATATATATTCTACTTAACATAACATATATTATAGGTAGTTGTCGAAATTTGACAATTTGTCATATTTTGATATGTATTTAGAATATGCCTGGGTTTTGACTACTTCTTTGTCGTTTGTACGCGGGAAAATTTGGTAATACTGCGGCGTAATGCTTCTTCTCTCAATTGGGACAGCAGTGTTGATGTTTCATTTGCGCCACGATCTTTGATGGGGAAGTTCCTTTGTCGCACACCGACCTGAACATTACTGGTGCGAATCTTGATAATCTTCCCGTTGACCAGGGCATTGGCAACAATCTTACGGCCGGCACGCAGAATACGCCCAAAACTTGGGCGGGAGATCCCCATCGCCATGGCTCCTTCAGTCTGGTCATATCCCTGGAAATCTGCCAATTTGATCGCCTCATATTCATCGATTTTGAGCTCAATTTCATCCGGGCGGCCGGGCTTGCCGCGCGGGCTGAACTGCCCGATGACCGGCATCTTCTGGATATACCGTATTTTTTTCCGTCTGCCTTTTTCCATTGTTAACTTTTAGGGCCCATTTTAAACCGTCATTTATTATAAGCATATGCTCATATTAAACATGATGTTAATATGAGCATATGCTTATTATAATATATGCGTTAAAATTGAAAAGGAATAATTTCAATTATTCTAAGACCTCCATCCTTCTGATTTTCATAGAACTAATACGATCGCCCTTAATGTTTAAACTCCATCATTCTGAATGACGACGGCTCATGTGTCTTGCGGCTGATTATCTTGTGGCGTTTCGATTTATATCGCTGAAGAAAGAAGTTTGGAAAGATACTGCAGGTTATTGATATTGCCTTCAATCTTTCCACCCTCTCTTTTGGTGTGAAGATTTAAGACCCCGAACACGTGATCCTTATCATGCAAAGGCATGACCAGGGCCTCTTTAATGTCCGGACGTTTTAAGAAAGGTTTGATGCGGTTATCCCCTTCCGTTCCATGGATAATAAAAGGAGTGTTTTCCTGGGCCGCGATACCCGCTACTCCCTCACCCATTTTTACCGTCACCCCATGAATCTTTTGAAGGTCTAGCCCGCGCGATGCTTTAATGGTCATCCCATCGGCTTTCGGGTCTTTAACCATAATAGACCCGCATTCCGCGTTCGTCATCTTTAACGCGACATCTAAAAGTGTCGCCAAGAGCCCATCCAGATAGACAGCCGAGTAGATCTCCTGGGCCGTCTCGCTGAATTCCTCCGATAAAACCCCCATTTCCGATTTTATCTTATTGAGCTCGCTTTTCCTCAAACTCAGCTCAACATTATCGCGAACGATTTCCGAAAGCAGGTCTAAAATCGAATTAACCATGATATTAGAAAGGACGCGAACTCCCCCAAGCTCATTTAAAAGCTCCCCCTTATCGGCCCCATATTCTTCCGCCATTTCTTCATACTCTGAAGCTGAAAGGCGTTTGTTTAAAATGACAGGTCCGATAACGAGATACGCGATAACTCGCTCATTGTCAATTCTAATGGGAATCGCGAAACTGTTTAAGCCATACCGGTTGTACGACTCAAGATACGCCCCATATTTCTCAAACTGTTTATCCAGATTGATCGAATCATCCGCAAGGTCAAACTTCAGGTGCCGATCGGTCAACAGGCGTCCGCCATATCGCGTTCTTTCGGGAGGCAGAATCATACCCCCCTGGGCATCAATCACATAGATGTTCATGCGCAGAACATCGATAAAATGGGAAAGCATATCCCACCACTTCTCCTTATCGATGACCTGACGCGCTAATTTTTTTAATTCTTCCGGATTCATTCGGACCTCTTGGCGTTTCCAAAAATATTGTACTTTTTCATCTTATTATAAAGCGTCGTCCGGTTGACCCCTAGGACCTCCGCCGCCCTGTTCCTGTTCCAATTGCAATCATTAAGAACGGAGATGATATGCTCGCGTTCCGGTTCTTCAACCGCTTTTTTTAGCGTTTTTTCGCTAAAATCTGCAATCCCTTCATAGATAAATTTTGAGATATTGGGGATATCATCCTTATGGACCGTCTCGGTTTTGGCCATGATCACAGCCCCCTCGATTGCATTCTCCAATTCCCTCACGTTTCCCGGCCAATAATATGACCGGAATATCTCGATAACTTCATCCGATAGCTTATCAACCTTTTTATTGTTAATCCGGCTGTATTTCTCAAGGAAATGCGCCGCAATTTGCCCAATATCATCTTTGCGATCCCGTAACGGCGGGGCCTGTATCGCAATAACATTGACCCGATAAAAAAGGTCTTCGCGGAATTTTCCGGCTTCCACCAGATCCGTCAAGACCTGGTTGGTCGCCACAATGATCCGCGCATGGGTCTTGCGGGTCACATTATCCCCCACGCGCTCAAAAACGCCATCCTGCAATACCCTAAGCAGCTTTACCTGCAGGTTCAATGAAAAGGCATCAATCTCATCCAAAAAGACTGTTCCGCCGTCCGCATACTCAAAGCGCCCCTCTTTATCTTTGATCGCCCCGGTAAACGCCCCTTTAACATGTCCAAAAAGCTCGCTTTCCAGCAAAGTCTCCGAAAGAGCGCCGCAGCTTACCTCAATAAACGGTTTATCCTTACGGGCCTTGTCATTCTCATGAATCGCCTTTGCGATCAAGCCCTTCCCGGTGCCGCTCTCCCCAGCAATAAGGATGGTCGCGTTCGTGCTTGCCACAGAATCGATGATGCGGTAAACACTCTGCATTTTCTCGCTGGCTCCGATCATGGCTCCAAACGCGCTGCGATGTTCCCTGGCCAGCATCTCCTTCAAAGTTTTGTTTTCTTCAAGAATATCCTTATTCTCAACCGTTTTCTGTATGATGATCTTGAATTCATTATCATTGATCGGCTTGGTAATATAATCCCGAGCGCCTTTTTTCATGGCCTCAACGGCTGTCTCAATCGACCCGTAACCGGTAATCATGACCACCTCCGTTTCCGGAGAATCCTTTTTTACCGCTTCCAGAAGCTCCATCCCGCTCATTTTTGAGAGCTTATAATCTGTAACAACCACATCAAACTTGTTATGGGACATGAGTTTCAAGGCCTCCGGCGCTCCCGGGGCCATTTGCACATGATAGCCTTCGATCCGCAGGATTTCATAAAGGGACTCCCGTATGAGCGGCTCATCGTCAACCACCAGGATGTTGTATTTCTTGTTTATTTCCTTCCATGAGACCATTATTTCACCGGTAAATTGATCGTAAAAACAGACCCCTCATTCAGCTTGCTTTCAACACGGATACTCCCATCGTAGCTTTTCACGATTTCGGCCACAATGGTCAAGCCCAGGCCGCACCCCTTGTCCATTTCCTTCGTCGTAAAGAACGGTTCGAAGATCTTCTCGGAATCTTCTTTTGCGATCCCCCGCCCTGTATCGCTGACAGCGATCGTCAAAACATCGTTTTGACAACTGATCTGGACCTTGATGGTGCCGTTTTTATTAACGGCATCAGCCGCGTTGTGCAAAAGATTCGTCAAGACCCCTTCAATGCCCAGGTCCAGGATCGAAGGAAGATCGTCCTGAATGCGCTTCTCAATTTTAATATTTTTATGCGCGATCTCCGCCTTTAAGCCTGCCAACGCATAATCCAACGCTTCCTTAAAATCCGCCCGTTCGGTCGCAATCGACTGGCTGCGCGTGCACGCCAGAAGGTTTTTGACGATATTCGCCATGCGGTCCAGCCCGTGTTTCACTTCCAGAAGATACCCTCTGACCACATCATCGTGAACGAGCTCAAGGCTCAAATTCGTGTAGCGCATGACCCCGTCCAGGGGATTATTAAATTCATGGGCGATCCCGCCGGCTAATTTCCCCAGCGTGGCCAATTTTTCCTGGATGTCGATTTGCTTCTTAAGATTTTCCGCTTCCTGATCTCTTCGCCCCAGCCGGTCTTTCAATTTCTGGGCTTCTTTAATGCTTTTTTCGAACTTTTGGTAAAGCTGGATCCGCCTGCAATTGAGCGCGATTTGGCTCGATAAAAAATCCAAAAGCTGCATCTCATTCGTCGTAAAGTGCAATCCGGATTCTTTGTCCGCAATGTTGATGACCCCCAAAAGATTGTCCTTGACCATCAACGGGACGCAAATGAACGAAGGCGTCTTATAACTTTTGCGGGGCTTGAAATTGGCAAACCTGCCGTCTTTCCCGATGTCCTCGACAACAATGGGCCGCTTCTGTTCCGCGACCTTGCCGACAATGCTGCCGCCTATGCGCTTGACCATGGCCCTCTCTTCTTGACGCTGTGCCCCGACCGCCGTAATCATGACAAGCTCGTCGCTGTTTTCCCTCAGCGTGAAGATAGACCCGCGGCTCGCCCGGAATAAAGCCGTAATTTTATGCAATGTGATTTCAAAGAGCTTGTCCGTGTTGTCGACAAAATCAACAACGCCGCAAATATCATTTATTTTACGGAAAAGATCCGTCAGCTGCCCTTCTTCAAAAATCGGCTTCTGCAAAACGCTCATCTTATTCAAGGTTCGAGGCCTTGAGATCTTCTTTTTTTAATTGCTGAAAGGCGTCAATCATCTTCTGTAAATATCCTCTAAAGCGATGGTTCGGATTCCGGTCAATAATCCCCTGGTATAACAGGATCGCCTTATCGTAATTTTTAATCTTATACGCACTAATAATATTGATGGTCTTGATCATTTTTTCCATATCGTCAATCGGCAAATATCCGTATTGCGCGTATTTTTCAATAATAGTCCCCAATGTTTCAACCGCATGATTCCAACCTTTCTGCTCAAGATAACAATTGGAAAGATAGCGCAAGGCGTTTAACCCGACTTTCGTGTCCGTATAGTCAGCCGCCATTTTCTTATAATATCGCCTGGCGACCTCATAAGCCTCTTTCGTCATTTGAGAATCGTTCTGGTTTCTATAATAATTCGCTATGTAGATCGGCACCGACATCGCCGTCTCGGTTTCAGAGTATTCCCGGATGATCGCGTTATAAACCCTGCTGGCCTCAATCCAATTTTGCTCCAGCTCATAGGTCTTGCCTATTTCAAACATGGCCTGAGCTGAAAGATCGTGATTATCAGGATAACGTTTTATCGTCTCATGAAACGTTTTCCGCGCCTGTTCATAATCCTTTTTGAGGGAATAAACTTCCCCAAGCCGGATATAAAGGGTCGGCGTCAAACGCGAACCGCGATACTGTTCTATAACTTTCCGATATCCGTCAATAACGTTTTTAAAGGTCAGATCGGGGATCACCCTCGGGTCTTTCGCGATATCCAGTTGCATCTGATAAAGCTTCCAAATTTTCTTTTCAACAATGTAATCGCCTTTGAGGTCAAACAAGGACAAAACCGCATACAATCCGGCCAGAATAATCAAATAAATCAAACAGGCTTTTTTCATGCCGATTCTTTCTTTAACAGATAAAACATCGTAATAGCCGTATAAATCATCGCGTCAATGAACATGGTGACCAATATGCCTGCCGCGAGGATCAGCGCGCCCGCCTCCGGAAACGTTGCCTGCGCAATGCCGGCGGCGTTCCCGCGCAGCATGAGCACCGGCACATAAAGCAGGACAGGCGCAACAACAAGGGCGGCAACAAGCCAAAAGGACCCCCAAAGGTATCTGAAATTCAACAGGACCGCAGAAAATATTTTTCTCTTATCAATCACAATCAGCGGCAACACAAACGCAAAAAGCGTGGTCACCAACGCCCCTATGATGAGATTAAAATACGGGGCCCCTTCAATGACAATAGTCTTAATCACAGGGAAAATGCCTTCAGCAGATTTGATTTGCAGGACGCGAACAACAAGCAAGTTGTATGCCCTAAAGAACCCCCAAAAGACGCCCAAGGTTAAAAGAGCCGCGATAAAAACATGGACATATTGAGACAAAACATCCCGGCAGGCTTTTGAAAATTTTATCTTCCGGTTGTCGTTGATGGCGGAAATAATCGAAATGGCTACCGCGATAAGAAAACTGCTGACAAAAAGGTATAGGGACAATTGGGCATTTCGGAATAATTTAGGAAGAATGATAAAATTGTTCGGATAGTGAATAAATGCCTCTCCCCAAAGCGTTTGAATTATGGGATTAAAAAAAGCGGATAATGGAAACCTTGGCGAAAAATAGAGTATTTCCAGGACCAAAATCTGTATAAAAGCAATGGTTATAAACGGAAATAATATTATTGGATGGGTAAAAAACGAATTGAATGTCCCTCTTAAAAGAGGAACAAGTTCTTCTTTAGAAGATCTTTTCCGTGGCATTAATTGTCCTGACTATATTTCTATAAATCTTTACATAAGAATGAATTAGGATAAATTCTATCAAAATCAAGATAAAGTGTCAACAATGGAACGATAGCTGCTACCTAACATATTAATATTACTATTAAATATGATGAAACAAAAATAGGGTAGGTTGTCTATCTATAACCTACCCTATTCTATACATACCATCTAAACATAGATTATCCAATATATCTGAATAAAATATCCAGTTATATCACTTGGTTAATTGTGGAAGATGTCGTTACTTCTTACGGCGTGAGAAATACATGGCCGCAATCAAACCGCTTCCCAACAGCAACATACTGGCAGGTTCAGGTTGATGCAATGTAGCAAGCTCCGTTGCCCCTTGAGTGAGGCTTGAGCTGGCGCTGGACAGATCTATGCTTGACCCTAAGCTAGACAGGGTATCACTGATACCGCTATCAGGGCCAAATAGAGTGCTGGCCAATGAACTGCCGCCGCCAGAACCGCATCCATAAATAAAAGGAAGCGTCCCAGCCATTGCAACCAGTTTCATGATTTTTGAAAGACTGTTTTTCATTTCTTTCTCCTCTCTTGTTAATATTTAGCGCCCAAAAATGTATTTATCGCGCGCCTTCGCCCGTCGCAACAACGCGGAAGGTACGCAGCATAATGTTGATATCCGCCCAGAAACACATCTTCTCGATGTACAGAAGATCATACCTGAGCTTCTTTTTTACATCCGCAATCGTTTCATCATAACGATGCCAAACCTGAGCTAACCCGGTGATCCCCGGCTTAACGGCAAGCCGCCGCTCATAACCCTTAATTTCTTCTTTAAATCTCTCAACAAAGACCGGCCGCTCCGGCCTCGGCCCGATAAGGCTCATCTCCCCCTTGAGAATATTAATGAACTGAGGGATCTCATCAATATGCGTTTTCCTCAAAAAATTGCCGATTGGCGTTAAACGGTTATCATTTGCAGCCGCCCAAACCGGTCCTGTTTCCTTCTCCGCATTCACTTTCATGGTCCGGAATTTATACATATTAAAGAGCCTTCCCATTTTCCCAACCCGCACTTGAAAATAGAAAACCGGCCCCTTGGAAGTCAATTTTATCAATAACGCCGTAAGAAGGAATACCGGCGATAGCGCCATTATCCCAACAATAGAGGCAAGAATATCAAAAATCCGTTTTGCCCTGGCATATGTCCGCCGCACAAAACTAATGATCATACCCATAAGGCCGCTTCCGAATAAAGCTAATGTCGTAGGTTCAGGTGCACGCGCTCTCGGAGCTCTTTCCGTGCCGATTTTGACAACATCAGGCCCCTCATTAAGATCATAACGATACGATTTCTCAACGGAAGTTATTGCAGAAAACGTTGCCCAAGCAGTACTTACGAATGCCGCCAAAACGGTCATAATCGCAAATACCGCCAACAAACTTTTCACTTTTTTAGGGATTCGACTCATACTATTTTTCGCTATTGAAAGCGCTTTCTTTTTTCAGCAGATACCCTTAAATGAGCAAATACCATGCCAATATCTAGCTATTTTGAAAAAATTTTTTATCTCTATAACATCTTGAAAATAATGAAGTTATAAGAAGGAAAAAGCGCTTGGTAGGTTATAGTATGACATGCATAGACATGTCATGACATTTGTGGCGGTTTTTATGTTGACTTTTATGAACATGCGTTTATGTTACTAAACACTTATAATGATATTCTTATAATTATTTTCAAATGATTATTAAAATTATGGAAGGTATTTGAGCAGATGTGAAACGATCAGCCGCCCGAATTTCTTAATGACTTCGGTTGCCTCTGTTTCTTTTCCATTCTTGACCGTTGAAGAGATCCTAATAAGCGCGCTGCTGGCAGGCCGCCCTAAAAAGGACCTTAAGGCAATTTGCCCTTGCTGTACCCAATAATTGGAGGTAAAAGAATCCCCCACTTTGAACCAGTAAACAAAGATTTGTTCTGCGCCGCCTCTTTCGACCCTCAGACGGTTCACCTGTATCTCTTCACCGCCAGCCGCCGAAACAAAAGAATCATGGACATTGTTGAGGATGGCGGCCCCTCCTCCCGTGTAACAGATTTCCGGCGGATGTGAAACTTTGCGGTTATTCTGGGAATAGACAACAAACAAAAAGACCTCTTCATCCCGCGCATTCGCATAACGGCGGATAAAGACATTATCCGTCTCAAGCATGGCCTTATCATCATCGGAAATGGGTATTTCCTCGGCCGTCCAATCCTCAATTTGCTTCGGAAAATAATGGATATTGACAGTGTCGTCCTGGCGATAAACCTTGAAATAGATCCGCCACGATATGATCCCCGCGATAAGGGACATGGCGATGATCAGGTAAAACGGGATGTCGGTCTTATGACGCTTCATTCCAATATCCTCACCATCACATAAAGTAAAATAAATGCCAGCGCGAAAACGAGAAAACCGGACGCGTCATGGATAAAACCAATCGCGGATTGCGGCCCCCAGATTTCCGCGATGGATGAAAGAAAAATGATCCGCGCCACATTCGTCAAAACGGCAATCGGGATCGTAGCCGCAAACAACACATATTTTTTGACGGCCGATGACTTCATCCAGTACGCGAAAATGCTCCCCAGGGCCATCAAAGAGATCAGCGACCTCAAACCGCTGCAGACGTCATCGACAACAACCTGGGCATTTCTCATGATGATCAAACTGCCCTGGCGCAAGGCCGGTATCCCGATGTTATTTAAAATTCCTGCTGCGATTTTCGCCGCGAAAATCTTCATCTGAAAGCTGACATTGGTGATGATAATCAGCGGCATGGGGACCATAAAGACCAGGAATAAAACGGGGAAAAGGATTTTTTGAAATACCGCCAAGCCGTAAAAATAAAGGATCAACCCCGCCAGCACGATCAGCATTGAAAACCCGGAAACAAAATAGACCCGCAAGAGTGACGCGAAAATATGCAAGAGCATCCCCGCAACAATCAGGGGCATCCCCCATCCTGATTCGCTCTTTTCCGTCGAGGTGAGCTCTCCCCTCTTCTGCCATATTAAGAACGCCGTCACAAAAGGCACGAGGACCCCGTGGCTGTAATAGGAATCCCGCGCGAACCACCGGTCCCACATCCAGATAAAAGTCGGGACATAGGAAAACAAAAAAACAGCCGCCGCACATAACAGTTTCAAATGATTTTTAAGAACCGTCTTGACCATAATATCTAAGCCTCTTTCTCTCTCGCCTTTTCCCACCGAATCTCCTGACCTATAATAATAAACCTTATAAAGCCAACAAACGCGGAAAAGTTGAGCAAGCAAAACACATAAGGAATATAACACGCTTTGGAAATGCCTTTGAGGATACCATACTTTTGGTTCCTTGCCAAGCCGCCAATGACAGCCATGAGATAAAATATTTTCTGCAGGTCAAAAAACAATCCGTACAATAATCGGCTACTCAAATGCCAATTCATGAAAAACAGCGCAATCATAAAAAACGGTATTAAAACCCGCAAGAATTTATGGGAAAACAATTGAACCGCGATTGGGCTTTTGAAAGGATTGAACATGTCACGGAAAGACCAGAATATCTGGTAATTCCCATAAAGCGTTCGGGCCTTGCGCCGGTATTCTTCCTTTGGGCTATCGGCAACTTCATCATAGGCAATCGCGCAAGAATCAAAGACCGCGCGGTACCCTTTTTGAATAATCTTAAACGGCACAAACATGTCGTCGAGAACGATATGTTCCGGGATTGCCAAAAATAATTCCCGGCGGATCGCGTAAATCGCACCCGTCGCGCCCAACATGGAATGGATGCGGCTTTCCGCCTTGCGGATAAATTTCTCATAATTCCAGTAAAGGCTGATTCCTTTCGCGGTCGCCCCCTCTTTCTCGGCAAGCATAAGCTCTCCGCTCACACACCCGATTTTTGGATCATTAAAATTACGTACTAAAACCCTTACCGCGTCCTTTTTGAATGTCTGACGGGCGTCCGTAAAAACAATGACCTCATGTTTCGCTGCCTTGGCCAGCTCATTAAGAGTGGCCATTTTCCCTCGCCGTTTTACGCTCTCTATAAAGTGAACCCGCGGATCCGAAATTTGACGGATGATTTCATTGGTTTGGTCTGATGAGCCATCCGACCCGATCAAGAATTCGATTTTCTCGGCAGGATATTCCAGTGACAATAGATTTTTGACCTTGCGTTCGATAACATCCTCTTCGTTCCAAATCGAAAGAACAACCGAGACCGTCGGTTCCCATTCCCCTTTCATAACCGGACGATCCAGGATCCAGCTCAGACAGCACAAAAGAATTGGATAGCCGAAGTAACAATAAATAATCAGCAATAATAGAAGCCAGAAAATAAAAGTCATAGGATTAAATATGTTTGACAAAAGATCACAAGAGCACAAGAGCGCAAAGATAGGATTAATGACAAATAATAAAAGTTAAATTTATACGAATTCTCCAATTTTTGATTCTGCCGTTTGTCATTTTCATTAGGAATTCATTTGGCATTTATCATTCCGCATCCCATTTCTTGTGCTCTTGTGCTCTTGTGCTCTTGTGCTCTTGTGTCTTTATATTTTCAACAGCATCTTCCGTATCCAGTCATAAATGTTGCTGCCAAAAACTCTTTTCGCAATACGGATACTCCAGCTTTTTATCTGTTCCATTATCGGGACTTCCCCAATGAGAGCCAGTTCAAACCGTTCAAGCGACCAGTTCGGTTTGACCGCGATGCGGCTTAAACACTCAATTCTCAATGCTCTGGGGTGATCCGTAATAAAGACCTGCTTGTACCCCGCATCATAAGCCATGCGGATAATACGGTTGTTGCAGAATCCCCGCGGCACGGAAAACGCGTCTATGGGAATATTCAAATTCCGCTCAAGATACCGTTTGGACGCGCGCAATTCCTCCTCGACCTGCGAGTCCAGGAGGTTGGTCAGGATCTCATGGCTAAAGCCGTGGGAGCCGATGGCCATTCCGGCCTTATGCATCGCGCGAAGTTCGTCCCAACCCATATAGCCCCGCTCCCCGACACGTTTGGCAATGGCAAAAAAATACGCGGGAAACCCGCACTTCTTAAGGACAGGAAGCGCCTGGTCATAATTGTTCATCTCCCCATCGTCAAAGGTCAATACGACCTCGTGTTCGCCGGGCGCCGGCATCCCATCCTCAAAAATCTTAACCCTGTATTGATTCGCCTTCAGCCATTCCATCTGTTCCATGAAATGGACTGTTGGCACATCGTAGAGGTCCGCGCCGACTTCCCTTGTTTTCGGAAGGGCCGTCCATTCAGACACGATACCGTGGTACATGAGGACAATTGGCTGTTTGGATGGTTGGGACATAATCGGGTTATTCCTTTGTTGAAAAGCCGCCATCATTTATGAGAACACAAGAGCACAAGCGCACAAGTGCACAACCAGGTTGTGTTCTTGTGTCTTGTGCTCTTGTGCTCTTGTGCACTTGTCCATTGCCCGGCAAGTTACTTCTCAACCACCGTCTCTTCAAGCCCGCTGACCGTGGCCCTAAGCATATAGAGGTTCCTTAATTTCTGGTGCGCGGAATCGTCGCCCGGATCGTTTTGGACCCTTTGCTCATATTCCCGGATACGCTCGTCGATGCGTTGAATTTGCAGCTTAAATTGTTCGGGCGTCCTCATGTTCCCTTCAAACACCCCCGTTTCATCCATGCGTTCTAAGATATCCGTCTTATCCAATATCGCCTTCGTGTTCGCATCCCAATAATACTGGTTCTCCTGCAGGACGCTTTCCTTTTGCACTTTGATGGTCTCGGGCGTCAACTTGTTATCTTCAACAATCTTTTTTTCTTCCTTAATTTCCTCTTCGCGCGTTTTTTTTAATTCAGCAGCCGCAGTCCCTTTGGCCTGTTTGAACATCTGCGCATCCATCTGCCGCTGGACCGATATATTAAAAAACCGGAAGGCGACAAAGAATATCGCGACTATCGCGACTGTGCTGTAAATAATGATATTATAATTTTTGCGGTCCATAACGTGAGTCTGTATTATCGATAGTTAATCCCAAATACAATGAACACAAGATCACAAGAACACAAGATCACAAGAACACAAGAACACAAGAACACAAGAACACAAGACTTAAGACACAGTTTGGTAGTTATGATAAAAACTCCAAAGTAATGCGCCGACTTCGGATCTTTTTTGTTCTAATGATTTAAAGGCGTCTTGTCCGAGATATTTCAGCCTAAAACAGAATTCTAATAAATATTCCGTTTCCGCTAAAGAACC